>SHYV01000111.1 GCA_009692605.1 Myxococcales bacterium
GATGTCGAGGGTGGTGGGCGTGAGGCCACCGCTGTGCGAGCTGCCGCGCTGGCTCGGCCTGACGGTCGCGCAGGCGCTGAAGCTTCCCCTCGCGCTCGGCCTGACCGAGGGCGAAATCAACCCCGCCGCTGTTCGGATGGGCCTTTTGCCCCACTATTTCGATCCCGGAAAGGCGCGGCGCGCCTTCGGGCTGGTCCCGCGGCCGCTGGATCAGGCGTTCACCGACGCGTGGGCCTGGTTCCGTGAGCACGGTTTCTGATTACGAGGCCGCATGCATTCCCTGCTCCCCGTCTCCACCCCGTCCGCATCGCCCGCCCAGTTCGAAGAGGGGACGACGCTCGACCGGTTTCTGCTCGAGACCCTGCGCGACCACCCCGAGGCGACCGGACAGTTCGTTACCCTGATCAACCAGGTCACGCTCGCGGCAAAACTCGTAAGTGCCCGCGTCAATCGCGCCGGTCTGGCCGGGATGTTCGGCGCGACAGGCACGATGAACATCCAGGGCGAGTACGTCCAGAAGATGGACATCTACGCGAATGAGACCTTCAAGCGCGCGCTGGAGCACGCGGGCGTGCTCTGCATGATCGTCAGTGAGGAGGAAGAGAACGCCATCCCGATCCCGCCCCCGTTCCATCCGGGCAAGTATGTCTTCGCGATGGATCCTCTGGACGGCTCATCCAACATCGATACGAACGCGAGCATCGGCACCATCTTCGCAGTATTTCGCAGAAAGTCCGCCGCGGGGCAGGGCCAAAGCGAGGACATCCTCCGCTCCGGCCGGGATCTCGCCGCGGCGGGGTACATCGTCTACGGTGCAGGCACCGTGCTCGTCCTCTCCACCGGACAGGGGGTGCACGGCTTCACCCTCGACCCCACGGTCGGGGAGTTCTTCCTGTCCCACCGCGACATTCGGCTGTCGCCCGACACCCGCACCTACAGCTGCAACGAGGCGTACTCAGGCACATGGCCCGCCCCCCTCACCGGCTGGCTGGCGGGCACGAAGGATCCCGCGGCGGGCTGGTCCGCCCGATACATCGGCAGTCTGGTCGGCGATTTTCACCGCAATCTCGTGAAAGGAGGCGTGTTCCTCTACCCGCCCTCCACCAAGGCTCCGTCCGGCAAGCTGCGGTTACTCTACGAGGCCTTCCCCCTCGCCTTCCTCGCCGAGCAGGCAGGCGGGGCTGCGACCGACGGCCGAATCCCCATCCTCGACCGCACGCTGGCTTCCCTGCACGAACGAACGCCGCTGTACATCGGCAACGCCAACGCCGTCTCCGAGATCACCCGGCTGTTGGCGACGTGATGGTGCTGTGACCCCCTTCGAACACGGCCCCATCGAGCGGATACGCCAGCGAGCCGACACCGGTCTCGAAGTCGACATCCACAAGCAGCGCGTCGGCTTCGGAGGGCTGACGCTCACCCGCAAGTGGTCGTGCTCGCCGTCTGGTGGTCCTTCTGGCGGCCCCGATGGCGGCCCCTCCGCGCCACCCGAGCGCAAGATCGTCTTGGTGCACGGGTTCGCCCAGAATCGATACACCTGGCACGCTACCGGCCGAAGCCCATCGACCTGGTTCGCCTCGCAGGGCTTCGACGTCTGGAACCTTGAGCTCCGCGGCCACGGGCTGTCGCGCGGTGGGGGGCTGGGAACCGACTCATCCGGGTTCTCGGACTACGTGGACGACGCGGTGCGGCTCGGCGAAGCCCTCGGCCCCGCGCTCTGGATCGGCCACTCTCTGGGCGGAGCGGTGAGCTACGCCGCAGCCACACGCGTCCACATGCACGGCGTAATCGGCATCGGCGCGCTCTACTCCTTCGCGCAGGCCAACCGAAGCCTGAAGCTCCTGTGCCAGCTCTCGACGCTCCTGACCAGCCCAAAGAGCCCCTTCGCAGGAGTCAACATCCGAACGCGCCTCGCCGGACAGCTCATCGGCCGGCTCTACGGGATCTCCGACGTCGCCGGATACGCCTTCCCGATCTCCGGATGGGCGCCGGGGAGCATGGAGCCCGAGCTGCTCGCAGAGCGCATGGAGCGCGGATTTGACTGGACAAGCCTGTCGATCTGGATGGACATGGCGCGATGGGGAACGGCGGGCGGGTTCGCGTGGGACGAGGCGTGGGGGGCCACGCAGGTGCCCCTCCTCGTGATCGCCGGGGATCTAGACCACCTGATGCCGCCCGCCGACGCCCGGATGGCGTTCGAGCGCTCTGGGAGCCAGGACAAACAATACCTGCTGCTCGACGACTACACCACCGGCCACCATTGGGGCCACTTGGACCTGATCCTCGGCCGTCAGGCCCGCACCTGGGTGTGGGAGCCGATCCTGGCCTGGATCGACGCCCGCGTGGCACCGGACGGCCCGCGGTCAGCAGCCCCGGAGTGACCTTGCCGGGCATCGAGCGGAGTGGACGCCATTTATAGTCCGTTGTGCCCAGATTTCCTGACCATGGCCGAGGAGGAGTGGGCGCGCTCGGTGGGCGAGTAGGATAGGAGGCTGGGATGTCTCGCGTCTCGCCCCAACCCAGCACCCATACTACCGCCGCGGCGGCAGCGGTTCGCATCACTGCGATCAACCCCGCTACTGGTGCGGACACCGGCTGGACGGTGGACGGCGCAGACCCCGCGAGCCTGGCCGGAATCGTCGACGCCGCGCGATTCGCCGGCGCCGCTTTTGCCGCTGCGGGTTTGGACGTGCGAAAGAAGGCGGTCCGATCACTCGGGAACGCCATCCTTGGGCGCGCCGCCGAGATCGGCCAAATCCTGCACGAAGAGCTGGGAAAGCCCCTTGGCGAAGCCTGGACCAGCGAACTGGTGACCACCGGAGAGCTGTTCGACTACTGGCTCGCGGCGATCGATGACCTGCTGTCACCGATCGACGTGCCGCTAAACCCGATCAACTATCCGGGAAAGCAGGTGTGGCTCGAGCTCGATCCTGTCGGCGTGATCGCGTTGATCATGCCCTGGAACTACCCGTTCAACCTCCCGCTGCGGACCATCGTGCCCGGGCTGCTCGCGGGAAACGCCGTGGTATTCAAGCCCAGTGAGCATGCGCCGCGCACGGGAGCGATCCTCGCAGAGCTGCTGGCTGCAACGCTCCCCGCGAACCTCGTCACCACCGTGCAGGGCGACGGACGAGTGGGTGAGGCCCTCATCGCCGCCCACCCCGACAAGGTGGTGTTCACCGGGAGCGTCGGCGCCGGCAAGCGTGTGGCCCTACAGGCCGCGACCATGCTCATCCCGTGCTCGCTGGAGCTCGGCTCCAAGGACGCCGCGATCGTCCTCGCAGACGCGAACCTCGACCGCGCGGTGGCCGGCATCGTCTGGGGCGCTTTCCACAACGCCGGTCAGGACTGCGCGTCCATCGAGCGCTGCTACGTACACCGGTCGATCTACGAAACGTTCGTAGACCGGGTCGTGACCGCGACGCGGGCGTTGCGTGAGGGCGACGACGTCGGTCCGCTCGTCAACGCGGCGGCGCTCGACAAGGTGCATGGTCAGGTTCAGGCCGCAAAGGCAGCGGGCGCCATGGTGCGCACGGGCGGAGAGCCTTCCGAGAAGGGCTACTTTTACCCGCCGACCGTGCTCACCGACGTTCCGGAGGGCTGCGACCTGATGGTCGAAGAGACCTTCGGGCCGTTGCTGCCCATCGTCCCGTTTGACACGGTAGACGAGGCGATCCTCCTGACCAACCGCACCCCGTTCGGGCTGTGCGGCAGCGTCTGGGGCAAAGACGTCGTCGCTGCCGAGGCGGTCGCTCGCCGGATCCGGTGCGGGGTGATCTTCGTGAACAACTGCTGCTTCACAGGGCCGATGGGCGGCGCGGCGTGGACTGGCCGCGGCGACAGCGGCTACGGCGTGACCGGCTCCCGTTTCGGGCTGGAGGGTCTGACTCAGGTGCGCACGGTGTGCATCGACCGCACCGGCCAGAAGCGCGAAATGTGGTGGTACCCCTACAACGACGCCCTCGTACGGATGGCGACCGGACTCATTGAGGTGAGCCGCGGTGGAGCCAGCCTTGCCCAGCGCGCCAGAGGCGTACCGATGGCGCTGGGCGGGCTGATGGGCCGCTGGAAGTGAGCGCGCACCGGACGCGAGAGACAACGAAGAGCAGGAAGCAACACCCGCGGTAGCGCTGCGGCGCGAACCACAGAATGAACCTACGAAACAGGAGAGAACTTGCGGACGATTCGATACCTTGGGCTAGACGTCGGATGGACCCCACGCGACCCTTCGGGTGGGGTGGTCTTGGAGACGACAGAAGGCGGCAACCTGATCATGATCACGGCCGAGAGCCTCCGTACGCATGAGGACACGCTTCGGTGGGTCTCGAAGAACCGGGGCCGAGGGCATTGCACTCTCACCGTGAACGCGCCCGTCATCATCGACAACCTCTCGGGGTCGCGGCCATGCGACCGCCTGCTGCTGGAGCACTTCGGTCGCTATAAGATCGATGAATACGCCAACAACAACATCTCGGCGAGCCATCCTCGAACGATGGCGAAGGCGTGGATGAGGATGGGGTTCGACCCGGATCCGTCCAGCGAGTCCGACCGCCTCGTCGAGACCCACTTCCAGACCGCACAGATCATGCTGTTCGGGTTGGACCGCCCTGTTCGCATCAAATCGGGCCCGATCGGCAGCCGGAAGGAATCGGTGGACCGGCTGCGCGAGCTGATCCAAGAGCGGATGATGGACGGCACACCGATGCTGGAGCCATCGGATGCCCTCGATGCCATTCTGGATGCCCATCTGCCCGACCTGAACGGCACGCGGATTGGGGAGCTCGAGGAGCGCATCGAGGCGCTCGTCACCGCCTACGTGGGCGCGATTCTGGGCGAGGTGGGCGGCGACGCCTGCGCGTTCCTCGGCGACCTCCAGAAGGGCTACATCCTGCTTCCCGACCCAAGCCGCATCCAACCCCCCGCAGCCGAGTAGCCTCCACGCTTTCACCTACGGACTGTCCATGAAGCCACGTGCTGTCAAGACCCTCTGCATCGACGTCGGTGGATCTGGCATCAAAGCCATCGTTCTGGACGCCACCGGGAAAGCGCTGACTGAGCGGATGCGGATCGAAACCCCTCAGCCCGCCACCCCCGAAGCCTGTCTGCTGGTGATCGCACAGCTGGCGGCTGCGCAGGGTGCGTTCGACCGCGTCTCGGTCGGCTTCCCGGGCGTGGTGGTCGATGGCGTCACCCGCAGCGCGCCGAACCTCTCCCCCGAGTGGGCCGGATTCGGCCTGACCGCCGCGATCGAGACGATGACCAGCAAGCCGGCCCGTGCCGCGAACGACGCCGGAGTGCAGGGTCTGGGCGTGATCGAGGGCAAGGGCGTCGAGGCGGTGATCACGCTGGGCACCGGGATGGGTTTTGGACTCTACGTCGACGGCCGCTACGTCCCGAACATCGAGCTCGCGCACCACCCGTTCCGCAAGAACAAGACGTACGAGGAGCGCGTCGGACACGCCGCGTTGCTCTCCGTGGGCAAGAAGGCGTGGAACAAGCGGGTGAGTGAGGTGTTCACCCAGCTTGAGCCGATCTTGAACTACCGGGTGCTGTACGTTGGCGGCGGGAACTCAAGGCTCGTCAAGCCAGAGACCCTGCCGGACAACGTCCGCATCGTGGACAACCTCGCTGGCCTGCTGGGCGGCATCCGGCTCTGGGCCTAGCGGGTCAGAGGTCGTTGATCAGGTACCGGATGACCTTGCCGCCCTTGCCTTCGCTGTTCGAGGCCATGCGCCAGGAGGTGTAGACCACAAGGCCATCGCCGGCTGCGAACGTGACCGCGAGCGGCTTTGCACGCTCGTTCGTGGTGTCGAGCCCGAACCGCCAGGTGACATCGCCCTGCTGCAGCGTCGTGACTTCGTCGCCCACCGACTCAATCACCGGCCATGCGTCCAGATCGAAGTTTACGGTCATCGACGCTTCGCCGACCGCAGAGGCCAGCCCCGAGTCGAGGATGGTGGCGTTGACGTTCATCGGGACGCCGAGCTCCGCATCGTTAGGGACAGTGTCGTCGCCCAGAAACTCGACCTGCCCGGGCCAGATCTGCTCGATGACGTCGTAGGACCAGTCGCTGGCGACGACCTTTCCTCCGGCCATCGCGTACAGGCGCACGGCCGCGACGGTGCGCGCGACATCGCCGGCGGTGTCCGAGCCGTCGGTGTCGTACAGCACGTCCTCCTCGATGTGGCCGCCGGCGAAATACACAGTCGCGAAAGGCGTGAGGTTGTCAGCCGACGAAAGGAACTCGACCAGCCCGCTGGCGTCACGCCCGTCGATCACCGTAAAGCTCGTGATCCCGACGGCCTGTAAGACCGCCCCCATGTCATCGAAGTCGCCGGTGACCACCGCGACATCGCCGGAGACCGAGCCGCCGCACGCGGGCTCGGGCACGTTGACCTCACCGCCCTCGGTCAGGTCCACATCGTACTGGTCGATGACCGTGCTGCCGAATTGCACGTAGACCGTGTAGATCAGGCCGTCGCGGAGCCCCTCGAGCGTGAAGTAGCCCTCGGTGTCGGTGATGGCCTCCACGGTGCCGATCAGCTCACCATCGTCGGACACGATGTGGGTGTAGACCGTAGCGCCTTCCATCCAGGCGTTCCGCTCGGGGTCGCAGACCCGGCCGTTGATGGAAGACTCGTAGACGCCGCCGTAGTCGGTGACGTGCTTGATCCCAGTCTCGGAGCAGGCCAGCAGCGGCCCGAGGGAAAGGCTCGACAGGAGGATGGTGCGCATCTTTCAGTTCCCCGGGACGACGATGTAGATGTCGAGTGTGTCGAGAAGCACCGTGCCGTCGCCGATGACGTTGAGTGCAACGTGGTAGGTCTGGTCGGTGGACTGCGCGGGGACCGCCCCGCGAAAGGTCAGCGTGAAGTCGATGACCTGACCATTTACACCACTCGAAAGCGTGTAGCTGGCGGGGTCGATGCCCACGACGAAGCCGTACGGATCGTCCGGGACCAGCGTCACCTCCGAGAACTGGAGGGAGCCGACGAGGTCGGTCACAGCGTCCACGATGGTGGTCTTCAGGGCAGCAGAGCTGCCGTTGCTCCAGGTGAACACCAGCTTGTCATCGGCGGAGCCATCGCCGTCGGTGTCGGCGTAGGAGTTTGTGGCCGCTGCGAGCTCGTTGGCCTGCGCCCACGGGGAATTCGTGGAGCTCCCTCCCACAGAGATCCCGATGAGGTAGGCCCCGAGCGAGCTCGCGGCGGAGACGACGTCCGCGGCGGTCGCGTTGTGGCAAGCCCCGGACGGTACGGCGGTCACGCCGCGAATGGAGCTGGATGGGTCCCGCATTTGGGCATCCGTCGCGTAGACGACGATCGGCAAGGCATAGGGCCGGAAGCCCGCTCCGCCGCCTGTGGCGCCGCCCGAGGTGGAAGAGTTGTACCACTGCCCGCCTGCTCCGCCGAAAAGATCCCCGCCACTCGCGATGAAGGGCACGACGTCGGTGCTGGGGGAGTAGTTCCCGTTGCATGTCATGTCGTAGCCGACGCCGGTCAGCGTCTGATAGAGCGCCTCAATCCCAGACTCTGGCAGATCCCCACCGTTGTGGACGCTCAGGCGCGACAGCGCACTCTGGACCGAGGACGTGCTGTCGGTGATCTGCTGCTCGAGGATGAACGCATGATCCGTGCCGGGGGAGCCGCAGCACGAGGAGAGCGGATAATCGTCGAAGGTACCCACCCCGTACTCCGCGTCGGGCAGCGTCGTCGCCAGGCTGGAGACGATCCCGGAGAACGTGCTCGCCACCCCGTTGAGCGTCGTGGTCATGGAGCAGGTCGTGTCGAGCAGGAACATGACGTCCCCCATCTCCACGTTCAGGGTGAACTCAAAGCTCTCCTCGACGCTCGTCCGCTCGGGCACGGTGACGTAGATGCCATCGATCTCCGAGGTCGGGTCGGTCGGGTCTGTACCGGCTTCAAGCTCGGCGCCATCGGTGAATCCGTCACCGTCCGAGTCAGACTCGCGGGGGTCGGTGCCGAGCGCGACCTCGTCGACATCCGTGATGCCATCGCCGTCCGAGTCAAAGTCAGCCGAGTCGATGATGCCGTCCCCGTCGGTGTCACGCGGGGTGTCCGCGGGCGAGGACACCGCGTCTTCCAATGTGTCGGACATGCCGTCGTTGTCGGAGTCCAGATCCAGATAGTCCGGAGTACCGTCCTGATCGGTGTCCGCCGGCGAAGAATCCCAGGCCGTGGTGCCGGCCTCGTACACGTCTGCCACGTTGTCGCCGTCCGAGTCAAGGTCCTGGTAGTCGGGCGTGTCGTCGGAGTCCGAATCGAGCACCGCGCAGGCGTCGCCCATCTCGTAGCTGTCGTTGATGGTGTCGCCGTCGTCGTCCAGATCAGAGGAGTCGATCACCCCGTCGGCGTCCAAGTCTCCCTGACCGTCCTGTGTGTCGCTGAGACAGTTGCCGTCGCTGTCGGTGTCGCGAAAGTCAGCGATGCCGTCGTCATCCGAGTCGAACGGCAGCGTCAGCGCATCGCTGTCGCCCGCCTCCAACCCGTCGTCAATCCCGTCGGCGTCGCTGTCCGTGTCCAGGAAATCCTCAGTGCCGTCGGCGTCGGTGTCCGGTGAGGTCGCCACTGGCCCGGTGTCCGCAGAGTCCACCGCCGCGTCCGGGTCCACAAATCCCTCGTGAAAGTCGATGATGCCGTCGCCATCCTGATCCGAATAGCTCACGACCTGGTTCGGCTCCTTGTCCGCCCCCTTTTCGCCACCGTCACAACCCGAGAGGGCGATCGCGACGAGCATCGCGGGAAGGAAGACGCAAGACGCAGAGCGCTGCGGGCACGGCGACACAAACGACGGGTTGATCATGCCTCGCAGTATAGAACAGACTACGCCGACTGACCAGCCGGACAGCGGATCACACCGGGCTTTTCGAATCGGTCGTGCCTACGGACAGGCGAGCGTGACTGTCTCTGGTCGACCAGGCGACCGGAACGTGACCTCGCGCGGCAGCGAGCACACTGACCCGTCCGCGTCGCTCACCAGCTTGAACTGGCGTACCCCCTCGGAGACCTGCACCGTGACCGGCATCGCGCCCCGGTCATGCCCGTCCACCACCACACGGTACGCCGCCGGCCCGTAGACGTTGACCGTTCCCGTCACCACTTCAGGCTTGAGCGTGAATGGGACGCTGATTTCGGGGACACGCAACGTCACGTCCCGCACTTCGGTCTTGTACCCGGTGCGCACGATCCGAATGTTCTGCGTGCCGTACGGAAGTTGGACGCTAAGGGGCGTCCTGCCTCGCTGAGCCTCGTTGATGTAGACGGTGGCGCCGTCGGGATCCGTGACGATCTTCAAGATGCCGGACGTGGCCGGGGCGGGGGCGCCCCAGGGGTCGGCTTCCGAGCTGACCGGGGGCGAGGCCGGCCGGGTGGTGGCGGGAGGCTTCGAGGAGGAGACCGGGGTGGCGGCGGGGGGGGGCGCGGAGCGGGCTGCTACCGGAGTGGCGGCAGGCGGCCTCGCGGTCGGGGACGCGGCGGGCGGCGGGGCCACGTTGGCAACCGGCGTACCGGCCGCCGGGGGGGGCGGCACCACGGCTGGGGGGGCCAGAGGACTGGGCTGGACGCCCCCGACGGGCGGCAGGGCCAGCGCGGGATCGACCGGGGGCAGCGAAGGTGGCGCTGGCGCTGGCGCCGGCCAGGGAGGCGCCGGCTGCACCGCTGCGGGCTTCGTTGTTGGGGGCGCGGCCGGCTGCGCGCTGTCCCGCATGAACAGGACCGCAGCGAGGGATACACCCCCAACCACTAGGACCAGCGCGAGCAAGCCGCCAAGGGCGATTCGGACCCCCCAGCCTCCACCCGAAGGCGGATCCTCATCGGGCTCCGAAACTGAATCGCTCTGGGTCGGCTCGGACCAGGCCGCCTCTGCCCCGCGCTGGCCGGCTTCAGCGACTGGCTCGTCTTCGGCCGGAGGGCGGGACGAGTCGGCGGAAGCGGGTTCCGCTCCTGCCTCGGGCGCCTCTGCCGGGCCAACTCCGAGGGCGTCCGCCCCAGACGCGGTAGCTGACGCCGGACGGCCGGACATGTCCGGCAGCTCTGTCCCGGCGAGCGCGGACGACGTGAGCGGGACTGTCGCCCGGCTGTGCTCGTCCGAGTCCTCCGACGCGGTCCCCGAGCCGATCGGGCGAGTGGCGTCATCCGCCCCATCGGGGTCGATGTCCGGCACGGCCGACGAGAGGCTGGCTAGGTTCATCGGCCCCGCGGGCAGGCGTCGGAACACCTCTCCGTCCTCATCGCGGATCGGGCCGACGAACACCCCGGTGATGTCACCGGCAGGCGCCAGCGGCGCAGGACGAGCAGGGGCGATGTCCCCTGCCCCCACCGGCACCTCAGGCGCGGTCGGGCGGAGGTTGCCGGCTACCGGAAGGTCGGCCTCATCCGCTAGCCGGGGCGTCGGCGCGGTGGGTGCCGACCCTGATTGCATCAGCAAAGGCGAAGCTGCCCCCCCCTTCCCGACGAGCGGCATGCCGTCGTTGAAGCAGAAGTCAATCCAATCCTCATAGGTTGTGTGACACAGCGGGCAGTTTTTCATCTGGACTCCAGCGCTCCGGCTCTGCAAACGGCATCATAGCTGATTCCCCCCAACGCTGTGTGGATCGGGTCCTCACCCACCTCGTCCCCGAGGGCGCGGCGAGGCGTCAGAGCACTCCCAGCGCAGCGTGCGCTGCTGCGAGACGCGCGACGGGCACCCGAAAGGGCGAGCAGCTCACGTAGTCCAGACCGATGCGATGGAAGAACGCCACGCCAGTCGGGTCCCCACCATGCTCTCCGCACACCCCGAGCTTGAGCTGGGGCCTCGCCTGCCGGCCCTTCGTAGCTGCCATCTCGACCAGCTTGCCGACGCCCTCGGCATCAAACACCGACAACGGCGAGTCCTTGATGACGCCGCGCTGCTGGTACTCAGCGAAGAACTTGCCCATGTCGTCCCGCGAGAAGCCATAGGTCATCTGGGTGAGGTCGTTCGTCCCGAAGCTGAAGAAGTCCGCATGCACGGCGATCTTGTCGGCCAGAACGCAGGCCCGAGGAAGCTCGATCATGGTGCCGATCTTGTACTGGATGCGCGTGTTGTTCTCCGCGAGCACCTGTTCGGCGGTGTCCTCCACCTGCTTCCTACACCGCTCAAGCTCCGACGGCATCGATACCAGCGGGATCATCACCTCGGGGATGACCTCGATCCCCTCGCGCGTCGCAGCGACCGCGGCCTCGAACATCGCGCGAACCTGTGTGTTGTAAATCTCCGGGGTGGTCACGCCGATACGGCAACCCCGGTGCCCCATCATCGGGTTGGATTCGTGAAGCTGCTTCAGGCGCTCCTGCAACGCCTCGGTGCGCACCCCAAGGTCTTTGGCCACCGCGGACACCTCCTCCGGCCGCGCCGGTAGGAACTCGTGCAGCGGGGGATCGAGCAAACGAATGGTCACCGGCAAGCCGTCCATCGCCCGGAAAAGCTCGATAAAATCCTGACGTTGGATCGGAAGCACGGCGCTCAACGCGCGCTGCCGGGACCGCTCGTCGTCGGCGAGGATCATCTGGCGCATGGCGCGCAGCGCGGTCGGCTCGAAGAACATGTGCTCGGTGCGACAAAGGCCGATCCCCACGGCCCCGAGCCGGCGCGCGTTGGCGGCGTCGGGCCCGGTGTCGGCATTGGCGCGGACCTTCAGGCGAGCGCGCTTGTCCGCCCACACCAGCAATTGCCCCATCGCGCCGGCGTCGGTCGGTGGTGCGAGCGTCGGGATCTCCCCCTCGAACACCTCGCCCGTGCCCCCGTCAATGGTGATGAAATCACCCCGCTTGACGACCGTGTCGCCAGCGTAAAAAAGCTGCCGCCCGTAGTCGACCAGGATCTCAGTGCAGCCAACGACACACGGCTTGCCCATGCCCCGGGCCACCACTGCCGCGTGGCTGGTCTGCCCGCCGCGCGCCGTCAGGATTCCGCGCGCCATGTTCATGCCCTGAATGTCTTCCGGGCTCGTCTCCAGACGCACGAGGATCACGGCCTCGCCCTTGTCGGCCATCTCCTGGGCCTCCTCGGAGTGGAACACCACCTTCCCGCTCGCCGCGCCGGGGCTGGCATCGAGCCCGCGCGCGATGCGCTTCTTCCGGGCATCGGGGTCCAGAACGGGCCGAAGCACCAGCTCCAGATCGGCTGGCTTGACCCGCTTGATCGCCTCTTCCTCGGTGATCACGCCTTCGGCCACGAGGTCCACGACGATCTGCACGGCGGCCGCCGGGGTGCGCTTCCCGTTGCGGGTCTGGAGGAGGTACAGCTTGCCCTCTTCGATCGTGAACTCGATGTCCTGCATGTCACGGTAGTGCAGCTCCAGCATCTTCTGCAGGCGATTGAGCTCCGCGTAGACCACAGGCATCGCCTCTTCCAGCGTTGCATCCGCGCCTCCGCCGTCACCCTGCCCGTCCCGGTTGATCGGGTGGGGGTTGTGTGTCCCAGCGACCACGTCCTCGCCTTGCGCGTTGCGCAGCCACTCGCCGAAGAAAACGCGCTGCCCGGACTTGGGATTTCGAGTGAAACACACTCCAGTCGCGGAGTTCTCCCCCATGTTGCCAAACACCATCGACTGCACGTTGACGGCCGTCCCACAGTCATCCGGGATGTTGTTCATCTTCCGGTAGTACCGGGCCCTTTGGCCGTTGAAGCTACGGAACACCGCCTCCACTGCTAGCTTCAGCTGAACCTGCGGGTCCTTTGGGAACGGGCCCCACGCGTCCGCGACGACGGCCTTGAGCTTCTCGACGAGGCCTTTCAGCGCCGACAGCTCAAGATCACGGGGCTCCTGCTTTCCAGCGACCTCCTCCACCACACGCTGGAAGCGGGTGTAGGGGATCTCAAGCACCACGTCGCCGAACATCATCACGAAGCGGCGGTAGCTGTCCCATGCGAACACCGGCCGACGGGTCTTCAGCGCGAGCCCTTCGGCGGTTGCGTCGTTCAGGCCGAGGTTCAGCACGGTGTCCATCATCCCGGGCATCGACTGCGCGGCGCCCGACCGGACGGAGAATAACAAGGGGTTCTCGGGATCTCCGAACCGCTTTCCGGTGCTCTGCTCCACGCGACGCAGCGCCGATTGCGCAGCCTCCCACAGCCCCTCCGGGTATTGCCCCTGAGTCTGAAACCAGTGGTTGCAGGCGGCGGTCGTGATCGTGAACCCGGGAGGCACGGGCAGGCCAATCCGGGTCATCTCGGCGAGACCGGCCCCCTTGCCTCCGAGCAGGCTCTTCATCGTCGCGTCGCCATCCGACCGGCCATCACCGAACGAGTAGACCCAAGTAGTCACAGAGAACCTCTATTTTTTTACGATAGCTAAATTGCGCTCTCGCAGAACCGGCGAGCCCTACGGGCTTAACCGGCCGGGCGAGCGTCCGGTCACTACTGGCTGTTCGCCACCTCTGCACGGTCCTTGGCGCTCACGCTGATGGTGGGCCCGGCGAGGCCGAGGTCACCCGAGACGAGGGTCGCGGTGTTGGTGCCCATGACCGTCGGAGCGACCGACACTTCGGTGCCTTTGACCGTAATCTTGCCGCCCTGCGCGGCGCCGAGCACCAGCGTAGCATTCCCGCCCGGGGCAGAGAGCGATGTCGTCGAGGTGAAGACCGCATCCTTGGCCTGAACCACCTTGACCGCGCTGCCGGTCGCCGTCACCGTCGCCCCTTTCAAGGCGCCGGACGCGTAGGCGCCGCCCGCGCCGGCGCTGATCTTCACCGTGCCGTCACATCCCTGGACCTGCACCCATCCCTTCCCCGTCTCGGTGACGGTCAAGGTCAAGGGGCCGTTGGGGATGTTTACCGTCAGGGTGACGTCGATCTCCGAGACGCCGCTTGGCTTCGATGGCACGCGCGTGCTGACCTTGCCGCCGTTGGCGTCCCCATAGGCCGCCAGTCCGATGCCCTTTCCCGCTGTCTCCATCGGGCCCTCTGCGCTCCCGGTCACCACGTACTTCATGCGCGCAGTGAGGGTGTCGGTGTCCAGACAGTTCACGGACAGGTTCCCCGACGAGTGGGTAATCGAGACCGGCTTGCCCCTCGCGTAGCCGGGCGCGCTGCTGGAGTTCCCGCCCTCGTAGCTGATATCGCCATCCTCGGCGGACGCAGACCCACCGACAAGACCGACCGCGGCAGCAAGGACGAATCGGCGAACGCACAGCATGGGGACTCCAGAGGACCAGAGACATAACCGCGCGCACGGGCTGAACGCTGCCGTAGGCGGCAGAACGTACCCCCGGGCGATCAGCCCTGAGCGGGCGTAGACTGCTCGGCAGGCGCGGCCTCGCCGGACACAGCCTCACTGCCCTCGGCGCCCGGTGCACCCGTCCGACGGCGACGACGGCGGCGCTTCTTGCGCTGCCCAGCCTCAGCACCCTGACCCGCTTCCGCGCCGTCGTCGGCCCCCTCTTCCAGGTCCTCGAGCTCTGCCTGAAGCTCCGCCGGGGCGGTTGCGTTCGGTGCGGGTGTTTCGGCGGGCGGGAGCCGAGGCGCACGCGGGGCGCGCTCTTGAGCAGGCCGGGGCTCGCGGGGCCGGTCGTCGCGCGGAGCGGCGCTCCGGTCGTCCCGACGGGGCCGGTCGTCGCGCGGAGCGGCGCTCCGGTCGTCCCGACGGGGGCGGTCGTCGCGGGGGCGGTCGTCGCGGGGGCGGTCGTCGCGGGGCCGGTCGTCGCGGGGGCGGTCGTCGCGGGGGCGGTCGTGGGGGCGGTCGTCGCGGGGGCGGTCAGAGCCCCTCGGGCCATCCCGCCGGGACCCGTCGCCGCGCGACCGGTCATCCCGTTGGGGCCGCTCGGCCATCTCGTCGGTGCCGCCGCTGCCATTGTCGCGGTCGATGAGCTCGGCGCGCCGAGCTGCGTCGAACTGCATGAACGCCCGGATCATCACGGCGATCAGCTTGTCCGCGTCGGGCCGCTCCTTCATCCGCCGGGCTGCGTCGAGCCAGGACTCGTAGGCGGTCGAGCCCGCGGCCTGGTTGATCACGCCGGAGACGCGTTCGGCGCGCAGCGTCGCAGACTCGTCCGGAGTCGGCATTTGCCGGACATCGAACTGGATCTTGTGGATGCGCTCGAGGGAGATCCGGCTTGAGAAATCGGCCCCGCCAGCGAGGTTCAGCACGACCCCGGTCTTGCCGATGCGCCCGGTACGCCCGGAGCGGTGCAGGTACACGGCTGGGTCGTCCGGCAGCGCGTAGTTGATGACGTGGGAGAGGTCCGAGATGTCGATGCCGCGCGCCGCCACGTCGGTGGCCACGAGGAACTGCGTCGCCCCGGCCTTCACACGCGCCATCACCCGCTCGCGCTGCTTTTGGGGGAGATCACCCGAGATCATCTCGGCGTTCATGCCCTGTCGCTCCAGATAGCTACAGACGGTGCCGACGTCCTCTTTGGTATTGCAGAAGATGATCGCGCTCTTGGGGCGCTCCTTCTCGATGAGGTCAAGCAGCGCACGAGCCTTGTGGTAGTCGGGGCTGGACTCGTACAGGATGTGGGTGACTTGCTGAACGTTGTCGCCGTCAAAGGACAGCATGATGTCGAGCGCGTCCTTTGTGTAGCGCCCAATCAGCCCCCGGATCGACTCGTTCACCGTCGCAGAGAACAGCAGGGTCTGACGATTCGCGCCGCACTTGTCAAGTATCTTCCGGACGTCTTCGAGAAAGCCCATGGAGAGCATCTCATCGGCTTCGTCCAGCACCGCGAATTCGACTCCGGACAGGTCAAGGTTGCCGCGGCGGAGGTGGTCGAGGATGCGACCCGGCGTGCCGACGACGATCTCGGAACCTTCCTTGAGCGCTGCCACCTGCGATTCGAACCCGACGCCACCGTAGATGGCGCAGATGCGAAGATCCTTGAACTTCGCGATGGCCGCACATTCCTGAGCGATCTGGATGGCGAGCTCGCGGGTGGGCGAAAGGACGATGGCGCGTGTGGCTCTGGTGCCGCCCACGATGCGCTCCACGAGGGGAACACAAAACGCGGCGGTCTTACCCGTCCCCGTTTTGGCCCGGACGATCAGGTCCCGGCCGGCGAGCGCAGGGTCAATGGTCTTGGCCTGAACCGGCGTGGCGTTCTGGTACCCCATCGCGGTCAGCCCCTGAAGGACCTCCGGGGAGATGGGGAAGTCGGCGAACATCCGGTCGGAGACGTGGTCCTGGGCGCGCACCGGGACGGCGGAGGGCTCCGGGGATTCGGGAGGGCGATCAGCGGATTCGGCGAGAAGAGCGGGGGGGGCCGCGGCGGATGCTGCGGGGAGTTCAGGATCGGACAAGTAGAGGCTCCGTCGATTGACGATCTCGCGAGGTTTCGCGCCGCCAGAAGGGGGGCGCGGGGCCAAACGATGGTTCGTCCAGCGCAACCCGGTTCGCGCGAGGCACGGGTCGGCGGCGTG
>SHYV01000112.1 GCA_009692605.1 Myxococcales bacterium
GGGGCCGGGCGGGGCGGGGGACAGGCTAGTCGCTCTCTGATAGGTATACCCAGTTACCACATGCCGAGCCACCAGCCCGCCAATGGCCCCCGGGCGCCCCGATGTCCGTCACAACGCACAATCGGTACGGTCGTACCGAATAGTCATGGTCACATGGACTATTCACGTCACATGAAGTACCCCACCCGGGTGCCTGGGGTCTGCCTAAGAGGCCCCCCACAGCGTCACAATGGGGCCCCCCGGAGCGCACACGTCACGTGACGCCCGGGTCCCTCGTTGTTGTGCTCCACCCCCTAGGGTTCTGTCGAGGTACACAACAACGGTTCGTGCTCAGTTGTGCTCCACCGGCCTGCCCTGCTTGCGGCTGCCGCCGCCGCAATAGCAGGTCCGTCGTCAGGCTTGCTCGCCAGTTGCTCTGCTTGTCCGACAACGGTGTACAACAAAGGGGACTAGGAGATAGTCGAGTAGTCGGGCGGATAGTCTCCGACCCCGTGCGGTTCGTCCGGCATCGGGTGGCACCGCTGGTTGCGCGTTACCAAGACTGGGCGTATAGTGGGATCACTCCACCGGCAGATGACCGGGGACAACGCACCAAGAGGTTCGACCATGGGTCAGACATTCGCAGCGAGCACCAAGTCCGCCGACGCCCCCGACATCGAAGCGGGGCTGTACGACGGGCGGCTCGACTCCATCGAGGTCAAGTACATCGAGGGCGGTCAGTACGGAGACGGAGACCGCTTCGTCTGGACCTTCACCCTGCTGGACGACGACGGGTCCGTCCTCTACGGCGCCGGCGACTCCATCGAGGTGGACGCGCTCACGTCCATGTCCCTCAACACCAAGTCCAAGACCACGCCGAAGGCCGTCCGGTTCTTCAAGGCGCTGGCGACGGAAGCGGAGTTCGCCGCCTTCGAGAACGGCGACCCCATCGACAGCGACGCGCTGGTCGGCCGCACGGCGCAAGTGGACGTGTACCTCCGCGACTCCGGCTGGCCGAGCATCGCCAACGTGCTGCCGAAGCGCAAGGCCCGCAAGGCGCGGCCGACCGCTGCCACGACTGAGGACGACGAGTAGCAGCACCTCCTCGTCGCCCGGATGACTCCGTTCGCATGCCGACAGCGGGTCGCCCCCGTTGAACCATCGGTAGCGGACGGCGCCTCCCCGGGGAGGTAACCGGGCCCACAGCCCGGGATGTGTCCCAATGGGGCATCCTCCCCGGGGTCCAGATACGCATAGAGGTGCCAGTTGCCCGTCTTCAAGGCCGCAGAGGCCGACCTACTCACACGGCTGGTGGCTGAACAGACAGCCGAGTCCAGCGGACAACGCAACGTCGAACTGTTCAGGCGCACACGGGTCGCACTCGAAGCCGGGTACGACGACTCCGAAGTGCGCGACGCGATGGTCGCGGCTGGGCTGGCGAGCGGACTCGACAGACGCGAGGTGCGCAGCACCGTAGCGTCCGCCATGGACGCGCCGGTCGAGCGCGCCAAGGCGGACTCCGTAGCCTCAACTGTTCCGTCTTCGGAATGGAAGATGCTATGGGCGTCGAAGTGGCCGCGCGTCATCGGCGTGACCGGCGACAAGCGCCCGGTCCAGCGTTGGCAGTACGGCTGGGACGAGCCGAACGACCCACGGCGCCCCGGTACCTACTACGCCATCGTCATCCCGCCCGGCCTCGCCGTACTCGACATTGACGACACCGAAGCCTTCAACGAACTCGGGCTCGACATCGGCGATGACGCCCCGCGGTACAGGTCCATCAGCGACAAGGCCACCAAGGGGCACGTCTGGTACCGCCTGCACCCCGACCGCCCGTACCCGCAGAAGGCCGTGAAGCCGTGGGCGGGCGCTGACCTGCTCGTCGGCGGCATGGGCATCGCGAACATCAAGTCGCTCGACATCCTCGACACCATCGGCGCCCCGTGCGATCTCCCGTTCGCCCCGGACTGGATGCAGCCGAAGGGCTCCGCGCGCATCGTCAACATCGTGGACTACATGGCAACGGTGCCCGATACCATCCCGTGGGTCATTGACAAGGTGGCGTTCATCCACGGCCTCACCATCCTCGCCGGGGCGCCGAAGGCGGGGAAGTCTACGTGCGCGTTCGAGATGATGCGCTGTCGAGAGACGGGTGAGCTGTACCTCGAACAGTTCGTCCGCCCCGGGCCGACGCTGCTGGTGACCGAGGAGGGCGGCGTCAGCGTCAAGTTCAAGGGCCACGCGTTGACGCAACTCGACATCTATGACCGCAAAGCGTCGGCAGGCGAAACATTCGAGGACACGCTCGGAGTCATCGCCGCGTGGTGCGCCGATCACCCGGGCGGGCTGGTGTTCATCGACACCCTCGCCGCGTGGGCGCAGGTCGAAGACGAGAACTCGGCTGCCGAGATGCAAGCCGCGTTGGACGGCATCCGGCTCGCCGTCTCCGAGCCCTACGAAGTGGCCGTCGTCCTCATCCACCACGCCCGCAAGGGAGGCGGGAAGGATGGCGAGGCCATCCGCGGCTCCGGCGCCATCCTCGCGGCCGTTGACCATGTGATGGAACTCAAGCGCGGGGACGACAACCAGCGCAAGAACCGGCGCCGCATCGAGGTGATGTCCCGCGTGCTCCGCGAGTTCGAGCAGTGGACGTTCGACTGGGACGCGGAGTCCGAGCGCGGCTACCTCGTGGACCCGGACGAGGCCATCTCCGACGACCTTGAGGACGAGGTTCAGCTCATCCCGGCCACCGGCCCGGGCATCACCGCCGCTGAGTCGGGGATGCACTGGCGGAAACTCAACCACCTTGTGAACAAAGGCCGCGTCCGTCAGGTCAGGGGCGCTGGGCGCCTGCCGCACCTCTACTGGGGCATCCCGCCCGCCGCGGGCATCGTCGGGGAGCGGAGGGATGTCGATGACAGTGACGAGTAGGCGCCCGAAGCCGAAGCCGCCGACGCCCCGCGCCGTTGCCACGTCCCTGCGTACTCAAGGTGCGAGGAACGGCTACTCAATCACCGTCGCAGAGCGCGACGAGCGGTTTGACGCGCAGAAGCACTGCTGCGCCATCTGTGAGCGGCCCTTCCGCACCCCCTCGTGGCACTTCGACTGCACCTTCCCGGGCCCGATTGCCACGGGTCGGCGCATCGGCACGTCGCCCGCGGTGGACCACGACCACGACACGGGCCTCGTTCGGGGCCTCCTGTGCCGGTTCTGCAACCGTACCGTCGTCACCATGATTGAGCGACACCTCCCCGCCGTGAGACGGGCCATCATCTACGTCCGCGGGGGCGGTTGGAGGACAGAATGACGAGAGCGAAGACTATCCGGGTCCTTCGGACCCCCGCTGAGAAGCGCGCTGGGTCAGCGGAGCGGATGCGCCGCATGAGAGAGCGCCGGAAGCAAGAGCAGGCCGTCAAAGAGGTGGTTGACTTCACCTTCGGCAAGGGCCCGAGGCCGACAACGCCCCTTCCGGCGACGTTGGACCTCGCGACGGTGCTCCGCAACCGCTATCTTGAGATTGTCGGCCAGATGAGCGACGAAGACCTCTTGAACAAGGACTTCGCGTCGGCTGTGAGCCTCGGCTTGAAGGCTCAGGGCCAGATTGACGCCCGCGAGAAGGCAAAGGCGAAGCAGGGGACCGCGGAGCAGGCGTTTGCCATCATCGCCATGCTCAGAGGCGACTTGCCGCCCAAGATGCTCGATGACGGGCTCACCGTCGAGGGCGCGTTCGAGGAGATTGCCACCGATGACGACGAATAGCCCGACACCCGCCTCCGCCCCGTTCACGGACCCGAGCGTGACCAATCCGACCGTCTACAACCGCGCCATCGCCATAGGCGCCCGCCCCGCGGCTGCCAGCGTCGCTGCGCAGTTCCCCGACTACCTCCGGTACCTCCGGGTCTGCCATCCGCAGGACTACGTGGCTGCGCTCGCCCTCGGACCGAAGCACGGCGGGCTGAACCATGTGCTCGTCGGCATGGGCTACCCCGCGGCCAGCATGCCGCCCGAAGCGGCTGCGCCGAAGGAAGACGGCGAGGCCATCCGCCCGAAGACGCCCAACTGGTGAGAATGTCCGACCGGAAGCAAGACTACGTTCTTGCCACCCGGTTCCGGCTAACTGTCCCCGAGTTAGCCGCTGCGCGTGCGTTCAGGACGTTCGCCCGCGAGCGGCTGGGCATCGACATGCACGTGGGCCAGTTGGCGTTCGCCGGGCTGGTCCTCGTTCGCGACATTCGGCACGTCTACAGCGCTGCGTTCCTGACCCTGCTCCTCGCCTCGGGCAATCGCGCGGGGAAGACGGCGTTGCTGGCCGTCCTCATCATCTACTGTTGCATCGACAAGACGAACCGCCAGAAGCCCCTGACCGAGAAGGACGCCCTCCGCTGGATGGCCGCCGAGTACCACTGGTACCACTTCGGCATCGCGCAGGAGGTCGCGGACCTCGTGTTCAGCGACATCGTTCGCCTCCTGTCCGGCACCCACGAGGGGCAGCAGGGCAAGGGCTGCCCGATCGCCGCCGCGGGCCCCGTGGCGCAGTGGGACACGAAAGAGTACGGCGACTACCGTTGGGTCCGCTTCGCCTCCGGCTGGGGTGGTGCGCAGGTGCACTTCCGCACCACGGGCGAGAAGGCCCTCGGCTCGCTGGGCAAGGACATGCACGGCGTGTCCTTCGACGAGGCGGGCATCGAGCGGAACCTGCCCTTCCTCATCAAAGAGGTGTTCAACCTCCGGCGCCTCGGCACTGGCGGGCAGTTGGTCATGGTCAGCACCCCGTCCGAGGACTTGGGGAGCGACTTCGCCGACAACTGGGACCTTGGCGACCCGACGAACCCGCGGCGGCTCCCGTCGTGGCGCTCGCTTCGCATGTCGAGCCGGGACAACATCGGGTACGGCCTCGACCAGACGATGTTCGACCGGCTCATCGCCGACATGGACCAGCGCACCATCGCCCAGAACATCGAGGGCATGTTCCTACAGGCGCGGGCAGCCTACTTCAACGGCGCCAACATCGAGGATGTGTTCTTCACAGGAGGTGTAGAGAAGGCACTTTCTGTGCAGAACGGCATCTACCTCCAAGGCGTGGACCCCGCCAAGTCAGCCGACAGTGCTTGGTCCATCACGCTCAAGATTGTCGCCAACCCGGACGAGCCCGACCGGCCCTTCCTCGTCGGCGTCAACGCGGAGCAACGGCGGGGCCAGAAGTCCACGGAGACGCTGGTCCGGCTCGTCGCCGACGCATACAATCTGTACGGACGGCACGGTTCGCGTTGTTACACCGCCATCGACGCGACCGGCTTCGGTGGTAAGATGTTCCGCGAGGCGCTGGATGGCATCGTGCCCGATGTCACGAACGTCGAGTTCGGTGGTACAATCCAGAGGAAGCGCATGTTGCTCGGCGACCTGCGCACACTGATTGACGAAGGGCGCCTGCTCCTACCACGCGCAGGGGTGTGGCTTCAAGTGAGGAAGCAGTTGCTGGGCTACCGACTCGAAGACCGCAAGATTGAGCAGGACGCCGTGATGGCGCTCTGCTGCGCTGTCTTCCTGCTTCGGCGGACGCCCATGGGCGGTGGCACCTCACAGCCGTTCGACATGAGCAGGGCGGTCTGATGCCTTCTTACACTGGTTCCCCCGCCCCGTCGGCGGACATGACGCTCATCAAGGGTATCAAGCACGCCGCGACGCAGGAGGACAAGGATGTCCTGCTCGCGCTCGCGTCTCGTGTCAACGCCGTCGAACCGTACCAGTCGCGCCTCCGTGAGTGGTGCGACCGCGTGGACGGGATGTACTACGCGCCAGACATCACCGCGGGCGGCGCGGACCTGTGGGCGTTCCATCGCTCCGTCACCGACCCGGGTGCCTCGCACGTCTCCATCAACCTCCCGGCCACGTACGTCGATGTCCCGGCTGCCCTACAGGCGGTCGTTCCCATCGAGAACATGCTCGCCACCGACACGACCGAGGAAGCCCGAGAGGCGGCTGCGGCGCTCGAACGGGTGTACGTCGCGTGGAAGCAGGCGGAGAACTTCGACCTCAAGTTCCACAAGGCCATCACGGTCAAGTCCCTGTACGGCCTCGCGGCTGGCCGCATCTACTGGGACGCCGAGGAGGATCGCGTCTGCGTCGAGATTGTCGAGCAGCCGCGGAACCTGTACCTCGGCTACCAGACCTCCGACTACACCGACCTCGAATGGGCCGCGTACGTCACCCGCTACGAGCCGAACGCGCTCGCGCAGGGGTTCGGCGTCGATGTCCGCGAGACTGCCGAGCCGGACGGGACCATCCTCCCGCTCGTCTACGTGCATAGCGAGACGGACGTTCCGAGCCGCCCGTGGCTCGCCGCTGGCGACGCCAAGGTCGAGGTGTGGGACTACTGGTACCGGCAGCCCGTGTGGAGGGGCACCGCCTTCGTCCGCATGGACACCTACAACATCGTGGTCGCCGGCAACCTCATCGTCCGCGGCCCCATCAAGTACCCCGAGTACGCCGGCGCCCTGCCGTACATGCCGGTGTTCAACACCTTCGTCCCCGGCCTGCCCGCGGGGCGCCCGGACCTCTACGACGTTGAGCAGTTGCTCCGCGAGAAGTACGAGAAGGTCACTGCTGGGTCGCAGATGATTGCGAACGGCGTGGCTGGCGACTACTGGCAGTTGATCGGCCCCGACGCCCCGAACCGCGTCCCGCCCGGCCTCAAGCCGCGGCGCAACGAACTCGTCGCCCCTGGTCCCGGCAACCGCATCGAAGTCATCACTCCGTTCATCGCCCAGTTCCAGTTGGAGCAGTACCTCGGGCGCGTCGACCGGGAACTGGCTGCCATTTCTGGGTTGAACGACCTCCTCCTCGGGCTCGCCCCGGCGCAGGTGCTCTCCTCGTCCAAGGCCATCCACGCCCTCATCGCCAACTACGAGTCCCGCCTGTCCATCCGCCGCCGCATCCTCTACAAGTGGCGCCGCGACCTGTGGGACCTGACCCTCAAGGTGTGGGCCGCGAAGGACAAGACCGTCCAGAGCATCGTCGGCAAGGGCGCCGGGTTCCTCGACATCATCGACCCGTCGCTCTCCCCGCGGGACGAGCAGGAGACGGCCATGCGGGCCGCCAACCTCGTCAACGCGAAACTGTGGACGCAGAGCCGCGGGATGGACGCCGTAGGCGTGGACGACCCCGAGATGGAGAAGCAGGTCATCCGTGAGGAGTCCACCGACGCCACCCTGTGGCCGGAGCGGGTGCAGGTGATGGCCCAGTTGCTCGGAGCCTTGCAGGCACTCGGGTTGCAGGCACCGCCCGACGCGATGGGGCAGGCTCAGGGTCAGATGACCTCGGGGCAGGCCGACTTGCGCACGGCGCTCGGCGCTGCCACCCCGACCAACGACCAGACGAACCGTGGCTCGCAGGGCGACCCCGCGAGCCTAGAGGGGCAGACCCCGCCGCTCCCGGGCCTTCCGCCCGAGGCTGGGGGCCCGCCTGCGCCGTTCGCGGCAGGCCCCGGGCAAGCCGCGCCGCCCGCCGTTATGCAGGGCATGGTGCAGGGAGGCGTCGCCAAGGGTCGCATCATGACCCAGCAGAAGTTGGGGCGTAGGTAATGGCGCGGACCGGCAACTTCGGCCGCTCCCCACGCGCGGCTCCTAGCCTCACGAGCACGCTGATCGCGATTGCGCGTGAGCAGGAGCAGAGGCGCGACCAGAACATGATGGAAGCGTGGCAGCGCGGTGGGATGTTCGAGGGCCGCCAAGTCACCGATGCCGTCATCCTCCAGCATTGGCAGGGCCGTCTCAAGGACATCAGCCCGCAGGACCCCCTGTACGACACGTACAAGAACGCGGTCACCCAGTACGAGTACGCCATCGCCGAGTCGAAGATGACGGCCCAGTACGCGATGAACTCCGACCCGAAGGCCGGGGACGACGCTGCGATGGCAGCCTTCTACCTCAACTGGGCCAAGCGCATCCCCAGGGGCGGCGAGTTCTACCGCGTCCTGCAACGCGATGCCGGTCAGTACCTCCGCTCCGCTCGTGCGAAGCGTGAGGCTGGCGCGCGGCAGCGCAAAGAGGAAGCGTACCAACGCGCGATGCTCGCCATCGAGGCGCAAGAGGAGGCCCCGGGCCAGAACGCGTTGCACGTCATCACGATGCTCGCGCAGTATGGTGTCGGTAACCAGGGTGCCGTTCTCGGCCGCGCCGCGCAGGGCGACCCGCGCAACAGCATGCAAGCCACGAACATCGGCGCCCTCGAACTGCCGTCCGTGGCGCAGATGATGATGCTCCTCAACGCCGTGACCCTCGAAGGTGTCGGCGGGGAATATGAACCCCGCCACCTCGGAGCCGGCAACCCGGCCGAAGTTGCAGGGCGCGGCAACCCGGCCGTCCTGTACTACGACGAGGCCGGCGCCCCGGTTACCGGCATCGACTTGCACGCGATGTTCCAGAAGGCCGACCCCGATTGGAACGGCAACTTCAACGTCCCCTACGTGCAGGGGCTCATCGCTCAGTGGAAGGCGGGCATCCAGAAGCAGGTCAAGGTGGCCAAGAAGGCCGGGCACGTCAACGAGGCGATGAACTTGCAGCAGTCGTTGGCGAAGGTCAACGAGTACGGCCACCAGTTTACCGCGTGGCCGGTGCTCAAAACGTACCGCGAATACAAGCAGGACCTCGATGACGTGATGAAAAACGACGGGCTCATGCCCGGCGCGAAACTCGCTGCCATCGACCGCATCAACATGTACATTGGCGCGCTCGCCAACGACCCTAGCATCGCGACGGACGCCCACCTGCGCTCCCAGTTGACCGGCGAGGCGAAGGGCACTCCGGGCACCGTGACCGTCAACGAGGACATGACCGGGCGGGCGCACGGGTACACCACGGCGCAGAACTCGGGAGTCTCCGAAGTCATGAACATCCAAGACATCCGCAAGCAGCTCGCGGATGACCAAGCACTCCTCCTGGACCCGACCTCCGGGTACGTGCTGACGCAGGGCAACTACGTCAAGACGGCGGACGGCGGCAAGATGTTCGAGCCCGCGGCCGGTGCCCAGTCCATCGGTATCACGACGACCGCGCAGCTTGCCGCCGTCCAGGGCGCCGGGCCCGCTGTCACGGTCATGGTCCCGAACGGTGACGGCAGTGGCTTCACCCCGATGGTCGTCGTCCCCTCCCCGGTCTACGCCAAGGCCACCCGGGCAGACGGCTCGCCGGTCGATCTCGTCGACAAGAACCCGGTCGCCACCTTCATCCGGTGGAATGTCAACGGCGTCGAAGTCACGCTCTACAGTATCACCGACAGAGCCACCAAGCAGACGCGCTGGACGGTAGACCCGCCGTGGGCCGGCCAGCCGTGGGTCAAGCAGACCAACCTGAGCAACGGGTCCATCATGTTGGACCTGACTGGCGTCGTCCAGACGCTCACGGCGCCCGAGGTCGGCAAGGACCAGAACTACGGCAACGGCTTCGAGGTTCGCGGCTCGCGGGCCGCGGGACCACCGCACAGCGACCCGTCAAGTCGATACGGTCGCACCGAGCCCAAGGCTGGCGCACTCGTGATGGACGCGCGGGCCGCAGTGTTCGCAACCTCGCCGGAGCGGGGGGCCGCAGGGGTAGACCCTAACACCGACTCATTCAGTCCCACTCTCATCAGCCTCAAGCTCACGGCGGACGGCAGTCTGCTGCTCAAGAAGTGGTTCAACGACCCGGCGTTCCGCGCGGTCCTCGACCGCGACGCCCGCGTCGCGTCCGGCTTCACCATGGACGACGCGGGCGAGTGGGTCGGCGGGGACGCGAAGTCCTACGCGGAGAACCAGATCAACGCGCGGATTGAGATGTCGAAGACCGCTGCCCCGCACCCCCACGACCCACGAGGAGAGAGTGTCGCCTGGCAGCGCGAGCACACCAACACGCAGATGGACGGCTCCATCGTCGTCCCTGTGACTCCGGGCCCGCTCCCTGCTAACGCGCTGCTCGGCCATGGCCCCAGCAACCGCTTCGAGGCGCTGTCCGACGCGTTCTCCGGCAACAGCAACAACTTCAAGCCCGCGGCGGCGTGGGGGGGCCCCGCACGGACCCACATCGACGCGGGGTTCAACCTCACCGTCCCGGGCCTCGCTAACATCCCGCCCCCCACGGGCGATAGCGGGAGACCGCGATCAGGGGTCCCGGTGGCCTACGGGGGGAACTACCCCGGGGGTCTGTGGCCGGCTCGGCCACCCTTCGCGGAGCAGTCGGATGCATCGGCCGCGAAGAATACCGAGGCGGCCGTGTGGGGGCAGGTCATGGCGGAGAGAGCAGCCCTTGAAGAGTTCCTTGAGCAACACGGGGGGCCCGGGCGACCGGCGGATGTGGCGGGGGAACATCGAGCGATCCTAGCGAGGGTCCGGGCTGCCGAGGGGGCCTGGGAACGGTACGCCCGGCAGCAACAGTCGACGGCGCGTGGCAACCTCAACCCGAGGGGGACCATCTACGGCAGCAGCCCAGTCACCCCGCGCGACCTCACGAATGGCCCCGCAACGTCCCGCGGGCGGAGAGACAACTACTAATGCCCATCTACGACGGCGCGTACGGCAACAACACCACGCGGTCCAAGCGGTCCGGCTACACGGGGGAGCCGGGCCCCGGGTCGCTCTACACCGGCTCCGGCCCCTCGACTCCGAGCGTGGACGCGGGCTACGACACGCGGCGCGGCCCGGGGTCCATGAACGTCGAACTGGCGGACCCGGGGGGGACCGTGAAGCGCCTGGGCCACGAGCAGATGCTCATGCAGGAGGGCCTGCGTGCCATCCTGTTCGGCACCTCGGCCCCTGACGTGAAGGGCGAGCACGGCGGCATCCTCGGTGTCGGCAACGTCCCGGTGGTGGGGGACCTCCTCCGCGGCGGCACCGACCTCCTCGGCGGCGTCCTCGGCGGCGTCCTGTCGGCCGCTGGTCAGGTGGCCGACCGCGTAGACCTCGCCCCCAACCCCCTAGTGAACCAGCAGTTGGAGGAGATGTTCGCGGCCATCCCCGAGGGCAGCGTGGTGAAGCAGGAAGCCCTCACGGCCATCTCTGAGGACCGCGGCCTGTTCGGCACCGACCTGTTCACCAAGTGGGGCCACATCAAGTCCATGGCTATCGCCGCGTGGGCCGAGGAGCAGTCCGCCATCAACCCGGACCTGATGACCGGGCTCTTGCGCCCGTCCGCCTCCATCAGCGACACCATCGCCAATCTGTTCGGCGTCATGACGTTCGGCGAGCGCATCGTGGAGCGCGTCTTCGCTGGATGGGACAATGCCAACGGCAACAACCAGTTGGACAACATCCTGCTGGTCGGCTCTGGTGCCGCCGCGTGGGACGATGGCGACCGCGAACTGAGCCCCATCGAGGCCCTAGTCTACGCCAAGCGCTCCGAGGGCGAGTGGACCGACGAGCAGGCGCTCGACTACCTGGCTAGTCACGGCAGGGGCTTCTCACACGACAAGTTGACGCAGTTTGCGGCCACCATCTTCTTGGACCCGCTAACCTGGGGGTCGCTGGGCGCTGGTGCGCTCGCGAAGTTGGGCAAGGTCGGGTACGAGTTGGCGAACATCGCCAAGCAGGCCGAGCAGGCGGCAGCGCTGGCTCGCGAACTGGTCGTCGGGAAGACCGGCGTCGAGGCCGCGGAGTTGGCTGCGAAGGCCAAGACTGCCGAGGAAGTCGCCGCGCAGTTCGCCACCCGGGCGCTCAAGGAAGGCCCGATGACGCGGCTGGTCCGCGGCAAGTTGAACCCCGTCGCGCAGGCTGCCCACTCGCGGAAGGTCGGCAACGTCCTCCGCAAGTACGGCGCGTTCTACGGCGAACTGGCGAAGGACGGGCAACTGGCCTCGCTCGGGCGTATGGCGAAGATCACGCGGACCGTCGTTGACCCGCTGCACATGTGGGGGCAGAGCCAGCGGACCCTACGCGCCATCGAGGAGGGGTCGCAACAGGTGGTCCACGCGGTGGTCAGCGCCCACGGCGAGTTCACGCATATCGACAACATCCGCGCCTTCGGCGAGATGGAGGATGTCGGCACCGAGTTCATCGCCCAGTACGAGCGCGGCCTCGCCATCGCCGCGGCACAGCACCTCCGGCGCATCGCGGGCATCAACTACCGGGCCGTCCAGTGGGGCTACAAAAAGTTGGAGTGGCTGAACACCCTCAGGCCCTCCGAGCACATGAAGGGCGTCCTCGCCGGGGTGAACCAGCGGACGATGACGGAACTCACCGAGGACACGGTGCGGAACATGCGGCGTACGTGGACCGCGGCCGAGAACGAGAACCTTGCTCGCCGCCTGGCCGTCCTGTGGGGCGGGAAGGACGAGGCCCAGTGGCTCGAAGAACTGACCCGAGCCGGTCGTGGCGGGAAGCCCGTGTGGTCCATGGAGCGCAAGGCGCTGCTCCACCAAGCCACCTTCGGGTCGGCCGTCGAGCAGTTGCACGCGGCCCGGCGCATCGTGCAGCAGACCGGACAGACGGGCCTCCACGCCGACCGGCTCCACGAGATTATCCTCGTGAACAAGACGACGCTGACCGACCTCGGCGCAGAGGGGCTGCTCAACAAGCTCGCGGAGGTCGTCGGCGACGAGGCCAAGTTGGACCTCATCACCAAGTACATGTACGACTACCCGGAACTCCGCAACTTCGTGAAGGACCGCACCAGCGCGGCCGAGACCGTCGATGAGTTCGTGGACTTCATCGAGAAGATGAAGAACTATCTCCCCACTCAGATCAAGAACTCCGAGCGCCCGCAGTTGCCCGAGGCGCTGCGCGACTTCGACGCGAAGATGACGTGGCGCAACCCCCTGACCGGCGAGTCCGAGGGCATCTACACGCTGGCGTTCCGCCCCCAGGCCGACTACCTGTGGGGCTTGAAGCGCAACACCGAGGGCGTGCTAGACATCCACGGCAACCCGTGGATGGACCAAGTGTCCGAGGGCCTGACTGGCTACACCCCGGTCCGCGAGATGTCGTACAACATCGTGGGGAAGCCCATCGTGGTTGGCAAGGTCTTGCAGGCGGGCGCCCGGTTCATCGACGGCCTTGAGGCGTCCGGCCGGACGATAAGGCACGGCGTCACCGGCAGCATGGTCGGCGCGGCTGCCCGAGCCAAGTTCGTCGCCAAGGTCACCACCCAGTACGAGTCCGCAGGCGTCTCCCAGTCCGAAGTCGAGAAGATCTGGCAGGCCATCATGGACTACATGGAGGGCAAGAGGGGCTACTCGGGCGCCCGTGGCCTGGGTGCCGAGGACCTGTGGACTCACGTCGGCCGCCTGACCGTGAGCAACGCGGCCGAGCACGCTGGCCTGAACCGGCGCACCCTCCTCGGCCATGTACTGGACGCCTACGACGGCGACCTGCGCTTCATCGGAACGAAGCAGAAGATGACCGGGCGCGTCAAGAACCTCGTCTACGAGATGACCGGCAACAACTTCGTCGGCGAGATTGCCGAGCACGCGTGGCCGCTCCTCAAGTTCCGGCTCGACCCGTTCTTCGCGGCGCAGGAAGTCATCGAGCCGTGGGTGCTCAACGGGATGCGCGGCGCCAGCATCGCCGGGCGGGCGACGGCAGAGTCGCTGACCGAAGCCGACCAGATGGCCCTCGCGGTCTTCCGCAACATGACCGAGAAGAACCTCATGCACATGGCCGACAACGACATCGCCGAACTGGCGAAGGCCATGGGCTGGGGCAAGGACCTCGAAGCGCTCGCGAAGGTGCAGGGCAGCGCCCACCAGTTCATCTTCATGAAGATGGCCTCGTTCGTCGGCGACTTCACGAAGGTCAGGAGCATCAAGCAGTTGAACATGATGCGCACATGGCAGAAGAACCTCGGCCGCGAGATGCGCGGCGCCATGGAGAACGCCGAGCCCGGCCGCTGGGACGACATCGTGATGCAGGCCCGCCTCAACGCCAACGAGATGCTGTCCGAGGACGAGGTGGCCGTCTTCGTCATGTACGAGAAGATGGCCGCGAACGACGTGAAGGTCGTCAAGATGTTCGACCCCGTGACCGGCAAGTTCACCGGCTGGGACACGAACTTCACGAACGCCATTCGGGTCGGTCAGCACGCCGTCCCGAGCGACCTCGGGGAACTGCCGCGACTCGACCTCGACCATGCCGCCGCCCGCATGGGCCTGCGCGGCAAGGACGGCACGGAACTGCTCACCGCCTCCGCTCTCCGCGAGGCGTTGAAGACGCAGAACATCAAGTTCGCTGTCATCCGGCAAAGGCTCACCTCGATGCAAGCGCACCCGGACTACATCCAGCGCTTCGACAGCGCGCTGCGCTTCTCGTACGATGGCTTCTGGACTCGCGTGCAGGAGGTGTACAGCCTCACCCCCGCCGAGCGGACCGCCTTCGAGCAACTGTACGTGGGCCTCGCGGAGAAGCGCAATATGACGGCCGTCGAGTATCTGTCGCAGGTCTACCACCCGCAGATTGCCCGCGGCACCGAGCACGCCGTTGGCAGCCTCGGCGCCTCCGTCAACCTCATGCGCGGCGGGCGCACCGAGACGGTGAGCGACCTCGCTCAACTCGCTGGTGTGCAGGGCGTCAGCACCAAGGACGACCTGTACCGGCAGATGGGCGCTATCATGAGCCAGCACCTCGACCCGTCGGCGAAGTTGTCCTTCCTCCGCGAGTTCATGGACGCGAAGAGCCTGCCGTCCAGCCTCACCGACGTGCTCGACACGTGGGAGAGGCTGGGCGCCAGCGACCTCCTCGCCGAGCGCATCATGCACTTCGTGCAGGGCGTCCCCGGGACGGGCCCGCGGGTCGCCGTCGCCGACGACGCGGTGGGCGGCATCGCTGCCATCCGCGCCGCGGCGACCGACCACATGGCAACTCAGGGCCATCCGCGCAACTTGCAGCGCAGCATCTTCGATGACAGCCCGAGCATCGCCCGTGAGGTGGCTGCCGCCCACGAGGGCAACCCCGCGACGTTCATGCACGTCGCCACGCGCAGCGAGTTGGCCGGACCGCGCATCGACCCGATGGTCGTCAAGATCCTCTCGGACATCACGACGATTGACCCGGCCGCCATGCGCGCCGAGGTCACGACGCTGCCGACCAACGTGCGCAACGCGTACGAGGCGCAACTGCTCGAAGCCCGCTCGCTGTACCAGCGCATCACCAAGGCCACGGCCGACGGCGGGCTGGGCATCAAGGTGCGGCTGGTCGCCAGCGAGAACCCGTACGCCAGCGCCGCAGCCATGCGGGCCGACCTCGCGCGGGGCGTCATCAAGGTCCCGCGGTCCGGCTACTGGCACCCCATCTTCTACAGCGAAGACTTGCTCATGCAGCGCGTCGTCAAGGACGTGTTCGGGCACGGGCAGGAGGACAACCTCCTCAACTCGCACGACGCCTTCATGTCGGCTGCCGCCATGTACAGCAACGAAGGCCGCGCCGTGATGCTGTCGGACGAGTTCGCTCGCATGTCGTGGGAGCAGCATAGCCAGAGCGTCATCCCCGCGGCTGTCGCGCGACCGGAGACGGTGGCCGAGTACAACACCCGCTTCGGGCAGGCCGCGTCCACGCCGGTCACCATGGCGACCGATGTCCAATACGGCGACGGGATGCTGCCGCGCATCCAGACCCGCTCCATGGGCCGCGGTGTCTCCGCGCTGCCGGACCCGGTGCAGCGCGAATTCGTCGGCACCGTGAGCCACATCCGCAACGAGTTCCCCGACGTCCCGTGGGAGGCCGTGGACGTTGCCAACCTGCCGCCCGGCTTCCTCGGCTACACCCTCGAATACCAGTTGACGCAGCCGACCGTCGTCATCTCCCCGCTGTCCGGGTGGCAGGTCGATGACGCGGTTCGCACCGCGTCTCGGGCCAGGCGCCGCGCCGCCCACGAGGCTCGGCTCCGGCTCGGCTCGGCCCCGTTCAGCGTCTCCGGCACGCCGACGGGCGACATCTATCACGAGTTCGGCCATGTGCTGGACGCGTTCCTGCACCGCGAGTACGGCGCAGCGCACGGGCTGGTGTCGGGCCAGCGCGGCTTCTACCTGCACCAGCCGCTGTCCGACTTCCTCGACATTTTCCGCGGTTCCAACGCGCAGAAGGCGCTGTCCGAGTATTCCTACCACGAGACCAAGGGCCACGCGGTCCTCAAGGACAGCGACATGTTCGCTGAACTGTTCGACCTCGCGTTCAACCCCGAGCACATCGGTCAGGTCCTCGACCCCGCTCTTGAGCAGAGCGTCGCCATCTTCCGACAGGCGCTCAAGGACTCCGGGGCTTGGGTGCCGGGCGGACGCCCGCTCGCTGCCACGGCCCACGCTGGCGAGACCGTCGCCGAGGCCAATGCTGCGGGCGCTGCCATCCGCGCGGAGCACCGCGTCGGGATGCTGCCGCAGCCGCTCCTCGACCGC
>SHYV01000113.1 GCA_009692605.1 Myxococcales bacterium
CCCAAAGCGCTCGCTGCCGTCGAACTGGGCGCGCCGCTGCCGTCCGTCTTTGCCTCGCCACTCTGACGACGGCCATCGGGCGTCACCACCTGCCCCCGCAGGGGAGGACGAGCGCATGCCCGATGGCCTCGCCGCGCTCTCACCCCAACTAAAGGGTTACGTGCGGGAAAGGGGGAGGCCTGCCCTCGCCGAGGGTAAATCACCCTTACATACATGTTAATTCGACAATTTCCTTGACACGACGTGTGTCAGCGCCGCAGCGGATTGCTCGCGCACCTTTTGGGTTAGTAGCCCGGGAACGCACTGGAGCCCCGTGATCTACCCTCTCCTCGCAGCCCTCGCCCTGTCCGGCCCCGCCGACGCCAAAAAGTCAAAGGCCCCCCCACCGCCGCCGCAGGGCTGGCACCACGAAGAGGGCTGGAAGGGAGATTGTTACTACCCGAAGGACTACGCAACCCTCGGCCAGGGGGACAAGATACCCGCTCGAGCGGACGCTCTGGCCGCGATGAAGACCCAGTGGACCGGCGGGCGCGACGATGGCGTGAATTTCGATTCAAACGTCGTGGAGGACGTGGACACCACGCTGCTCGGCCTGCCCGTCAAGATCGAGGCGACCTCCAGGGAGAACCTGGATCTCTGCAAGGTCGCGATGCAGTCGGGCGACATGGCGGCCTGGGGCTCCTGGATGGGCGGGCTCAACGGACGGCTGAACGTAGGGGAGTGCAACAACCCGCTCTCAGCCACGCGGTTCGACTACCTCGAGCTGGGTGTAGGCTGGCAAGGCGCGGCCGCGCTGTGCAAGGGGGACACGGCGCACATCTTCGCCACCGTACAGGACAGGTACCGGATCACCGAGAAAGGCGCCTGGATCAACGTCGATGGCACCGAGGAGCCCGCGGTGGGGGCCGACTGGCCCTGCAACATCGAGCGCTGCACCGTGGGGAAGCTGGTTGGGAAATTCACCGGGGAGTCCGGCGTGGAGCTTGTTTTTCCGATCGGCGCCAGCGCCAACTTCGAGGCCCCCGAGAGCGGCGTGCTGGTCTACTCCATCAACGACACCACCTGGTACGACAACAAGTGGTATTCGAACGGCCGGATCGATGATCACGCGGCGGTGACGATCGAGCCGGCTGGCGGTCTGCAGTAGATGGCGCGCCCGGTCGCGCGTCGGCTGGCGTTCGTTGGCCTCACCCTGCTCCTGTTTTTGGGGGGTGCGGAGGTGGCGCTGCGAGTCGCTGGGGTTCCGAAGCGGGACAGCACCCGGGAGTTCACGCACAACGAGATCTACTGGGTGCAACCCCCCAACCAGCATCTGGAGCCGGTCACCCACAAGGAGAGCGGGGGTGCCTTCCGCGTCTCCACGGACTCTAACGGACTCCGGGCCCCCCTCCACTCCCAGGAGAAGACGGAAGGGACCTTTAGGGTGATGACGCTCGGGTGCTCCACCACGTTCGGCTGGGGGGTGAACGACGAGGAGACCTACCCGTACCTGCTCGAGCAGAACCTCAAGGCCGCCGGGCACAACGTGGAGGTCATCAACGGCGGCCAGCCCGGGTACAGCAGCTTTCAGGGGCTCTGGTTGTGGCAGAAGACGCTCGCCGCGTACAAGCCCGATTTGGTGATCTTCGGGTACATCGTCCAGGACAGCCGGGCCGTCGCCTACTCGGACAGCTCGCAGGCGGTGCTGCAGGCCAACAAGGACTTCCTGAAAGCGAACCTGCTTTATCGACTGCATTCCTACGTGGTGGTGAAGAACTTCGTGAACGAGTACCGCATGGAGGCCAAGGACAAGCCGGGCGAAGGCGGGATGTACCGCGTGTCGCCCGAGGAGTACGTGGGCGACATCCGAGCGTTCAAGGCGAACGCCGAGGCGGTGGGCGCCAAGCTCGTCCTGTTCGGCTACCCGCTGGAGCGGGAGGGCTACACCGGCACACACCGTCGGATCTTGCACGCCGCCGCGGAGAAACTATCGGTCCCGGTCTACGACCCGCAGCCCGAGTTCGAACAGTACAGCGCGCAGGAGACCCTCTACTTCCCTCAGGACCGCGGGCACGCCAACCCGGCGGGGAACGCGAAGATCGCGCAGGGAGTCACCCAGTTTCTGGTGTCCCAGCGGCTGGTCGAGTAACTACCTCCACTCGTCGATCAGGGCAGCGACGAGCGAGGTCCACCCCGTCTGGTGGCTGGCGCCGAGGCCAGCCCCGGTGTCCCCGTGGAAGTACTCGTAGAACAGCAGGTTGTCCCGCCAGTGCGGGTCCTCCTGAAAGGTCCGGTCCTCCCCGAACACCGGCCGACGCCCGTCCGGTCCGCGAGCGAAGATGCCGACCATGCGCCGAGCGAGGTCGCGCGCGATGCCGCGGAACGCCACCGGGGAGCCGTGGCTCGCCGGGGTCTGCAAGGTGTAGTCGTCGCCGAACGCGGAGCCTAGCTTGCGGAGGGACTCGATGAGCAAAAACGTGGTGGGAAACCACAGCGGGCCACGCCAGTTGCTGTTGCCGCCCTTGAGCTTGCTGACCGCCTCCGCCGGCTCGTAGTTGACCGATCGGCCGGCGAACTCGAACGGATGCAGCTCGTGGGCCTTCGAAAGGCTACGCAGCCCATGGGGAGCGAGAAACTCGTCCTCGTTGTGCAGGCGGTTGAGGATCCGTTCAATCTGGACCTGATTCACGATGGTGAGCACCCAAGTGACCTTGCCCTCGCGCTCGACGCGGTGACAGACTTCGGCCACGATGTGCTTGCGGTTCTCGAGGAACCACAAGAAGCTGGCGGTGAACTCTTTGAATGGCTCCATCCAGTCGAACTCCAGCCGCTCGACCGCGAACAGCGGGATCAAGCCGACCAGCGACCGGACCCGGAACTTGTGGTAACTCTTGTCGGGATAGCAGAGCACGTCGTAGAAGAAGCCGTCCTGCTCGTCCCAAAGGGAGTAGTCCTGATTGCCCATGTGCTTCATCGCGTAGGCGACATAGGCGTAGTGTTGGAAGAACTTCGTGGCCAGCCCTTCGTAGACAGGGTTCTCCCTCGCTAGCTCCAACGCGATCCGCATCAGGTTGAGGCAGAACATGCCCATCCAGCCGGTGGCATCCGACTGCTGGAGCGTGGCGCCATCGCGGAGCTGCTCGCTGCGGTCGATGACGGTGATGTTGTCCAGCCCCAAAAATCCGCCCTCGAAGATATTGTTGCCTTCGCGGTCCACCTTGTTGACCCACGACGCAAAATTGATCAACAACTTGTGAAAGCACCGCTCCAGCCAGAGCCTGTCGCCCTTGCCATCCCGCCCCGGGTTTCGGATCCGGTCCATGTTGTACACCCGCCACACAGCCCAAGCATGCACCGGCGGGTTGAGGTCGGAGAACTCCCACTCGTACGCCGGTAGCTGCCCACTTGGGTGCTGGAATTGCTCGAACAACAGCATTTGCAGCTGGTCCTTCGCGAATCGAGCGTCCACCAGCGCGAAGGGGACGCACTGAAACGCCAGGTCCCATGCGGCGAACCATGGGTATTCCCACTTGTCCGGCATCGTCATGATGCGCATGGAGTTGAGGTGTCGCCAGTGGGCATTGCGGATGTTCTTGCGTGACGCCGGCGGCGGCCACTTGGGGTTGTCCCCGTCCAGCCACTTGGCGACGTTGAACAAATAACACTGCTTTGACCACATCAATCCAGCGAGCGCCTGACGCTGGATCTGCTTCTCGTCGTCCGACGCAGTCGTCGGGGCGATCGCCTCGTAAAAGAGGTCGGCCTCGGCCTTGCGGGTCGCCACGACGGCGTCGACGTCAGCGATCCCGGCGGCGCCGTCGGTCAGCCGCAACCGCAGCACCACGCTCCCCTTGGCCGGGATGTCGAACACGTAGTGGATCCCCGCCTTGGTCCCTTGGCCATCGGGGGACACGGCCCCGGCCTCGCCCTCGCACAGAAGCCGGTGGAACGCATCCTTGGTGTGCGGCGACCGGCTGGTATTGCCGGGCCCGAAGACACGCCCCCCGTTGGTCTCGTTCTGGGTGTACAGCGCAGCACCGCCGGCTGGGCCGCGCAGGTGGCGCACTCCGAGCCGGTAGGGCATCGGCAGGTCGAGGTGCGCCTCGCTGTCGTCGGCGACCAGGACGACATCGCTCCCCGCCGCCCCACCGGTGCCATCGCGGATCGTAGGTTGGGCGTTTGGGGTCTCCCCCCACGCCCAGGTGTTGCGGAACCAGAGCTGCGGAAGGATGTGCAGCGTCGCCCGCTCAGGCCCCCGGTTGAACGCCTCGATGCGGACGCAGATGTCCTCCGGGCCCGCCTTGGCGTACTCAATCACGATGTCGAAGTAGCGGTCCTCATTGAAAACACCTGTGTCCAGCAGCTCAAACTCGGCGCCCTGACCCCTCCTGCTCCGGTTCACGTCGATCAGCTGCTGGTAGGGAAAGGCGGCCTGCGGGTACTTATATAGGCACTTCATGTAGGAGTGTGTCGGCGTATTGTCGACGTAAAAATAGTATTCCTTCACGTCCTCGCCGTGATTTCCTTCGTGCGGGGTGAGCCCGAACAGCCGCTCTTTCAGGTGCGGGTCGCGCCCGTTCCAGAAGGCCGGAGCGAAGCACAGGAGCTGGTAGCGGTCGCTGATCCCTGCGATGCCGTCTTCACCCCAACGGTAGGCTTTTGAACGGGACTTGTCGTACGGCAGGTACCCCCACGCATCGCCGTTCTCGCTGTAATCCTCACGAACGGTGCCCCACGAGCGGTCCGAGAGGTAGGGTCCCCAGCGACGCCAACCATGCACCTCGTCCCGGACCTCGGCCAGACGAGCACGCTCAGGATCGGGGGCGGGGGCGGCGGGAGCAGAGTTGGTAGGCTTCAAGCGGAAAACTCCGGGCGCTTCCGAGTAACCGGGTACCGCCGTACACAGAGCCCTCCACCGAGCGCTGAGCGAGAGCCCGAACCGAAGCCTCCCTCGGCCGCCGAATGCCCGATGACCGCCACGGGCGCTGCCCGAATCGTCGATCGATGAACGCAATGTCGTCTTCACGTCTCCTGACTGCTCGAACGGCGGCCTGCACTGCGGCGGCCTGCACTGCGGCGGCCTGCAGCGCTGCGGTGCCGGTGGACACCGGGTTCGCGCCCCCGTTTGAGGGCGCCGTCGTGGCGCTTCAGGATCAGGCTGCGCTCGGATTCCTCAGCGTGGATGGCGTTCTGCAGGGGGCGGACCGCCGACGCCACCGCGATGGCGCCGATGAGGGACACCGGAATGTTGTCGGTCCCCGACCAGCTGCTCGTGGTGAACTTGCACACCATGACGCTGCTGCGCCGTTGCGACCTCGACACCGGGATGGGGGTGGCCCACGTCGTGACCGCGTGGGCGACCGCGTTCACCGAAGACATCATCGTGCTGGTGGACATCACCACATGTCGCGAGTCCGCCCGCTGGCCGCTCCCCGCCGGGACCGGGCCGCACGGACTCCGCCGGTCGGCCGACGGCGCTGCGATCTTCGTCGCGGGGATGGGAGACGGGTCACTCCACCGGTTCGACGCCGCCACCGGGGAAAAAGTGTCCTGGGGCCTGCCGGGATTGGCGGTCCAAGTAGCGGTAGTGCCCGACGGGTCTGCCGTATTCGCGACGCTCAACGATACGCTTCAGGTGGCGCGGCTCGACCTGCTCACCGGGGATCTCGCGATCCACGACCTGCCGGGCGGGGCGCTCGGCCCAGCCCAGCTGTACGCATCGCAAGACAGCAGCGCGGTCTGGGTCGCGGATCATGGCGCCACCGCGCGGCATCGCGGGGCACGAACTGTTCCGGATCGACGCCGCCACCGGGGAGGTCACCGCCCGGGTGGTGGTGTCCGAAGCGCCGCATGGCATCGTGGTCAGCCCGGACGGCGCGACCGTCTGGACGACCACGCTCGGAACCGGCACCGTGGACCGCGTGGACACCGCATCGCTCGCGCTGCTCGGCTCCACGCCCGTCGGCCCCGGGCCGAACGGGATCAGCCTCTCGGACGGCGGAGTGATGCCCTGACCTGACCGCGCGCCGGGCGCCGCGGCTACCAGCGCGCCCGCGCCGTGGCGGTCAGCATCGTGGCCTTGCCTCCGCCCATGTCCGCGGAGCTGAAGAGGTGCGCCCCCTGCAGCAGCAGCTCGGGCCGGAGCGAGACGTGCGCCGAGCCCATCGGGGTCCCACCAACCCGGATCGCCCAGTCGATCTCGCATCCCAGCGCGCGGCCCGAGGTGGGCTGGTTCAGGTGGTTCGTCGGGCTCCCGCCGTTGCGGAACGTGGTGAACGGCTGCGCGATCGGCGCGGTGGACCACGCCCCCATCACCCCGGCCCGAAGGCCCAGCCAGCCCAGCGGCTGGAAGTCCACGACCGGCTGCAGGAACGAGGCCCTGCGGACGCTCCCCTCGGTGACGGTCACCTCAGCGCCATCCGGCGTATGCCCTGTGTTGGCAGGGTCCGAGATAAGCGCGTAGTTCGCCGCCTCTATGCCCCCCATCTGCTCGTCGAACAGGAGCATCCCGGCGTCGTAGTCCCGGTCGAAGCTAAAGTCATTGGACACGTTGTCGTCCGGATCGCCGTCGCCTGAAGCCCAGCCCATGCGCACCTTCGCGGACCAGCGGTCAGGCCCCTGGGTGCCCGGGGCACCGGGGGCGGCCACCCCGAAGAAGCCGGTCGCACCGCCAGACACGAGGTCCAGCCCATCGGTGGAGTTGTAGGACTCGGATCGCGTCGTGCGGCCGGCGACCTCCGCGGCCTCACCCCCCACCCGCAGCTGAAGCGCGCCGACCGGCACGCTCGCCTGACCAAAAATGTCCACCACAGCAAGCCGGGTGGTGCGGCCCTCCGTCTCGCCGGCCAGCACCGGCTCGAGCTGGTTCCGGTACACGCCGTAGATGCCGAGCTTGTTGCCGTCCTTCGGGGCGAGGAGCACCGCGGCCAGCCCCTGCCAAGCGACCTGTCCGCCGCTGCGAAGCGAGCCGGCGTGAACCAGGTCGTCCTGCACCACGCGGTCGGCCGCCACCGAGAACCCAAGCGGGAACTCCCCCTTGTTGAACGGGCGGGTCGCCACCCGAACGCGCAGGACCCGGTCACCGAAATCCGCCCGGCCAAACTCCGGGTCATGTGCGCCGTCGTTCGCCAACATGCCGAGCCCCCAGTGCGAGGTCGTCAAGCCGGCGGAGACGCTCATCGGGCCCACCAGGACCGAGCCTTCCGCAGACCGCGGGATGAAGCTGCGGGGGGTGAGCACGCTGACCTCCTCCCGGTGCCGCTCGTCGATCGTGCCCGGTACATCCCAGGGATCGCCCGCCAGCTGGCCGGTAAACAGATCCCAGGAGGTGGTGAGCGTGAAGCCGGATGCGCCCGAACCCGGGCGGCCCGCTGCCCCGCCGGACTTCAGCGTGAGGCCGGCGCGCAGTCGCTGGTCGAGCACCGCGCCCTGCCCGAGCTGGGTGCCGTCGGCGTCGAGCGTAAGCGCTGGGGGGAGGCTGCTGATGACGCGGAGCTCACCTGCGGACGTGAGCAAGAGGTCGGGCCCGAGCGCCACGGCGTTCGCCGGCCGGGGGGCGGACGGGGGGGCGGACGGGGGGGCGGACGGGGGGGCGGACGGGGGGGCGGACGGGGGGGCGGCCAGCGAGAACCCGCAGAGCACCAGCAGGAGGAGGCTCATTCCGACACCGCCGGGATCCACTCGCAGGTGGCTGTCGCGAGGCAAGGGTCATCGACCACCGCCTGCCCGCCGTCCTGGAAGAAGGTCGCGATCTGCATGATCGCGAACGTATTGATGTCGAAGGCCGCGCTCGGCGTGGGCAGGCTGAAGCCGTGCTGACCGGTCGTGCTGGCGTAGGGAAGCCGCAGCGCGACGACGCCGTTCTCGTGCTCCATACCGGCGCGCAGGGGGGCGTCGGAGGGCGCGCCCGTGCCGTCGGTTCCGTCGTCGAAGTCGTCGGCGTCGAACAGGCAGGACGCGCCGTTGACGTCGGTGTATGGCCCGAACTCCTCCAACCCCGAGACGACCCCGCGGTCGATCAGGAACTGGTCCTCGGTCAGGCCGTAGCGCGCATCCACGGTCACCCGGTCGATCGCTCCGGACGAACGCGCGATCGCGATGCCGGAGTTGATGTTGACGATGGGGTCACCTGGGGTCGGTACGATCAGCACGTTGACAGGCTCCCCGCCGCCGATCGCCGACAGGCTGGTCAGGGGGTCGAGCGCGTAGCGGGGTGCGTACGAGATCGGGTCGCCAGGCTCCAGCAGCATGCCAAACGCCATCGCGACCCGTCGAAGCTCCGGGGAGCCGCGGACGTAGCCGGTCCCATGAGAGGCCGCGACGAGCGGCGAGCCCGCTGCCATCGCCGTGCCCTCGTGGGAGACCGCCGCCTCGAAGGTGTCGATGGTCGCGACCTCGATGCCCCCATCGGCCAGCGGTCGGTCGTAGAAATGCAGCACGAGCCGGTCGCCCAGCCCTTCGTTGTCGACCCCGTCGTAGCCCTGGCGCTCGAACGCGTCGAGCGCGTCGGCCGCGATCGACACGCGGAACGTGCCGTCGTCGGGGATGTAGCCCTCACGGGTGGTACCCTTATCGAGGTTCTCCACCACGATCATGCCACCCGCCGGGAAGGTCGCCAAGGTCGCGATCGGCACCTCCACCATGTCGGTGACCGAGTTGACCAGCTGAACCACGTTTAGCCCGCCGTCGCCGGTCGGGTGGCCAAGCAGCATAGGTGTCATCAGCCGACCCGCCATCGCCTCGACGGCCCCGCCGATCGTGGTGCGCACCGCCACGTCCAGCAAGCCGCCGCCGGGCACGATCGGCGCCCATGCGTCCACCTCCGGGATCACCGCGGCCGCGACGGCGGCGTTGATCCCCCCGAGCGACCCGCCGACGATGTACAGCGGGGCGTCCACCCCTCCGATGTCCGCGAGCCCGTCGTCGTCCCAGTCGCAGGAGACCTGCGAGCCGCCGTCCTCGAGCGCCATCTCCCCGTCGCCGCACGACCGCAGGCTGTGGACCATCTGCATCCAGTCCACTGCGGCCTGCCGCACCATGTCGGAGGTGTGAAAGGCGTCTGCGGTCCACTGGTCTCCGCCGGAGTCGGCGACCCCGTCGTTGTTCAGATCGCGGTAGCGCGCGTCGAGCAGGTGGTCGAGAAAGGGCTCCACGCCCGCCGCCTTGAGGTATCCGCGGATGAGGGTGGCCTCGTCGCCCGAGATGGACGGGCCGTGCCCCGGGAAGTCCGCCGCGCACGCCGCCATGCCGAGCCGGTTGAAGGCCCAGGCAAAGCCGAGGAAGTCGAACCGGCTGGAGCCGTAGCCATGCCCGAACAGGACGACCGGGAACGGCGCGGTGACCGCTGGCAGCCCATCGGCAGCCTCACGCTCCTTGGGGAGCACGCACGTGAACGGGACTCGCTGGGGCTCGGCGTTGTAGGTCCCCTTGAGCGGATCCACCTGCCACCACTCGTCGGCATCCCAAGCACCGCCATCGTCCCGGTCGGCCAGCAGGTAGGGCGTGACGAAGGCACCGCCCACCACCACGTCTGCGAACGCATCGTAGTTGGTGCTGAGCGCCTCGGCGCTCTCGCCATCGAACAGGCCCAGGTTGACCAGCTGGTCCAGCAGCACCGGGACCGGCAGCCGGTAAAAGCTCGGATTCCCTTCGGGCTCGGCCGCGAGCTCGTGCACCACGGCCGCCTCGGTCACGCCGGCCGGGTACGCGGCCTCCAGCGAAGCGAAAGGCCCCTCCCCGTGCAACCCAAGGTGCACATCGACGAGGTCCCCCGTCACCCGCCCGGTGCTGAACACCCAGGCGAATTGCACGTTTTCGATGGAGAGCCCAAGGGCCGGGAGCGCGTCCTCCACCGGCCGGAGGGCGTCAGTCTGGCGCAAGTGGTTGACATACGCCCACGGAGAGCGGACCGCCTCGCCGTCCTCGCCAGTCAGCCGATCGGTGAGCACAACGGCGTACCGGCCCTCCTCCCTCAGCGGGACGACCGGCCGGAGGATCAGCGTATTCGTGTGCTTCTCGTACCAGCTCAGCAGGTCGGCGCGTGGATCGCCGCCCTCGGGGTACACGTTGGGCCTGTCGAGCACGCCGTCGTTGTCGAGGTCCTCCCCCCAGTCCATCACGCCGTTTCCATTGCCGTTACCGCTCGCGTCTTCATCGACGGTGTCAAAGACCAGCGACGGGCACTGCGCGCGCGAATCGTTGGCGAAGTACCGGTTCGGGTCGGGCACGTCCATCGGAAAGCGCCCGTGGCCGATGTCCATCTCGGCCGCCTCAAGGTAGTGCGGCGAGTCCGGATCCACGTCGATGACCAGGATCGCGTCGTCGCTGAACTGGCTGGCACCGCCACGGGCGTCGTCCCGGTGCCGCGCCGCGATGTTGTCGAGGTCGAGGGGCGCGTCGAACGCCACGCTGATCGGGGCGTAGATGCCAAACCCGGTGAGGCTGTTGATCTTCTCCCGGGTCTCCGCCTCGTGGTCGGTGGCCGCCTCAAGCGGGATGTTGACCCGCAGGCCGGTGACGCTCCCCGGGTCGGGCCGCGTGGCCAAATCGTTCGGAAAGGGGATGTTGGCGAGCGGTTTGGCGTCCCAGTCCACGGTGACCAACGGGCCGGTGCCGGTGGGCGTGAGCCGCAGCCCCTCGGGTGCGTTGGCGCAGGAAGGAAGCAGGACGGCGAGGGCGAAGGCGCGCCGGCCGAGCCCAGACGAGCGAGGCGAACGAGACGAGAGCAGGCGGGTCATGGAGACTCCAGACAAGGCGGGAACCTACCCTTCGGGGGGCTGGAGGGATAGGCGTCCGCCCATGAGCACCCTCCAGATTGAAGATCTCGTCGTCGGCACCGGCACCGAAGCCACCAAGGGCAAGACCGTGAGCGTACACTACGTCGGCACGCTGGAGAGCGGCACGAAATTCGACAGCTCGCGAGACCGAAACGAGCCCTTCGATTTCAAGCTCGGCGCCGGAATGGTGATCCAGGGTTGGGATCAGGGCGTGGCGGGCATGAAGGTGGGCGGCAAGCGGAAGCTGACCATCCCGTCGAGCCTCGGCTACGGCGACCGCGGGTACCCGGGCGTGATCCCGCCAAAAGCGACGCTGATCTTCGAGGTCGAGCTGCTCGGCGTGCGGTAGGTCGGCTTACCGCCCTAGCTTTTCCTCGAGCGCTGCGAGCCGCGCCCTCAGCGCCGTCAGGTCGTCCCGCGGGGGGGCGTCCCGCGGCGGGGCAGGCTCGTCTGGGGGCGCTGATGGCTCCAGAGGCGCCGAGGGTGCTGCGGGCGCCGCTGACGCAGGCGCCGCAGCCCGCGGAGGGGTCGCCCAGCCTGCCGCTGGCGCTGTCCACGCCTCCATGCGATCGAGCTGATCCGACAAGAGGTGAAACGCCTGCCCCAGCTGCTGGCGCAGGAGCTTCTGCGCCGGGTCCTCTCCGGTGGCCCGGATGATGCGGCGCAGCATGCCGAGCGGGAGGAAGTCCATCGCCCCTTCGTGCTCGAACAGCACCTGAAAATAGAGCTCGCGGGTGAGATCGGCCTTCGTGGTCGCGTCTTCAACCAGCACGTGATCGCCCGCTTTGATCAGCGCGGCGAGCTCGGCGAGGTTGATGTACTTCGATTCGACGGTGTCGTAGAGCCGGCGGTTGCCGTACTTCTTGACGATGCGGGGTGTCGCGGGCATCCGTTACCGGCAGGCTTGCGTGACGGTGGAGGCGCCATCGTCGTCGCAGGAGAACCAGTCGATGCTGCAGCCGGTGTACCAGGTGCCGTTCGCGCCGCAAGCGGGCGCGCTACCGCTGAATCCGGCGGTGCTGGACGTGCACGGCCAACCGCCGCACGAGTACACCGCGGTGTAGTACTTCGACTCACTGCCGTCGCAGTTGTAGTCGTAGCTCGTGTCGCCCCGAGGGCTGGTGGAGTAGCTGCTGGCCGCCGGGTTCGCCGACGCGTTGTAGTCGTAGCAATCGCTGTTGTAGGCGCTGGTGTAGCTGCCGGACGGGGCGCAGAGGCACTTGCCGGCCACGCTGCCGCTGCCGTAAAGATCGCTGTCGTAGTCGTAGTAGTAGGTGAAGCAGCCGGAGGCGTTCTGCTCGTCAATGCTGCTGTCGCAGTTGTCGTCGTAGCCGTTGCACGTCTCGGTGGCGGCGGGATGGATGGACCCGTTGCCGTCGTTGCAGTCCCCGGCGTTCTCGGTGTAGCCGTCGAAGTCGTCATCGTAGGCGGCGGTGCCCTCATCGATGATGGCGTCGCAGTCGTTGTCGATGCCATCTTCAAGCTCGGGCGCGCCGGGGTAGCTGACCGCGGAGGCGTCGTTGCAGTCGCCGTCGATCTCGGTGAGGCCGTCGAGATCGTCGTCGTAGCAGCTGGTGGTCTCGTCGATGACGCCGTCGCAGTCGTTGTCGGCGTTGTCGCAAGCCTCGGGCGCGCCGGTGTAGGTCGCGCTGATGGTGTCGTCGCAGTCACCGCTCAGCTCGGTCTGCCCGTCGCCGTCGTCGTCAAAACCGACGGTGCCCTCGTCAGTGACGCCGTCGCAGTCGTCATCGCGCTCGTTGTAGTACTCAGTCGCCACCGGGTTGACCGAGGAGTCGCCGTCGTTGCAATCGCCTTGCGCCTCGGTGTAGCCGTCTTCGTCGTCGTCGATCTCGTTGCCGGAGATCACGGTGAAGTAGTAGTTGCCGGTCGTGGTCAGCCCGGAGGTGTCGGTGACGCTGAGCGAGAGCTGGTGATCGCCCACGGTGAGCTCGTGATCACACTCGGCGATGCCGATGGCATCGGGGCTGGGCTCGCAGAAGACGCCGTCCACGTCGCTCTCGAACGCCACGTACAGCGCGTCCGGGGCGTCCTGGTTGTCGCTCACCTGTACAGCGAAGCCGAAGTCGTCGCCCTCGGAGCCGCTCTCCCCGGAGCCGGGGTGGACGATGTTGATGCTCGGAGCGTCCGGCACATCGATCACCGTGATGGCGGCGGTGTATTCAGCGCGCTCGCCCTGCTCGTCCGTCGCAGCCAGCGTGATCGCGTGGTTCCCGACGCTCAACGACGAGGTGCTGTAGGTGACCTGACCCGATCCGTCGGCCGGATCTTCGGTCGTCATCACGCCATCGATGTCGCTCGACCACTCGACCAGCAGGGCGGTCTCGTCCGTCTGATCGTCAGAGACCAGCCCGACGAACTGCACCATGTCCCCTTCGTCGACCGACGTTCCGTCGGGGGGCGACTGGATGCTCACCGTCGGCTCGGCGTTGTAGACGCCCACCTTGTTGTCTCCGCCGCAGCCGGCGAGCAGGCTGAACGTCAACGAACCCGCGGCGAGCAGGACCAAGCGGTGGGACGCGGACGGGCACACGCTGGGGGACGCGGGGAGTGACATAACAGCGAAGCGAGAGACCATGAACACCTCTGATCTCTTACGATAGCCCACTCCGACCGGATCACTCAATGTCCTTGCGTCCATGGATGGCCCTCGCATTGACATTCGTAGCGTATGTCGGCTGTATTTGGGCTGGATACGTTTGGGACGATGAAGCGCTGATCTTGCTCAACCGCGCGCTGACGGCGCCGACGGTGCGCACGGTGCTCGGCAGCGACCTGTGGTGCTGTTCGGGAACCGACACGTCCGGGTACTGGCGACCGCTGACCACCCTGTCGTTCTACGCCGACGTCGCGCTGTTTGGGTTCCAGCCGGCCTGGGCCCACTTGCACAGCCTGGGCTGGCACCTGCTGTGCACGGGGTTGCTCGGCGCGCTCGTCGGGCGTCGGCACGGGGCGGCCCGCGGAGCGCTGGCGTCGATGATCCTCGGGATCCACCCGGTCGTATCGGAGGCGGTGGTCTGGATTGCGGCGCGCAACGATCTGTTGGCCGCGGCGTTCGTCCTTGGGGCCCTCCTCGTCACCGACAAGAGCGGCGGTCCGGCGAGCGGCCTGCGAGCGCGGGGAGCAGCGATCAGGCCCATCGCCGTCGGGTTCTGTGCGCTAGGCGCGGCCCTCTCCAAGGAGTCCAGCGTGCTCCTCCCCCTGCTGCTGGTGTTGTGGATCGTCGCCCACGACGGGCTCGCCGGCGCCCGGCTGCGCTGGCGTGAAGTGGCGGCGTCGGCCCTCGGGCTCGGTGTCGCGTTCGGGCTGCGCCAGCTGGCCGTCGTCGGCACGCTCACCGATTTCCACCGGGTGCCGCTGCAGGACCCCCTGGCGCTGCTCGCGGCCATCGCGCGCATGCTTGGCTGGATCTCCTGGCCGTGGCCGCTCACCGGGACCGCGACGCTCTACCTGCCCCACCCGGAGCCCATCGTGTGGGTGTCCGCCGCCGTGACGCTCGCGGCCGCCGGCGTGGCGACTCAAAGAGCCCCCCGCTTCGCGCTTGCCCTACTGGGGTTCACCCTCACCGCCGCTGCCCCGATGACCGCTGCGCTGTACGTGTACGGGACGTTGGGCGAGCGCTACCTCTACCTGCCGATGGTTGGGGTGGCGACCCTCGCAGCCGCACAGGTCCGGCTCACCCCCGCACCCTTGGGAGTGACCGCCCTCTGGGCGGCCGGCGCGCTCCTGACGCTCCACGTCCGGCTGCCCGACTGGGTGTCGCCCACGACCTTCTTCGAGGCGGCGGTGCGGCGGGCGCCCGATTCGTTCAGCTGGAACCTCTACGGAGTGGATCTCGCCAAGCAGGGCGACCCTGCCGGTGCGGTGGAGGCGTTCGAGCGCTCGCTCGCCAGCCGCCCATCCAGGCGCTTCGCGTGCACTCGGATCGCCAGCTCGGCGGTCGCCGTGTTGAACGCCGACGCCTACGCCCAGCGCCTGCCCGACTGGCGCGCCGCTGGCTGCGGCGAGCTTCGAGACTTCGAGTTTCAGGTGGCGTGGAGCCTCGCCCGGCTCGGCGACGAGGCCCGTGCGCTGGACGTAGTCCGGGCAGCGGGCGGGGACTCGGAGGGCGTCGCTGCGGCCGTCGAGGCCGCTGCGGCCCAGCGTGCGGGCGACATCGTCGGCGCCGCCGGGCTGCTCGGCGCTGCAGACGATCTGGATCAGGCCCGTTCGCGCTTCTCCACGCTGCTGGCCCTACGCACGGCGCGCCCGGAGTGAGCGGCGGCCAGCCGGGTGATGCGGACATTCCCGCCTGCACGCACAAATAGGGAGTGGCTTCGGTCAGACTTGAACTGACGACACCGCGGGTATGAACCGCGTGCTCTAACCAACTGAGCTACAAAGCCGAGCGGGCGCATCTACCCGAGCGCTCCGCGCGCGTCAACCCGTAGCCTCCCGGCGCTACCAGCCGGGCACGACGAAGACCGCGCCCGCGTTGGAGTAGTTGTCGTCGTTGCTGGACGAACCGATGACGACATCCTCGATGCCATCGCCGTCCATGTCCATGCCGCCGGCGCCACCCGACCCGAGGTACCCCTCGTCGCTGGAGCCGTAGAGGGTCGCGCTCGCGTCGGCCGCGGTCAGGTCCACCGCCCAGGTGCTTGCGTCGCGGAAAATGTAGACAGTGCCCGAGTGGCTCCCGTTGGTGCTGTCCCCGTCGGCTCCGACCACCAGATCATCGGCGCCGTCGTTGTCCAGGTCCGAGTCCATGACCACCATCGAGCCCATGTCGCCGGCGGTGCCGCTCACCGTGTGGGTGGCGTCCGAAACCTCTGTCCCTGCAGCGATCGCGCTGGCGCTCATGAACACCCAGGCCGAACCATCGCTCTCCGAGGTGACGACGAGGTCGAGGTTGCCGTCGCCGTCCAGATCGCCGGGGTGAGCGAGCGTATCCGCGCCCAGCCCGAGCGATCGTGAATCGCCGATCACGGAGCCCGCCGCCGCGCTGTCCACCGTGGAGCTCCAAACCGCCAGGCCATTGCCCTGGACGATGAACACGGCCCCGATCGAGCTGGATGATCCGTCGTAGCCCGAAGCGCCGGCCACGATGTCGTCGTAGCCGTCGTCGTCCAGATCGGCGAGCGTCAACGAGCAGCCGAGGTAGTCGTAGTCGTCGCCGCCATAGATGCGGTCATCCGCGTCCTCCAGATCAAGGTCGCCGGTCAGGGCGCCCCCCACGAACACGGCGAGGGACCCGGAGCTGGTATCCGAGCCCTCGTCGTAGTCCGAGCCGATGACGACGTCGCCGATGCCGTCCATGTCGCCGATGGCGGACATGTTCGGGCTGTCGTAGTCGTCGTCGGTGGAGAACTGGGTGTTCACGTTGTCGGCGTCCGTGGAGCCGGTGACCCCCGCCCCGCCGTCGACCAGATAGCTTCGACCGAAGGGGTAGTAGCTGGAGTCGTAAGAGCCGCCGAACATGAAGTCGGTGATGCCGTCCCC
>SHYV01000114.1 GCA_009692605.1 Myxococcales bacterium
CGACCCCCTGCTGCACGACGAGGGCCCGCGCGCCGACAGCACGCGGGAGGGCCTCGCCAGGCTGAAGGCGGCGTTCAGGCCGGGCGGCTCCGTCACCGCCGGCAACTCCTCCACGCTGAACGACGGCGCTGCCGCCATGCTGATCGTCGACGAGGACGAGACCGCTGACCTGCATCCCCTCGCCCGGATCCTCGGGTGTGCGAGCGCGGGGGTCGACCCACGACTGATGGGAATCGGCCCCGTTCCGGCGATCCGGAAGCTGCTCGACCGGGCGGGGCTCTCGGTCAACGACGTCGATCTCTTCGAGCTGAACGAGGCGTTCGCGGCGCAATCTATCGCGGTCATCCGCGAGCTGGGGTTAGACCCGTCCCGGGTGAACGTGAACGGCGGGGCGATAGCGCTCGGCCACCCGCTCGGCTGCTCGGGCGCGCGCATCGTCACCACGCTCGCCTACGCACTCAAGGCGCGGGGCCTGCGCTACGGCGTCGCCAGCCTGTGCGTGGGCGTGGGTCAGGGCGTGGCGACGCTCATCGAAGTCATCTGAACACCCCCAACTGAAGAGGCCCAATGCCGACCCTAGTCCAACGCTACAACATCGACCGCATCGCGGTGTTGGTGCTGTGCAACCCACCTGCCAATGGCTACAGTCATGCGATGCACAAGGAGCTCGACGCGCATGTCGTCGACGTGCGGATGGACGAGGACATCGACGTCATCGTCCTGCGCGGTGAGGGGGAGAAGTTCTTCTGTGCAGGGGCGGACATCGGCTACCTCCGCACGTTGACACCCGAGCAGAAGTATAGCTTCTGCCTACACGCGAACGAGACGCTGCTCCGGCTCGAAAACACCCCCAAGCTGGTGATCGCCGCGCTCAACGGCCACTGCGTGGGCGGTGGTCTCGAAATTGCACTCGCCTGCGACCTGCGAGTCGGACGGACGGCGATCGCCGGGACGAAATCCGACCTCGTCGGGCTCCCGGAGGTGTCGCTCGGTGTGCTTCCCGGCACCGGCGGTACCCAACGGCTGAGTCGGGTGCTCGGCCGTGCCAAAGCCCTGCAATTCATGGTGGAGGGGCGGAACGTCGCGATGGACGAAGCGGTCAACATGGGGATCGTGCATCAGGCGCTCCCAGCCGAAGGTTGGTGGCCGGCGGTGCTCGACTACGCGCGCCGATTCTGCCGACCGCACGCCTCGGCCGCCGCGGTGGGGCTGATCAAGCGAGCGGTAGTCGGGGGCGCCGACCTTCCGCTCGAGAGCGGCCTAGCGCTGGAGCGGGAGCTCCAGCAGCGGCTGTTCGCCGGCGCAGACGCACGCGAGGGAATGGCCGCGTTCGCCGAGAAGCGGGCGCCCGTTTTCTCGCCGAACCCCACCGTCACTCCCGCGGCAGCGCCCCCGCAACCTGCCGCGAGCGCAAAGCCGACGGTCATGCAGTCGGACCCCGCGCTCCCGACCCTCCGCGCCGATACGGTCGCCCGCATCGCCCCACCAAAAGCAGGCCCATCCAACAGCGCTGGCGGCTCGGTCGGAAACCAGCTCGGCAACGTAAAGGACGCCGTGCTCAACCTCGTGCCCCGCGGTCTGGTGGAGCGCTGGCTGCTCGTTCCGGTGCGGCGGGACGGGGACGTCTTGACCATCGCCATGGCCGACCCCTCGAAGACCGCGGGCATCCGTGAAGTCGAGGAGGAGACCGGGCTCACGATCAAGGTGATCGGGAGCAACGATCTCGAGATCTCAACGGCGATCGCCCGCTACTACCGCGCATAACGCCCACCCCGGTCCACCCAATGGGTAGGATCCCCCCTCCGCACTTTCTACCCATTTCGGGTAGGATCCGCCCTCCGCGGTTCCTACCCACTTCGAGGCCCACCATGCAGTTCGAACACATCGGCATCATCGGCGCAGGTGCCATGGGGCACGGGATCGCTCACGTCTCGGCGGCCGCCGGCTACCGAGTCACCCTGTACGACGTCGACGAGGTGCGGGTCTCAGCCGGAATCGTGAAGATCAGGAGCACGCTGGACAAGGGCGTTGAGAAGGGCAAGGTCACCCCCGAGGCGCGCGCCGAGGCCCTCCGACTTCTGGATTCAACCACCCGACTGGCCGACCTCGCCTCGGCGGACCTGCTGATCGAGGCGATCCCCGAGCGCCTCGAGCTGAAGCAGTCGCTGTTCCGACAGCTTGACGGAATCTGTGGGCCGTCGGCCGTATACGCGACCAATACAAGCTCACTCTCGATTGCCCAGATCGCGTCCGCGGTTTCGGACCCGTCGCGTGTGATCGGCGCCCATTTTTTCAACCCGGTGCACGTCATGACGCTGCTCGAGGTCGTCGTGCATGAGGGGACAAGCGATGAAGTACGCGAGAAACTGCTCCAGTACGGCGTCCGCATCGGCAAGGAGTGCATTGTCGTCAACGACGCGCCAGGGTTCGCGACGAGCCGGCTAGGTGTTTGCCTCGGCATGGAGGCGATCCGGATGGTGGAGCAGGGCGTAGCGAGCCCGGCGGACATCGACAAGGCGATGTCGCTCGGGTACCGTCATCCGGTGGGACCTTTGCGGCTCACCGACATGGTAGGCTTAGACGTACGGCTCGCGATCGGCGAGTATCTTTCGAGAAAGCTCAATAATCCAGCGTTTGAGCCCCCCGCGCTGATGCGCCGGATGGTGGCCGAAGGCAAGCTAGGGCAGAAGACCGGGCGTGGGTTTTATGAGTGGTGAGAACGGTCAGCTGGTCGCGCTCAGGTAGCGCTGAACGTCGTCGTACAAGCCGGCCTGATTGGCGTAGGTGACATACCGCCGGGCGGTCTCCAGCCACTCCACGGTAGTTGGCCGGGCCCGCTCAAGGGCCGCGACAAGGTCGTTTCCGATGATCGGGCGCATGGTGCCGGTCTTCAGCGCGTCCGACAACGCCCGCTCACTCGCCACCTCAACAAGGTGGCGCAGGTCGGCCCCGGAGAATTTCGGCGTGCGGCGCGCGATCAAGGCGAGATCGACCTCACCGACCGGGCGATCCCGCAAGGCGATCCCGAGGATCGCCTCCCGCGCCGAAAGGTCCGGAGGCGGCACGAACACCACCCGGTCAAAGCGCCCGGGGCGCCGCAGCGCCGGGTCCACGTCCCAGGGCGCGTTGGTGGCGCCGAGGACCAGGACCGACTCGTTCTGCGCGTTCACCCCGTCGAGCTCCGCGAGCAGCTGGTTCACCATCCGCCGTCCCGGCCCTTGCTTAAGCTGGTGCCGGGCCGCACCGATCGCCTCGACCTCGTCGAAGAACAGGATCGTCGGCGCCTCGTCCCGCGCCTTCTCGAACAGCTGGTGCAGCCGCTTCTCGCTCTCTCCCAGGTACATGTCCAGGACGGACTGGATCTCGACGGCCTGAAAGTTCACGCCGCATTCTCCCGCCGCGGCGCGCGCAAGGTGCGTCTTGCCGCAGCCCGGCGGGCCATAGAGCAGCACGCCCCCACCGGGCTTCTTGCCGTAGGCCTTGAACAAATCGGGCTTCTGGAGCGGCAGCACGATGTCCATCCGCAGCCTCTCCTTGAGCGCTTCGAGCCCACCCACATCGGCGAAGCAGATGGACGGGCGTGCGCGAGGCACAGCGACCGCCGGTTCGGGCTCGGGCGCTGAGTCGTGCCCGACGACGGAGAAGCGCAAACTCCGCTCGACGCCGAGGTCCCGCAGGTCCGGGTCGAGCGCGATCACGCGGTCGTAGGCAGCCTGAGCGTCCGGCCGGCGCCCACAGGTCAGCGCCGCGCGAGCAAGTTCCAACAACTGTGCGGGCTCAAGCTGAGCAAGGACCGGCGCCCACGCGTCAACCGCTTCGGGGTTCCGGCCCAGCGCGAACGCAGCCTCCCCCAGCGCGACGCGGGCGTCCTCTCGGCCCGGCGACTGGAGCACCGCGGCCTTGAGCTCGACCAGCGCGTCTGCGTGCCGCCCCGCGTCCAGATACGCTCGCCCGAGCGCCACCCGCAGCGGCACATTCGAGGGCGAAAGCGCGACGGCCTCCCGGAGCGCGCGGAGGGGGTCTGCTGGTGCGGGGCCCGGACGTTGGGGCGAGGAGGGACGATCAGCCATCGATGGCTCCGAGCAGCTGGCGGGCTGCGGGCGGGAGGGTGGCGAGACAAAGCAGGAAGATCGCAGCGAGGGTCGGGCCGAGCAGGTCCTCGCTGCGTCCAAACCAGAGCAGGCCAGAGGCGACGAGCGCGACCGTCAGGCTCAGGCCCGCTGGAACGGAAGCCAGCCGGTGGACGGGTCGGAGGGAGGGGCGCTTCAGCCGGAGGTCCCTGTCCAACTGCCGGTCGCGACGCCCGGGATCGATCCCAAGGGCTTCGGTCCACGCTGTCACGGCGGACTGCCACTGCCCGCCCGCTATCAGCGCGCGTGAGAGGCCGTGGAACGCCTCCGCCCGGCGAGGATCAGCGGAGATGGCCGACTCGAAGGCCTCGATCGCCGGGCCGTGCTCGCCGACGCGCAGCAGGTGGAACCCGAGCACCGTATGGGCCTCTGCGTCGGCGGGAGCCAGCGCTCGGGCAGTCTCCAGCGCCTTTCGCGCCTCCGTCGAGTAGTCGAGCCGATCGGCCACGAACCCCAGCAGCGCGTGGTACGCGGCAGCGCCGGGCCGAAGCTCCACTGCCTCGCGGGCGAACGGCAGCGCATCCTTGAAGCGGTGCTGGGCGGCGAGGGTTGTGGCGAGATCAGCGCAGAGCACGGGGTCGCCAGGGGAGAGCGAAAGAGCCTCGCGGAAGCTGGCTTCTGCATCCAACACACGGCCCGCCGCGCGAAATGCTCGACCCCGGACGCGTAGAAAATCCACCGAAGGCGTGTCCCGCTCGGGGAGCCGCTCAGCGAGGAGCGCAGCCTCACCCGCCTTGCCCATCGCCAGCAAGGCCTCGACCCGCCGAAGCTCGGGGCTCAACGGAGCCCGACCGGGCCGGGGCGGACTGGAGAGTTGGGGGGGGAGCTGAGCATTCTGGACACGGACACCGGCGAGGGTCAGAGGTTCCGCATGGTAGCCGGATCGGGACCAGGTTGGGACCAGATTGGGAAGCCGCGCCACGATGTAGCGCCATCCCTGTGCACGGACCCTGCACCGGACAACCGGCCCGCCTCCCCCCGCCCCGCGATACCCACCGGCACGATGACGCCAACCCGCTCCAGCACCCGAGCCACCACCGGAACGCGGCGGCTGCTGGCGGAGGTCGAGCGCCTCGCTGCCGAGCTTCAACGGCCAGGGCAGGGGCACCGCATCGAGGAGACCCTCGCGACGCTGATCGGTGGCGAGGGCACAGACTACGGCATCGCGCCCGAGGAGCTCTACAGCGGCGGCGTGCCGCGCATTCGACCCGTGCTGGTCCATCTCGCAGCCCATACCGGGGCAGGCCAGGCCGTCGGGGGTGCCCCCGGGACCGGACCACTGTCCGGGGTCGGGGACGTCGCGCTGGCGGCCGAACTGCTGCACGCCGCGGTGCTGTTCCACGACGCAGCGCTCGGACGCCGGGAGGGCCTACGGCGCCGCACAGCCCGCCGTGTACTACACCGGGCTGGCCACTGGCTGGGCGGAAACCACCTGACGTTGAGGGCGCTCGAGATCGCGCGACGGGCGCCGGCCCCGGAGATCCTGGGTGACGCCCTCGACGCGCTGCGTGAGGTGACCGAGGGACAGGCCTTCGGCGCATCCCTGCAGGACCGAACGGCGACGCCAGCCGACGCGCTCCACCATGCCGAGAGCCAGGCGGGGGCTGTGCTCGCGTTCTCCTGTCGCGCCGGCGGCCGACTGGCGGGCGCCAGCCGCCCGGCGCTGACCCGACTCGGTCGTTACGGGCGCCACACCGGAGTGGCGTTCCAGTTCGCGGAGGACCTCGCGGCGTTCGACTCCACCGACGGCCTGGACGCCCTGATGCGCCTCGCCGCGAGCGGTCGGCCCGTGCTCCCCGTCGCGATCGCCGCCGAAGGGGACGAGGAACTGGCTCGCCAGTGGCGAGAGCTGCAAGAAACCGAGGACAACGCGATCGCGCTCCACGTGGCCGAGCGCGTCGGTGCGTGCGGCGCCATCGGGCGGGGTCGGGAGACGATGCTCGAGCACGTCTGGACCGCCCGCAAGGCGCTGGCCGAGCTGCCGGACACCCCCGCCCGTGGCGCTATGGACCGGATCATCGGCAGCCTCGCAGGGTAAATCAGCGCCAGCGCTGCGCCACCGGAACCCGCCGGCCTGTCCCAAACGCCCGCGGGCTCACCCGCAGCCCGGGTGCGGCCTGAGCGCGCTTGTGCTCGCTGCGAACGATCAGGCCCACCACCCGCTGCACCACCTCGGCATCAAAGCCGGCGGCAACGATGTCCTCGATGCCAAGGTGCTGTTCAACGTACAGCCGCAAGATCGCGTCGAGGACGGGGTAGGGGGGCAAGGAGTCCTGATCGGTCTGATCCGGGGCGAGCTCGGCGGAGGGCGGCTTTTCGACGGTTGCCAGCGGGATTACGACGCCGTCGCGATTGAGGTGTCTGGACAGACGGTAGACATCGGTCTTGAAGACATCGGAGATCACCGCCAACCCTCCACACATGTCCCCGTAGAGCGTGCAATAGCCGACCGAAAGCTCGGACTTGTTGCCGGTGGTCAGGACCAGATGCCCGAGCTTGTTCGAAATCGCCATCAGGATGGCGCCGCGCGCCCGGGCTTGCAGGTTCTCCTCAGTCGCGTCGCGTGTGCGGCTCGAGAACAGGTCACGCAGGGCCCCCTCGTACTGGCGGACGACATCGGTGATCGGCACCAGCTCGAACCGGACGCCGAGCGTGGCTGCAAGGGCCCGCGCGTCGTCCACAGAGCCGGCCGAGGAGAACGGGCCGGGCATCCCTACTGCGAGGCAGTTCTCAGCACCGAGGGCTCGAACGGCGATGGCCAGGACCAGCGCGCTGTCGATCCCTCCCGACAGCCCGACCAGCGCCTGCTTGAACCCGCACCGAGCCGCGTAGTCCCGGACACCGAGGGTGAGCGCCTCAAGTACGTCAGCCTCGAAGGCGGGTTCGGCGCCGGACGGCTCGATCTCGGGCCCCTCCGTCTCGACGATGACCACCTCGTCGCGAAAGCACTTGAGCTCGGCCAGGATCCGCCCGCGAGCGTCCGCCACGAGCGAGCCGCCGTCGAACACAAGCTCGTCGTTGCCCCCCACCTGATTGCAGTAGACCAGCGGGGCGCGAGCCTGAACCGCCTGAGCCTGCACGAGATGGCGCCTCAATCGTGCCTTTCCGTGGTGAAAAGGCGACGCCGAGAGGTTGACCATCAAGTCCGCGCCCGACAGCAGAGAGACCGGATCGAGGCCGTAGCTGTAGCTGTCGGCGGCCATGGGGTCGTTCCCGCTGTGGAGCATCCCGGGCTCGTTCCACAGGTCCTCGCATACGGTCACCGCGAGGGTCAGTCCACCGACCTCGACCAGCCGGGGCGACGTCTCGGGCACGAAGTACCGGCGCTCATCGAACACGTCGTAGGTCGGGAGCAGGCTCTTGTGTCGGACGGCGACGATGTCCCCCCGGTGCGCGACGACCGCGCTGTTTCGGAGCCCACCCGACTCCCACGGACATCCGAAGATCGCGATGACGTCGGACCCCGACGTCGCCGCTGCCACTCGCCCCGCCTCCTCACGACACGCGATCAGGAAATCGCGACGACGCAACAGATCGCGTGGGGGATAGCCGGATATGGCTAATTCTGGCAGCAATACGACCCGTGCCGAACCTTCAATCGCCCGCGCGATCACCTGCCGGCAGCGCGCCCCGTTCCCGGCGACGTCGCCAACGACGGGCGAGATCTGCCCGATGCAAACGCGCAATCAGTAGCCGCCGGTCTTCCGCCAGGCCGTCGCGTTGAGGCCGATCAGGATCGGAGCGCCCAGCCCCAGACAGAACACGGTGAGCGGAAAGAAGGAGGTCGTCCGGATGTCTTCCATGCCGTCAAACCCGGCCGCCGAGAGCGCCTGACTGAAATCGCCGTAGTCCGCGCCAAAGCTGAACAGGAGCGACATAATGCCGGAAGCGCAGAGTACGCCACCGATCATCCAGAAAACCGTGCGAGCCATCGGAACCTCCGGGGGCCGCAGGGTAACGCGCAGACACCGGCAGCGCCACGGTGCCGTGGGTCCGGGGCACGGGCCACGGGGCACGGGCCGGAGCTAAAGCCCAAGCTCCAACTGAACCACCGCCCACCGCGTTGTGATTCTTGATAGCTTCCCTTCACTCTGGAGCCCAACTTGACCCGCATGTACTCGTTTACCCTCGCACACCCGCTCACCCTCGTCCTTCCCTTCGCTCTCGGTCTGGCCCTCGCGTGCGGGGGAAGCACCACACCCACCCCTCCCCCTCCGCCGCCTCTGCCCGTCGCCCCCGCCGCCCCCGTCGTGGCCGCCAAGACCTTCGATCAGGCTGCGTTCCAGTGCTGCAACGCTGACCGCGCCGAGCGCCTTGTCGACAAGTACCTCGACATCGAAGCGAAGCTCTACGCCGGGCAAGCCGACCACCTCGCCGGGCAATACACCGCGCTCAACGGCATCGCCCTTGGCGCCATCGACAAGGGTGGCTTCGGCGCGGATGACAACGCGATTTTGAAGCGCATCGCAGCGCAGGCGACCGCGGACGGCTCGAAGGACCTGGCTGGCAAGCGCTCGGGCTTCAAGGCGCTGTCCACCGACGTGATCGCGTTCGCGCGCAACCACTCCGGCTCGGGCAGCCACCGCATCGCACAGGCCCGTTGCCCGATGTTCGAGGGCGGCGCCGACTGGCTCCAGAAGGAGTCCATTGTGACCAACCCGTACTACGGCGCGAGCATGTCGAACTGTGGCACCTTCCAGTGATCGCCTACGTCGTCGACGCTGTCCGGTCCCCCATCGGCCGCGGTGGTCAGGGGTACAAGGATGTGCGTCCCGACGTGCTCGCGGCGGCCGTGCTCAACGAGCTGGTCCTGCGGACAGGCATCGATCCCGCGACGGTGGAAGACGTCGTTCTGGGGTGTGTGACGCAGGTCGGCGAGCAAGGCCTGAACATCGCCCGAAACGCCGCCCTGCTGGCAGGCTTTCCGGTGGAGGTCACCGGAGCGTCCGTGAACCGCATGTGCGGCAGCTCGTTGCAGGCGGTGAACTTTGCCGCCATGGGCGTCGCCTCCGGCTTTCAGGACCTCGTCATCGCAGCCGGCGTGGAGTCGATGACGCGCGTGCCGATGGGCAGCGACATGATGCTCGTGAAGGGCGGTCAGGGCGAAATGGTCACCCCGGCGCCGGAGCTCTCCTGGCGCTACAGCATCGTGCCGCAGGGCACCTCCGCCGAGCTGGTGGCGCGCCGCTTCGGCCTGTCCCGCCAGCAGCTTGATGCCTACAGCCTAGAGAGCCACCTTCGCGCCGCCCGCGCCCAGGACAACGGATGGTTCGACAACGAGATCGTCCCGGTCTGCGGCCTCTCCCGCGACGAAGGCGTCCGGCGGGACACCTCGCTGGAGCGATTGGCCAAGCTCAAGCCCGCGTTCGCAGCAGACGGGATCACCACCGCCGGGTCGTCCTCCCAGATCAGCGACGGTGCAGCGGCGGTGCTGATCGCCAGCGAGCGCGCGGTGAAGCGACTCGGGCTCAAGCCCCGGGCGAAGATCACCGCCATCGCCACCGCCGGCGTGGACCCGACCATCATGCTCACCGCCCCCATCGGGTCCACCCGGAAGGCGCTGGCGCAGCTTGGGCTCGGCGTCGGTGACATCGACGCCGTCGAGATGAACGAGGCGTTCGCCTCCGTCGTGGTGGGGTGCTCGCAGGCGCTCGAGCTCGATCCGGCGAAGGTGAACGTCCACGGAGGGGCCATCGCGTTGGGCCACCCGCTGGGTGCATCGGGCGCGCGGCTCATCGCCACCCTCCTCGGCGTGCTCGACCGAACCGGCGGCCAGCGCGGCCTCGCGACCATGTGCATCGGGTTCGGGCAAGGCATCGCGACGATCATCGACCGCGACGTATGAGCCCTCCGCCGCCACCCCCCGTCGCCAAGCTGGAGTGCTGGATGCCCGGCGCCCCCGGTCGCTGGCCGTTCGCGGGGCACGTGCGCGGCCGCTGGGAGTCAGGGCCGGTGCAGATCGCGTGGGCGGGTAGGGTCGCGCACTCCGCCCTGCCGGAAGAGGCATGGGAGGCCGCCGAGGCGCTCAGGGACGTCCTGGCTGGGGTCGTCGGCGACGGCCGGCTCGACGTGCTGGCCCGCGCGTGGAGCGCGATCGATACGCTCCCGGACCGCTGGAAGTCCCGCGAGGATCTCTGCATCTTGCTCGCCGCCCGCGACCCGGCCGGGACGGTGCTGTCCGGCGCCGGTCTGACCGCGGTGCTCGTCGAAGGGCAGACGGATTGGGTTGCAGCGGCGCTGTCGGGCTCGCCGCTGTTCACCGAGCCAGGTGCGCCGGCCCGCGCCCCGGTCCCTCAGCCGAGCCTGCGCCCGGGCTTTCGCTTCGTGGGCCTTCCTAAAGAGGCGATTCTGCCCAAGTCCGGGGAGATCGCAGCAGCGTGCGGCGTTCGTGCCCAGCCGGCAGCCGACCCCACCGGAGCCACATGAGCTCGGAAGCGCTGATCAGCAGCGTTCTGACCGGGAACCTCGCCGGGTTGGACCTTCGAGCGCAGACCGACCTGCTGATCGAGGCCGTGCGGGACGCGGGGGAGCGACCGCTCGGCCCGTTGCTCGCTTCGCTGGCCGAGGCCGACCCCCTCGCGCTCGCTGAGGTGGTATGCGGCACCCGGTCACCCGGCGGAGCCGCGCTCGTACTGGCTGCGCTGGCCCATGCCGAGCGCATCGAGGCCCTGCTGTCCCCCCGAGGCGCCTGGCCTCGCCTGCTTGAGCTGGGAGGACCCGACTCCGCGTTGGCGGTCCTCAGCACCGCGGCCCGTCGCCACCCCGGCGCGAGCTGGCTCGTAGCGCTCTCCCGAAAGGTCGAGGGCAGCCGGGCCGGCCTGTGCCACCTCACCGCCTGCGCGCAACACCCAGCCTTCGCTCAGGCGTGCCGCAACCACGCGGAGGCCGGACACGTCGAAGGCCTCGTCCTCGCGTCAGGCGCCACAGGCCGCACCGAGCCCGCGGCGGCGCTGCTTGGAGTCGGCAAGTTCGACGCCATGCTGCGCGCTGCCGGCGCCGCGCTCGACACCGCGCCTGACGGGCCGCTGGTCGCCCAGCTGGCCGCGGTGTGGGGCCCCGAGCCGGACGACCTGTTCGTCCGGGTCCTCCCGATCCTCCGCAAGAAGCAGGCGGCAGAGGCGCTGCGCACCCACTGTCGCCACCTGCCACGGACCGCGCGGCTGCTCGACCTGATCATCCGGGGGATGGTGTAGGAGACCGTCGCGCGACGCACTCCGCGCGACAGACTCCTAGCTGCTCTCAGAGTTGTCGAACCCGTCTACGCACTGGGCGTCGTCAGCGTCCGCGCCGCCAGTGCCATCGTTGTCCACGAAGTCGTTGCAGTCGTAGGCTGTGTCGTAGCCGTCGTCCTCAAGCAGCGTCAACGGGCTGGTCGCGCAGGCGGGATCATCCAGATCGGTCCAGCCATCGGCGTCGTTGTCCCGCCCGTCGTTGCACTCGGTCTCGGGGTCCGCCTCGTCGGTGTCGGTGGCGTCCGCGCACCCAAAGTCGTCGTTGTCAACGACCCCGTCGGCGTCGTTGTCCACGCCGTCGTTGCAGTCCACCGTTGCAAAGCCGCCGTCCTCGAGCTGATCGGACGCATCGGCGCAGTCCGGATCGTCGAAGTCAAGCCAGGTGTCACCGTCGTTGTCGACGCTGTCGGTACACTCCGGGGTGTGCGTCTCGTTGGCATCCCAGGCCGTGAGGCAGCCGGGGTCGTCGACGTCCGTCCAGCCGTCCCCGTCGTTGTCCGAGCCGTCGTTGCACTCGAAGTCGGCGTCGTCGCCGATCTCCGAGCCCTGCCACGCGCAGTCGGCGTCTTCGCTGTCGACCCATCCGTCACTGTCGTTGTCGATGCCGTCGGTGCAGCCGGCGCCGACGGAGCTGGTGACGGCCTCCGAGTTGTCGGACGCGCTGGTGCAGTCCGGGTCCCCGGAGTCCATCAGGCCGTCGGCGTCGTCGTCGATCTCGTTGTTGCAGAGGGAGACGCCGGAGCTGGATTCGGCGGTCGAGCGCTGGCAGTCGGGATCCTCGTCGTCAGCCCAGCCGTCCCCGTCGGAGTCCGCCCCGTCCGTGCAGGTCGACGCAAGATCGGTCTCGACGTCATCCCAGGCTTCATGACAGCCTGAATCCTCGGCGTCGAGGAGCGCGTCGCCATCGTTGTCAGCGCCGTCATTGCAGCCGGTGGAGGCGAAGCCAACCTCGACGCTGCCGCCAAGCAGGCAGTCGGGGTCGTCGTCGTCGGTCCAGCCGTCCGCGTCGTTGTCGCCGCCGTCGGTGCAGTCGCCCGAGGGGTCGTCCGGCGACTCGCCGTTGTCGAATCCGTCGGCGCAATCGCCGTCTTCTGCGTCGGTCCAGCCGTCCAGATCGTTGTCCGCGCCGTCATTGCACTCGGAGTCGACGAACCCGCCGTCCTCGGCTCCGGTGGCGCAGTCTGGGTCGTCCACGTCGATCCATCCGTCGGCGTCGTCGTCGGTGCTGTCGGCGCAGGCGGCGTTCCGGCTCTCCCAGCCCCAGGTCGCGTACGGGCAATCGGAGTCGTCCACGTCGGTGTAGCCGTCGCGGTCGTTGTCCCGGCCATCGTTGCATGGGGTCGTGTAGAAGCCGACCTCATCGCTCCCGATGCCGCAATCCGGGTCGTCGGAGTCGGTGTAGCCGTCCGCATCGTCGTCGTCGCCGTTGGAGCAGCCGTCCAGCCCGTTGGTCTCGTCGTCGTCCCAGCCGACCGTGCACTCGGGATCGGAGCCGTCGATGAGCCCGTCGCCGTCGTCGTCCACGCCGTTGTCGCACTCGCGGGAGGCGCTGACGCCGTCTTCGTCGTCGTCGCCGCAGTCGGTGTCCAGCGCGTCGAGCCACCCGTCGCCGTCATCGTCGTGGCCGTTGGCGCAGATGGCGGCGGTGGCGTCCTCGAGGGTGTCGCTGGCGTCGGAGCAGCCCGAGTCAGCGACGTCAAGGGAGAAGTTCCCGTCATTGTCGAGGCCGTCATTGCACTCGTTGACGCCGAAGCCGGTCTCTTCGGTGCCGGTGAGGCAATCGGGGTCGTCCCCGTCGAGGTACCCGTCCCCGTCGTTGTCTGCCGCGTCAAAACAGTCGCCGCTGGGCGGGGCTTCGCTCGCGGTGTCCGGTCCGACGCATTGGGCGTCCTCCGAGTCGATGTCCCCGTCGCTGTCGTTGTCGGAGCCGTCGTTGCACTCGCTGGAGCCGTAGCCGGTCTCGTCCGACCCGGAGGCGCACTCAGGGTCCTTGCTGTCGGTCCAGCCGTCTCCGTCTTCGTCGGCGCCGTCGTGACACCCATCCACCGCTGTGGCCTCATACCGGTCGCTCGAATCAGCGCAGTCGGAGTCGTCGGCGTCGATGTCCCCGTCGCGGTCATCATCGAGGGCGTTGTTGCACTGTGTCGCGGTGTACCCGGCCTCCTCGGTGCCCCCATCGTCGCAGTCGGGATCGGCGGCGTCGGTCCATCCGTCCGCGTCGTCGTCAGCGCCGTTGTTGCAGAAGGTGGCAGGGTCGATCTCGCTGGGGTCCTTCCCGGATGTACACCCTGGATCGTCCACGTCGATGAGGCCGTCGGCGTCATCGTCGCTGTCGTTGTTGCAGTCGTAGGCCGACGTGGTCGGATCCTCGCTGGTCCCGGTCGCGGTCAGGCAGGCAGGGTCGTCGGTGTCGGTCCATCCGTCAGCGTCGTCATCCACGCCGTTGGAGCACACGTAGACCACCTCGGTGGTGCCAGCGCCGCTGCTGCAGTCGGAATCGTCGGCGTCGGTGTCGCCGTCGGTGTCGTCGTCCAGCCCGTTGTTGCACGCCACGGTGCTGTAGCCGGACTCGGTGAGGCCAGTGGCGCAGTCGGGGTCCAAATCGTCGGTCCAGCCATCGCCGTCGTTGTCCGCGGCGTCGCTGCAGCCGTCCGCCTCGGTCGAGCTGCTCGCGGTGACGCAGTCCACGTCGCCGACGTCGATGCCGAAGTCCGCGTCGTCATCGAGGCCGTTGTTGCAGTCCCCGCCGCCGAAGCCGACCTCATCGACGCCCGCTGCGCAGTCCGGATCGTCCCCGTCCAGCCAGCCGTCGGCGTCGTTGTCCAGGCCATCGTCGCAGAGGCTCGCCTCAAGAGAGTCGGCGGCGACGCAGTCGAAGTCGACCGAGTCGATCCGGCCATCGCCATCGTTGTCGAGGCCGTCGTTGCAGGTCCACGCGCTGATGAAGCCGCTCTCGACGCCGCCGCTGGCGCAGTCCGGATCGTCAGAGTCGGCCCACCCGTCGCTGTCATTGTCGTCGCCATCGAAGCACTCGGTGTTCTCGAGGTCGTCGGTCGAGCCAGAGCAGTCCGGATCCGCGCCGTCGATCGCGCCGTCACCATCGTTGTCGGTGTTGTCCGTACACTCGCTCGTGTTCGCGTACCCACCTTCGCTGTCGGCCGTGCTCGAGCGACACGACGGGTCGTCGAGGTCGGTCCACGTGTCACCGTCGTTGTCGACCCCGTCCTCGCAGGCGTTGGCCTCGGTGTCATCCGTGGGGCTGGAGCAGGATGCATCCTCACCATCGACCTCGCCGTCGCCGTCGTCGTCATCCCCGTTGTTGCAACCGGTGTCTCCGAAGCCGGATTCCACCGAGCCGGTGGTGCAGTCCGGGTCCTCGTCGTCGACGTAGCCGTCGTCATCGTCGTCCACGCCGTCCGAGCAGCTCGGCAGCGCCTCGGAGTCATCCGATGCGTCGGTGCACTCCGGATCGCGGCTGTCGATGAAGCTGTCGCCGTCGTCATCAACGCCGTTGTTGCACTCGGTGTCGCCGTAGCCCGCCCCATCGGACGGGAGCTCGGAGCCGAGCGTGGTGCAATCGGGGTCCTCGCTGTCGATGTAGCCATCGCTGTCGTCGTCCAGCCCATCCTGACAGGACGTCCCCTCGAGATCGTCGGTAGGTCCGCTACAGTCCGGGTCCGCCTTGTCGAGCAGCAGGTCGCCGTCGTTGTCGTCGCCGTCGTTGCACTGCGTCGTCCCAAAGCCGATCTCCTCGGCACCGGCGGCGCAGTCCGGGTCCTCGAAGTCAATCCAACCGTCTCCGTCGCCGTCCAGCCCATCCTCGCAGCCCACCGGAGGGGGAGCCTTCGCCTCGCCCTCGATGGTGAACGAGAGCACCGAGTCAGTCTTGAAGGAGACCGGCCCGTAGGTCGGCGAATCGACCGTCTGCAGGTCCGCGCTCGTGAAGCCGGCCAGCACAAAGCTGAACGGACCGGCGTTCTCACCGGGGTGCAGCTCCGTCGACGCGAGCCGGTCCGGGTCCTGCAGCGCATCGATGTCAAGCGAGTACTCAAGGACGCCATCGTCCCCGAGCCAGTCGCCAAAGCCCGCGTCCGACGTGTCTTCCCACTCCGACTTCGAGCTGACGATCAGCTTCCACGAGGTGGCGTCGGCGTAGAAGTCGGTGACATCGTAGTCGATGATGATGGCGGTCTTGGTCTCCGGCTGGCACGCAGAGACCAAGGAGGCGATGCCGCAGGAGAAGAGCAGCTTGACAGCGAAGGAACGCTTCATGGGAGGGTCACCACGGTGTCGCCGGAAGGCAGGGGTTCGGGTTGAAGTGCGACCGCGGTCACAACGCCAGCGCCGGCGCCAACGGCGGCGCC
>SHYV01000115.1 GCA_009692605.1 Myxococcales bacterium
GCGGGGGCGGGGGGGGCGCTGCTGCGCTGGCGGCGCTGGCCGGCCCCGGGGCGTTGGTCCACCTCACCTCCGACCTTGGCGGAGAAGAGTCCGCCGGAGTGCGTCCGGACCGCGTGCTGTGGGTCGGGTACCAGACCCTGCGCCCGACCACCCTGCCCGGAGAGGTGACCGACTGCATCGCCCGCGGCGACTTCGCGGTGTGGTTCGGCAGCCCGTCAGCGGTGCGGAACTTCGAGGAGCTGGCCCCCGGAGCGGCCCGTCGGGCGACCGTCGTCTGGGCCCACGGCGGCACCACCCTCGACGCCATCCGCCGGGCCCACCCCACCATCCGGCCGCTCCCGCGCTCGTTTCCCCGTTAGCGCGGGCCCAAACAGACCTCCGCCGTGGGTTAGCCCCCCGTGCCGCCCCGGAGCCTCGTGAACCCCGCCCCCCCCGCCACGCTCGTCGACAAGTATCGGACTCGCGCCCCCCGCTACACGTCATACCCGACGGCCCCGCAATTCTCCGCGATCGCGGGCGACACCGTCGACGCGGCGCTCGCCTCCGGGGACGGCCCGCTGTCCCTGTACGTACACATCCCGTTCTGCAAGAGCCTGTGCCTGTACTGCGGCTGCCACGTGGAGATCCAGGGTAAACGAGGCATCGGCGCGGTCTATGTCGATGTTCTGCTGGCCGAGCTGGACCTTTTCTGTGCGCGCATGAAGCCGGGCCGGACGCTGGCGCAGCTCGCTCTGGGCGGAGGCACGCCCACGTTCCTGCTGCCAGCGGACATGGCCCGCTTGATAGCGGGCATTCGGGCACGCCTGCCGTTCGCCGCAGACGGCGACTTCTCGATCGAGATCGACCCACGCACAGTCGACGTCGACTACCTGAACACCCTCGTCGACATCGGCTTCAACCGGTACTCGTTCGGCGTTCAGGATTTCGACGAAGCGGTGCTGGAGGCCGTGAAGCGGCGGCAGACCGAATCCGTCGTCCGCACCGCGCTGGAGACCCTGCGAAAACGCGGCAACTTCCAGATCAACCTCGACCTCATGTATGGGCTGCCGCACCAGGCGGTGGAGAGCTTCGGCCGGTCACTCGACATCGTCACCGACCTGCGCCCCTCGCGCATCGCGCTGTTCCAGTACGCCCACGTGCCCTGGATGAAGCCCGCCCAGAAGGTGCTCGAGAAGTCGGGCATCCCGGCGAGCCCACTGAAGTCCACGTTGTTCGCGCTGACCGTGGAGAAGCTGGGCGCGGCTGGGTACCACGCCATCGGGATGGACCACTTCGCGCTCGCCGGCGACGAGCTCGTCTCCAGCCAAGCCTCCGGCACGCTTCAGCGCAACTTCATGGGGTACACGACCGGCGCCGGGCTCGACCAGATCGGGATCGGCGTGAGCTCAATCGGCTACTTCCGGGGGGTCTACGCTCAGAACCTGAAGAAGCGCGAGGACTGGCAGGCCCGGATCGACCAGGGCGAGCTGCCGGTGGAGCGCGGGCTGGCGCTCAGCCCGGAGGACTTGCGGCGTCGCCGGCTGATCATGAGCCTGTTCTGCAACTTCGCGGTGCGGTGGCCGGTAGAGGAGGACTACACCGCCGAGCTTGAGCGACTTCGGCCCTTCGAAGCCGATGGGCTGTGCGTCGTTCGCCCGGACCGCACCGGCGTGGACGTGACGCCCCTCGGCCAGCACTTCATCCGGAATCTCTGTTCGATCTTCGACCAGTATTTCGAAGCCGACGTCGCGAGTCGCAGGTACTCGGTCACGGCGTAGCGTCGGTCCGGTTAGGCGAAGTCGATGTCCATCGCCGCCTCCTCCCGTCTACGCCGCTTACGCAAGAGCGAGTCCATCCTGCGGTTGTTCACCGAGACCGACGTACCGGTGCGGTGCCTCGTTCCGGTCTGGTTCATCGTCGACGGCGTAGGCGTGGCCGAGGAGCTCCCTCTGGGCGGCGGAATGTGGCGGTACAGCGTAGACCAGCTCCCCGCACAGGCAGCGCGGGCGCGGGCGGGCGGGGCCGAAGGCGTGATGCTTTTTGGCGTCCCCGAGGTCAAGGGGATGCAGCACGCGACCGACCCGAACGGTCTGGTCGCCAACGCCGCCCGTGCGCTCAAGGCCGACATCCACGGCTCGAAGCTCACGATCTTCGCCGACGTCTGCCTCTGCTCCTACACCCCCGACGGCCACTGCGGCGTCTGGCACGACGGCCCCGGCCACGGCATCGCGCACGGGCACGTCGACAACGACGCGTCCACCGCTGTGCTCGCGCGTATGGCGGTGATGCTCGCAGCCGCGGGCGTGGACATCGTGTCGCCGAGCGACATGATGGACGGCCGAATCAGCGTGATCCGAAAGGCGCTCGACGACGCGGGCTTCGAGTACACGCTGCTCTGCAGCTACGCCGCCAAGATGGCGAGCGCCTTCTACGGGCCGTTCCGGCTGGCGGCCGACTCCGCCCCGCAGCACGGCGACCGGCGCGGCTACCAGATGAATCCAGCGAACCGGCGGGAGGCCGCGCGCGAGATCGAAGCCGACGTGCTCGAAGGCGCGGACATGCTCCTGATCAAGCCAGCGCTGACCAACCTCGACCTCATCCGCGAATGTCGCGACCGCTGGGACCTGCCGATCGTCGCCTACCAGGTGAGCGGCGAGTACGCGATGGTGCGCGAGGCTGCGAACGCCGGCCGCATCGACTTTGCGAGGGCCGCGAGGGAGACGCTGGTGTCGATCCGGCGCGCCGGGGCGGATCTGGTGATCACCTACCTGGCGGACGACGTCTGGGCGGGTCGGATATAAACATGCAGCCATCCTCATGATCGTCCCGCGCTACTGGGCCGAGGCCCGCGTGCAACGTCCCGCGTCAAAAGGGCGGAAGATCGGGCAGCTCACCCTCCGCCGATACGGGTGGTCCAATGTTGGGCAGGCCGACGCTCAGACGATGGCGGACGCGCGCGTGGCAGACGCGATGGCCAAGGCGGACACCGGGGAGCGTCCGGAGAGCCGAGAGCCCAAGGTTCCCTACAATGGGGCCGACGGCGTGCCGATCCGCGAACAGATCGTGGAGGAGCACGGAGAGACCGTGATCACGAGGAACGGCTACGGCGCGATGTGCCTGAACACGCCGGACGTGCTCTTCGCGGACATCGACGACCCGCCTGGCGCAGGTCCCGGCTGGGCGGCGAGCGCGATGGCCATGGTGGCATCGATCGTCTCAGCCTTCACTGGAGGGGCTCGCCGGACGCCCACCCACTCCGGGCTCGTCGGGAACAGGGTCGAGGCCTTCGTCGCCGCGCACCCCGGTTGGGTTGCTCGGCTTTATCGGACGCCGGCTGGTCACCGTCTGCTGGTCACGCACCGCACCTTCCAGACCACCGACCCCGAGGTGGCCGAGTGCTTCACCAGCCTGATGGTCGACCCGGCTTACGCCCGGATGTGTAGGCATCAGCAGTGTTTCCGGGCCCGACTCACGCCTAAGCCATGGCGCATGGGGCAGGCGCCGTACAAGCGGCCGCGCCCAGAGATCTGGCCCGTCACCCCTGAACGGCTGGTCGAGCGCACCGCGTGGCTCGCCAGCTACGATGCGCAGTCCAAGGCCTTCGCCGCGTGCCGATTCCTGAAGGAGTACGGGAGCGGGAGGCTGAGCTCCGAGGCGGCTCGGGTGCGCGATCTGCACGACGACCGGTGTGGCGCGTTGGGGTTGTTGCCGTTGGCATAGCCATCGGTGTGGCCCGGCTGAACCCCGAGCGGATCGCGCGCCTATCCGCGCCTATCCGCGCGGAACAGCGACGATCCCGCCGAACAGGATGGTGCCGGTCGGCTCCTCGCGCACGAGCCAGATGAACGGCCGGTCGACCACGATCGGCCCGAGCTCCGACCCCTCCCCGCCGTCGCAGATGACTACGACGGTCGCCGCCGCGGCCTCCGTGCCCTTCTCGCTCACCGAGACGAAGCCGCGCGCACCCGCGCTGGCTGCCGCGCTCGGCGGGTTGCTCGTGCTGGCCACCGCGAGGCGCCGCCGGTGAGCTGTCCCCCACGGCCCTCCCCTCGCTCGCTTCATCCCTCCTTCTGCTTTCCTGTGTCGCTGTGTCTCTGTGAGACGCTTCTTCCTCCGCCGCACCACAGGTTAAGTCCGCGCCCGTGCTGCACGACTTCGACAAGGTCTTCGTCCCCGTCTTCGTGGCCATGAGCACGCTGACGATTCTCCCGATCTTCCTGGCCATGACGGAAGGGGTCGCGGAAGACACGGCCCGCACCATGGGCCGGAGAGCGGTCCTCACGGCGCTCGGCGTGGCGGTGGTGATCACGCTCGGGGGACAGGCGCTCTTCCGGTTGCTGGGCATCACGGTCGACGACCTGCGCGTGGGCGGTGGCCTGATTCTCCTCGTCCTGAGCATCCACGACCTCCTCTTCGGGATGGAGAAGCGCAAATCCGAAGGTTTGGACCGCGATGGCGGCGTCGTGCCGCTCGGCGTCCCGATGATCGTGGGGCCGGGGACCATGACCACCTGCCTCGTCCTGGCGGACAGCTACGGCCGCGCCCAAGTGATGCTCGCGCTCGTCGCGAACCTCGCCCTCACCGCGCTCCTCCTCGAGAACGCCCGGCGCCTGCAACGCTACGTGAACCCGGCGGTGACACGAGCCTTTGGGAAGGTGATGTCCCTGTTCATGGCCGCCATCGCCGTGAGCATGATGCGCGCGGGGTTCGTGTCGTTCTTCCACGCGGTGAAGTAGGGCACGATGCATCCCGCACGGGGCTGTCCGAGGCGTGCGGGGTGGCCCCGAAAGAGAGACGGCTAGTCCCGCGGATCGTTCTTCTCCTTGGGGCGACCCTTTCGGCCCGTCGCCTCCATGCGGGCGCGCTTGCGTTCGTCGACTCCAGGTTCCAGCGCATGGACTACTACAGGTCGGCGCTGCCGGCTGTGCGGTAGCGCCCCTTGACGGCGGACGCCTGACGGCTGCCCGTCACCGCTGACGAACGCCGACGCTCCCCGGTCGGCACGGGTACCTGAAGACGCCGACTTTTAGGCGGTCCGATGCGTGCCAGGGCACTGCGGCATGGCCTGCATCGTCGAGCTCCGGGGCACGGTGGACGCGCACCTGCGCGGGTCGGCGCATGGCCGAGACCTCCGTGCGCCGCGCTCAAGCTCGTGAAGGCAGAGGACCGGCGACGAGCGCCCGGGCCGAGGAGCGCCGCTGTTGGCCTGCGAGACCCGGCGAGTTGTTGCATCGCGTGTTTGAGGTCGACGGCTGGGCTTGCCCGCACTGCAACAAGCCGATGAAGCTGCGGTCGATCGTGATCCGGTAGCCAGCGACGACGCAGGTGGTGAGCGGGTTGTGGCGATCGACGGGGCCGCCAGCGGAGGCGTAAGCGTCGCGGTCCGGGTGGCGTAGCGCGAAGGCGCGCGTGTCCGCCAGCGGGTAGGCGGAGCGCCCCGGTGCGTCCAGAGCGGGAAATCCAGCCCGGTCGGGGAGCCGAAGGGCCGGATTCGGAGGCCACCGGGCTTGCGGACAGGGTACCGCAGGGTGTACGCTGACAAAGTGTGCTTACCGTCAGGCCGTTCATCCTACCTGGCCTCATAGGAGGCCATTATGAAGGAGGCCATTATGACGAAGCTGACGATTGAAGAGGTGAAGGCTACGCTGAAGCGTCTGCCGGACTGGGCGCTGGCCAAGGACCGCGAGGCGATCGTACGAAAATTCAAGTTCGTTGATTTTAACGCCGCCTTTGCCTTCATGACGCGCTCCGGCCTGCTGGCGGAGAAGATGGATCACCATCCCGAATGGTTCAATGTCTACAACAAGGTGGATGTGACCTTGGCGACCCATGATGCCGGCGGCGTGACGCAAAAAGATATCGACCTCGCTACCGCCATGGACGGCTATGCGGCCATGGGCGGCGGTAAATAGCGGAAACTGCGGAACCACAGACGGGTGAGGCCTTTTGGTCATGACAGTTACAGCGACTCCCGCCACTCCGATTCCGACCGGCAAGGCTTTCTTGTGTGAGCGCTCATGTTTGTAAGTTAGGTTGGTTCCCCGTGTGCTTTGCGCTTCGCCGGCCACACCTCCCCCTTCGTGGGCGTGGCTCGGTTCAGGACGCAGCGATGTGGATCAGCGGGCGGCCAGCGGGCAGCTGAGCATGACCTTGCGGTAGGCGCCCCAGGCCCCCGCGCCTGCACCCGGAGCGAGCGCAGGATCGAGGTTCGCGGACAGCTCCCCGAGCCAGCCCTCGATCATCGTCCCCTCGAGGAAGCCCATCATCTGCTGGCCGAACAGCAGCGCTATACGCTGCCCAAACGTCACCGCGAGCTTGGAGGTACCCGGGTGCCGGTACCGCCGCTTCACGCCGATCCCGACAACCTCGACCCCCAAATCGGCCCTCACGAGCGCGCCCAGGTCACGAAAGGCCATCGTGCGGGACACCCCAAGCATCGCAGCGGCCTCCGACGTCGTGATCGCCGGCTTGCACCGTAGGGCAATCAGCAACCTGCCGCAGCGGTGAAGTCGGGATTCGGACATCGGGTGCCGGGAGCATAAGCCACCCCACCCTCAAATTCGGGTACTGAACGGGTAATCCCCCCCTACAACCCCGGAATCCTGACCCCTCGCTCCCGCGCCACGTCCCGGGCGCGGTCATAGCCAGCGTCCACATGGCGGAACACACCCATCGCCGGATCGGCCAGCAACACACGCTCGAGCCTGCGCGCCGCCTCCTGAGTTCCATCGGCGACAATCACCTGCCCGGCGTGCAATGAGTAGCCTATGCCCACCCCGCCGCCATGATGGTAGCTGACCCATGACGCGCCGTTCACCGCGTTGACCAAGGCGTTCAAGATGGGCCAATCCGCCACCGCGTCGGATCCGTCCAACATGCCTTCGGTCTCGCGGTTGGGGCTCGCGACGGAGCCGCAGTCGAGGTGATCGCGGCCGATCACGATCGGCGCCTTCACTCGGCCCGAGGCGACCAACTCATTGAACGCGAGCCCGGCCCGGTGTCGCTCGCCATATCCGAGCCAACAGATGCGGGCGGGCAAGCCCTGAAACTGGATGCGCTTCTGGGCCATACGGATCCAGCGGTGCAGGCCCTCGTCGTTGGGGAAGAGCGAGAGCACGGCCTCGTCGGTGACCCGGATGTCTTCGGGATCGCCCGAGAGGGCGACCCAACGGAAGGGACCGCGCCCCTCGCAGAACTGGGGCCGAATGTACGCCGGGACGAAGCCAGGGAAGTCGAAGGCGCGGGGCTCGCCGCCCTCGACCGCGCCGGCGCGAAGGTTGTTGCCGTAGTCGAACACATGGCTGCCCGCTGCCTTCATCGCGAGCATGGCGCGGACCTGGACCGCCATGGTGGCGTGGCTGCGTCGGGTGTACTCGGCGGCGTCGCGGACCCGCAGCTCAGCCGCTTCGTCTAGCGTCATCCCCGCCGGGATGTAGCTCAACGGGTCGTGCGCGCTGGTCTGGTCGGTGACGAGGTCGGGGGCGATGCCTCGCGCCGCGATCTCGGTGTAGACGTCAGCGGCGTTCCCCACCACGCCCACCGAGCGGGCCTGCCCAGCGGCGCGGTAGCGCTCAACCCGGGCGAGAGCATCATCGAGGTCGGTGGTCAGCTCATCGAGGTAGCCGGTGTCGAGCCGCTTCTGGGCCCGGGAAAGGTCCACCTCGACGCCAAGGTAGGTGGCGCCGGCGAACACCGCCGCGAGGGGCTGTGCGCCGCCCATGCCGCCGAGCCCGCCGGACAGCACGAGCCTGCCCTTCAGAGAGCCACCAAAATGCTGACGGCCGGCTTCTGCGAACGTCTCGTACGTCCCCTGAACGATGCCTTGTGAGCCGATGTAGATCCAGCTCCCAGCGGTCATCTGGCCGTACATCATCAGGCCCCGCTGCTCGAGATCGCGAAAGTGCTCCCAGGTCGCCCACTTGCCGACAAGGTTGGAGTTCGCGATCAAGACGCGTGGCGCGTCCGGGTGCGTCCCCACGATGCCGACCGGCTTGCCGGACTGCACGAGCAGGGTCTCGTCGTCGCGGAGATCACGTAGCGACGCGCAGATGCGGTCGAAGCTCGGCCAGTCACGCGCCGCCTTGCCGGTCCCCCCGTACACCACCAGATCACCGGGGCGCTCGGCCACCTCAGGATCGAGGTTGTTGTGCAACATCCGCAGAGCGGCCTCCTGCACCCAACCGCGGCAGGAGAGCGTATTCCCCCTGGCGGCGCGCAAGACGCGAGGTCCCACACCCGGATCAGCCACCCCGACTACTCGTCGTGGCTCTGAAGACCCGAACGGAACCAAACCGCCTGCATGCGCACGGCGGACTCTTCACCCTGCTTCGCGCAGTCCTCCACCGTGGCGAGCCATGCGTCGTACTGCTCGCGGGTCACCCGGCCTTCTGCAATGAAGCGCTCGACGTAGCGAACGTCGAAGAGGGTCTCGTCTACCTGGGACATTTAGGCTCCAACAGTCATGAGGTCGGGTGAGGAAAAACTAAGCGTTTTCCGGGACGGAGTCGGTGCTGACGCCAAGGATGTCCTCGACGCTCGGGGGCAGCCCCTCGGCCGCGCGGGCCTCCTTCTCCACCTGCTCGTTCTCGTCGAACGCGCTGGTATCGGCGGCGATCGAGCCCGCAGCGATCTCGCGGAGAGCGGTGACGATCTCCTTGTTGTCGCGCTCGTCGCTGATCAAGCGCTGCGCGCCCTTCATCAGCTGCTTGGTACGCTCGGCGGTCAGGAGCACAAGCGAGAAGCGGTTCGGGACGTTGTCGAGGCAATCTTCAACGGTGATGCGTGCCATGGGCGTGCTCCGGGTCAGTTGCCCCCCGTGGGGCGTAGGTGCGGGCGCGGCGGATAACGAGAGATGCCCGGGAAGGCAAGCCTGCGTGCCGCGGCCCAACGCTACGCCGCGTCCCGTGCCCCCCCGTCCGCCGGGCCGATCAGCACGGGGGTGCGCGCTCGGGCGACCAGCCTCTGCACGGTGCTCCCACGGAGCCCGCCGGGATCAGCAGCACGGGCACGGGGCGGGCCCGGAGCACCTCCGTGGCGACGCTCGGCTGCAACCACCGCTCCACGCCCGCACGGCGCCCAACGCCAATCCGATCCATCGTTTCGGGGCTCAACGTGGAGCAGGTCCAGCTCACCCTTGAACGCCAGCGTCAGCCGAAGGGCGTGCGCAAAGGCGACGTCAGATTCTGCAGAAAAGTGAGTTGGAACTCAAATAGTGCGAATCATCGGCGAGGTATACATCGGGGAGCTCCAGAAGGGCCGATGCGGAGTGAGCAATTCGCGTGCCCGCCGTGGTGCAGGGCGCGCGGGCGCGGGAGGACCGGCAACCGGCGCAGCGTCCGCCGCCAAGCTGGCCAACCGTTCGAGGCGGGCGGAGGCAAAGGAGCGTAGCCTTTTCAACCACCTATGGGTGAAATGCCCCGACTCAAGCGGCCCCCGGCCCTCAAGTGACCGGAACGCGCCCCACAGCGCCGACCCCGCCGACCCAAATTGCCCCAGGGACAGCGAGCAGCGCCCACGGTCGCTGCACGCCGGTCTCAACCACCCGGTCGCCCCGGGCTTCGAGCCCGTCCCGAACCAGCACCCGCCCGTCGCGCACCATCCAGAGTCGCCCCGCCTCGTCGGTGGCCAACGCGCCGGGCTCCCCGGGCTCAGCGGACCATGAAACACCGTCAAACCTGTGCAGTTGTCCGTCCGCAGCGGCCCAGAGGTGGCCGTCCGCCCACGCAAGATGGCGCACAGGCCGCCCGGTGGACTCCACCGCCTGGAGGTCGCCCACCCGCAGCACCCGATCGCTGGCGAAGCGTCGAATCGGCCCCCCCCCGTCCACGACCCACACCTCGCCGGTCCGTGTGCCAGCGTAGGTGACGCCGTGCGGATCCGACGCGAAAGCGAGCACATCCGCTGGTCCGCGCCCCCCCTCGAGCCGAGTTCGCCACGCCCAAAGCGGGCCTCGCTTACCATTCGCCAACGCCAGTAGATCGTCGTACCCACCGTCCGCATCGGCCGGGTGCTTCTGGGCCCGAGGCTCCCCCCGGTAGTCCCAGGTGAACACCGCCTGCTGGGTCGCGACGATCAGCCGTTCGTCGGTGCCGAGCATCGCCTCGACCCGCCGGTTCTCCCTGCGGGCACCCGCAGGCCAGGGAAACTTCGCGAACACCCCCTGCCCTCCGCGGCCCGACAGGATCGCGAGGCCGTAGTCCGAGCCGACCGCGACGCCCCCCCGCGGCAGCGACGCGATGCACCGGAACGTCGCCCGCGCGTCGTCCCCAAGGTCCGCGGCTGAGTAGACCCTCGGCGCCCCAAGCCGGAGCGGCCCGGGACCACCCTCTGGGCTCGAGCGGCGCCACCGGAGCCACGCCCACTCCGGCTGGGGGACCACGGCCCGCGCAAGCGGCCCCAGCGGCTGGAACGCCATCACCCCCACCATCGCCGGGCAGCCGATCAGCGCGGCATCTGCAGCATCGCGGGTCACCTGATCATGCTCGGGAGCCCCACCACCCGTCGGGGATTCGACGCTCTCGACGGTTTCCACCCGGGCGCTGGGGTCGGCCAGCAGCGCGCTGCGGACGTGAAACGGATCCGGGCTCCCCAGGGTCGCGGCGATCCTTGCCCGTACCGCTCCCATCGCCCCGTCGGTCGCGGCCAACACCTCCGCCGCGGTGCCGGATGGCCATCTAAACGCGGTGGCGAGCGTCCCCTCACCGATGCGAACGATCATCCAAAGGCCGAGCGGGCGTGGGGGCGGGCGCGACTCAATGGGCTGGTGGACTTCATCTGCGGTCGTATCGGATAAACCACGGTGTGGCCAACCCCCTGGAGCGCGGAACCCCGCCCGAAATCCGCAGCCGGACCGCCGCTTGGGCGCGTCCCCTCGCGGCCCTCATCGCCGGGACCCTGACCGCGCTCGCCCTCACCGAGCTTGCGTTCCACATGCGGGACGACGGCGCCTTCCCCCACGTGAACTTCTACGTTCCCGACCCGACGCTTGGCGTCCGGCTGCAGCCCGGAGCCAGCGAACGGATCTCTTTCGCCGGGAACCCAGTGACCTCCTTCCGGGTGAACGCACAAGGGTACCGCGGGGTGGACTGGGGGTCGGAGGAGCCAGGGGCCCCGACCAAGGGATCAGGCGCCATCCTCGTGATCGGCGACTCGCAGGTGTTCGGCCTTGGCGTGGAAGAGGCAGAGACCGCCTCGGCGGTGCTCGCCGACCTGACCAACCGCGTCGTCTACAACGCGGGAGTGCCCACCTACGGGCCCCCTGAGTATCTCGCGCTCACCAAGGAGCTGCTCGCCGCTCGTCACCCCGCCACGGTCGTGGTGATCGTCAACCTCGCCAACGACATCTTCGAGCGAAACCGGCCCAACATCGAGCGCCACACGCTCTGGGACGGCTGGGCCGTCCGGCGGGAGACCGCACCCCAGAGCGTGACCTGGTTCCCCGGACGCCCGTGGCTGATGAACCAGTCCCACGCCGTCTTCGGACTCCGACAGTGGCTCGCCACGCGGGACCCCAAGGCCCAGTCGGGGTTTGCCTCCGAGGGCAGCGCCCGGGATCTGGTCCCCTTCGCCGACGACGCCCGCAAGCCCCTGCCGAGCACCATCGGCGAAGACCAGATCGCGAAGACGATCGCCGACAGCGCCCGGGTGCGGCTGGACGCCGAGCGGAGCCTCGCCAGCCTGCTGCCCGCGCTGTTCCCGGAGCTGGGCGACGATGTCGATCTGGCCGTCGAGGCATCGCTGCAGCACAGCCAGCCGGGTGACATCGTCGGCGAGCAATACGCCGAGGAGGGGCGCACGTTGGTCGTCACCGCCGAGACCCTGCGGGCGGGGGTCAAGCTCCGCGCAGGCATGGAGCAGCGGATGACCGCCTGGGTGGCCGCGCACCGGGACGACCCCCTCGCTGCGGAGGTCCAGCACCTGCTGTCCGACCGGTTCACGTCGGACATGTCGCTCTACGCGCTCGGGAGCCGCGTGGCCGACGCCCTACAGCCGCGCTCACCCCTCGCGGAGTTCGTGCTCGCGATGCAGAAGGCGTGCCGGCAGGGAGGGGCGGAGCTGGTGGTGGTCGCCCTGCCCATCGATGTCCAAGTCTCCTCCGCCGAGTGGACGAAGTATGGCGAGGACCCGGCCAACCCCGATCTCAACATGGCCGATACCCGGGTGCTCCAGCTCGATCTGGTCGCCGCAGCCGAGGCCGGAGGTACCCGCGCGTTGGACGCCATCGACCTTCTGGCCGCGGTCGAGCCGGGGGCGTTCCTCGACGGCGACTTCCACCTCACGGCGAAAGGTCAGGCCGCGCTGGCGGCGGGGATCGCTGCGAAGTTGACGGAGCGCGCTCCACCCGTGCGGCCGGCCGCCGGCCTGCCCGAGGGTCGGAGCCGCGTCCCTACGCCCGAAGAGCTGGTGCTCGCCCCCGAGATCACCGTAAAGGGTTCAACGCGCAACCGCTGCTCGACCCGGCAGCTTCGGGAGTGGCTCTACGTAGACTGCGCCGTGCCCGGGTCCCGGGACACACCCTGGGTCCAGCTGGAAGCCGGGAGCCTTGAGACATGGACGTGGGCGGGATCCACAGCCCGGGGTCAATCCAGAGCGCGCCTGCTCACGCCCCTCGTCCCGGGGCGCGGGCTGGACGCCACCTTCCAGTGGCCCAAGGTGAAGGGCGCGGCCGGAGATGTGCCATGGAAGGGCGGCGAAGCGCAGAGCCTCAGCGTGAGCTGGGTGGGCGGGTCGGCGAGCATCGGGTTCACGAACCTTGCCACCCCGCCACAGAGGCGCGAGCTACCGGTGCAGGCGTGCGACCTGCAGCGTGTCGGGCGTGTCGCGGACCTTGGCCGCGGGTGCGGTGAGGTTCCTGGCCAGGGGGATCGCTGCGAGGCCGTCCTGGCGTGCGCGACCGGCACCCGGGACCCGATGCCGACCTGTGGCCTCGGCCAGATCAACGCCGGCGCGGGTGGGCTGTGCTACTCCAGCTGCGACGACGGACAGCCGTGCCCGGAAGGCCAGTGCAGGCCGTGGATGAGCGCCAAGGTCTGCCTGTGAAGCTGCGGGGGTGGTTCCTGCTCCCGCTGGTGCTGATCCTGCTCCTTGCGGCGATGGTGATGGTCGGCACCCGGACCGTGCCCGGGCAGGCGCCATTCTTCTACGTGGCGTTCTGAAACGTGGCGTTCTGGGCCAGCCACGCCAAGCCGTCTGCTGAAGAGACCACCTCGACCACATCTCCCTCCTCGGCGAGGTCGACCGGGTCCCCTTCCCTACCTGCGACACCAGGGGCAGCGCGGACGATTTGGCAGAGCGGCGCCGCGAAGCTCGACGGCTCCCGCACCACCGAGGTGGAGACGACCCAACGCCCGTCCTTCAAGCGAAGGATGGAGCCCGGCGGGTATTTGCCCAGACGGTTGACGAGGATCTGCAACAGGGCTGGATCGTAGCGTTCGCCCGCCGAGCCGTGCAGCCGCTCCAGCGCGTGGGCCGGGTTGAAGATCGCGCCGCCCGTTCGCGGGTGGGTCAGCATGTCGTAGTCGCCAGCAATACAAACGACGCGGCTGTACAACGCAGGCCCGTTGAACAGCCCGCGGTGGTGACTGAGCGTGACCAGGAGCCGCTTGACCTTCACCGCGTGGAACCCACGCTGCCGCAGAAGGATGCGCGCCCCGGCGCTGCCGTGCGCCGCGACCCCGGTGCCCCGCAGCGCGTTCCCGATGTCGTGAAAGAGCGCGCACACCCCTAGGTCGGCGAGCGGTCCGCGCGACAGCCCGATGCCGGCGCCGATCAGGACCGAGAGCGCGGTGACCCGCACGGCGTGACGCGCCGACGCCTGGCTGTGGTCCGGCGCACCAAGCAACGCCGCCTGCACCTGGGCGGAGGCCGCGACCGTGGCATCCACCAGCTCGTTCACGAACCGCCGCACCAGAAGCGGGTTCAGCGCGCGACCGGCACGGGCCTGCCGGAAGGCGCCGTCGGCCTCGACCGCCACCCGATGGAGCAAGCCGGGGACATCCATCTCCGCGTCGGGGGTCAGCGCCGACTCGCCAGCGATCCGAACCCGGTAGACGCCGCTCACACGGATGTTGTGCAGCCCTGAGTCCCGCAGGTGCCGGGCCAGCGCACGCAACGCCGACCGGTCCGCCGGCTTGCTGGCGAGCACACGGAGCAGCTCGCGAACGTCTCTCTCGGGGAGCACGGCCTCAAAGTGAAGGCCGCCGGATTGGTGTTTGGCCAGCTCTTCTTGGAGATCCGCCCCGCCGCCCAGCTTCTCATCCATGCGGATGCGAACGTCGTTGACGTAGACCTGACCCTCCACGCAGACGACATGCACGGGGCCAAGCAGGTCGATCAGGCGGGCCAGCACCACGGTGAAATCGCGCACCGGCGCGTCGAAGGCGTGGTTGTCGGAGGCATGGCTCCGCATCAACCGCCACAGCCCGGTCAGCAGCCGCACCGCCTGCTCGCCCACCTCTCGAACCTGCTGGGCGAGCACCTTGTCCTCTCCGGCACGGGCGGCATGCAACGCGCGCCCAAGGATGGCCTGATCGTCGCCGTCGTCCAGATCAACGCTCATCACAGCTTCCTCGTCGCGAGCCCGGGGGCGCTCGACGTTCGCGCAGTTCGCCGGCGCCGAACCATGCAGTCGGTGCAGTGTCGCGCCAGCTCCGCGCCTCCCTTCTCGGAGGCGACCTTGATCAGGTCCTCCGCCTCCGGCCCGATGATGTTCACCAAGCCGGACACCGCGACCCACCGGAGCATCGGAGGCACCATGGCAGCGAAGAAGCCCTTCGGCTTGATCCAATCCCGAAAGACGCCCAGCGCCAGATCGGGGTCCGCGCCCGCCAGCGCCTCACCGTAGGCGTCCGCCTCGTCGGGGGACAGCCCGCCCAACCCGTCCCGCTTCACCCGGTCCAGAACGGCGTGAAAGGCGTCCTGCACCCGGCGCCGAGCCACGACCCCGAGCGCGGCGGCGCGCGCTTCTGGGTGGGCCGAGCCGAGCAGGACCGTGAGCACCCTCGCCACCGTAGGCGTAATCGCGCCCCCGTTCAGGATCCGCAGGCAGCCAAGCTCGACATCGACGTTCCGATCCACCGCCGACCGCAGCGCATACTGACGCGCCGCCTCGAGCCCCTTGTCCGGATGGCCATAGCGCAAGGCCCGCAAAAGCTCCACCGCCACGTTCGGGGAGGCGAACTGCACTTGCTCTACGATGCGGTCGGCGTTGTCCCTGGCATACCGCTCGACAAGCGCCCGCGCGACTCGCGTGCTGGCCGCGTTCGTCTCGTTCGCGAGCACGCCCAGCAGCGCGCCGACGTGGCTCCCCGGCACCAACTGCAGCAACGACACCAGCGGCTGAGGCACCTCGCTGCGCGGGTTGGCGGTGCCGCGGACCAGCCGGGTCAGCGAGCGTTCATCCACGAAGGACGCCAACAGCGCCTCGCGCTCCGGCGTAGGGTCAGCGCACCCCGGCTTGGGGCACAGGCTGGCGCCGGCGATCCGTCGCGCCATCTCAAGGACGACGTCGAGCTGCCCGTCGGTCTGCACGAAGTCTCGGAGATCGCGGAGCTGCGGCAGGGCTTCCTGCAGGGTGAGCGGGTCCTCCGGATCCTCGACCAACGACAGCAGCTCGTGCGCGAGCTGCATGCACAGGTCAGGGATCGCCGCGATGCCGTCCTCCGCGAGCAGCCCCTCGATCACGTCCGGTGACAGCGCCTCGAAGCGGACCGGC
>SHYV01000116.1 GCA_009692605.1 Myxococcales bacterium
CCCAGCACGTCGCCCACCGTGAACCCGTGGGAGATGTCGTCTTCGTCGCTCGCTCCGCCCGGCGCCGAAGTCAGGGCATCCGTCACCGACCAGTCGCCAACCCGGGACCACGGACCCGAGGCGTCCATCGTCGTGGATCCGCGCAGCCCAAGCGTGGGGCGATTCGGTGTTGCGGCTGCGGACATCCGGGCCTTCCTACAGCAGGCTTAGGCCGCCGTCCGCCACGATGACCTGCCCGGTCACCCAACGGGCGCGGACATCGCAGAGAAGGTGCACCAGGGCGGCGATGTCGTCGGGGCTCGCGATCCCGCCCAGCGGCGTGTGTCTCTCTGCGAAGGCGATCATCTCGGGCCCTTCCTTGAAGTAGTTGAGCGCGTCGGTCCGGACCAGTCCCCCGCACACGGTGTTTACCCGCACGTGCGGCGCGAGCTCCACCGCCAGCTGCCGGGTCAGGGCTTCGATGCCGGCCTTGGCCACTCCCATCGCGGCGTAGCCAGGGACGTACTGCCGGCTGCCCATGCTGGACAGCCCGATCACGTTGGCACCACGGTTCAGGGCGCAGAGCCGGGTCAGGAGCCAGAAGGGTCGCAACGAGCTCTCCAGCGTCAGGTCCCATTGGCCGGTGCGGATCTTGTCATACGGCTTGAGGACGCCGATAGCGGCGTTGTGGACGAGCACGTCAACGCCTGATCGTCCTTCCGGGTCCCCGCCAGGGAACACCGCGGCGAGCCCGTTGAGGTCGGCTTCGCTTCGGACGTCACCCGCGATCACCACGGTCTCGGCCCCGGCGGCGCGGCAGTCCGCGGCCACCTGCTCGGCGGCGTCCTTGCTTTTCATGTAGTTGATGGCGATGACGTTGCCCGGGGCGGCAAATCGGCGCGCGATGGCCGCGCCAATCCCGCGAGAGGCGCCGGTGATGAGCATGTTCATGCGCGCTGGGTATCCGGAAACCGGCCCGTTCGTGGTATGCTCGCCTCCCCGGAGGTCTCCCATGCCGTTTCAAGGCCGCGTCAACGATATGGCGATGGTGCCTGCCGATGCGCACGGTTGCCCGGCTTGCCCGCACTGCTGCAACGGTCCGGCGGTCTCTGGGTCGCCCAACGTGATGGTGAACGGTGTCCCGGCGCTCCGGGCTCCCGGCGACCCGGGCATGCATGCGGCGTGCTGCGGCCCCAACTCCTGGAAATCGGCCATGGGGTCCAGCAAGGTCTTCATCAACGGCATGAGTTCGCATCGCCTCGGGGACATGACCACCCACTGCGGGGGTGTGGGCACGCTGATCTCGGGCAGCGGCAACGTGAACGTGGGCTGATGACCGCGCTGGTTTGTCCCCGTTGCAGGCGGGCGGACGACGACGGGGTGCACCTCGCGACCGTCGAACCCTGCGACACAGGGCTGCGGTGTTTGGGTTGTGGTTCAGGCTACCCGGTCATCGACGGCATCCCGGTCGTCGCGCGCGACGCCGAGGCCCTGCTCGCCGAGGACACACCGGCGAGCGACGCGCTGGCTGCGATCTACGCCCGGTCTTGGAGCGGCCCGCTTCAGGAGTGGCTCAGGAAGACGGTACCTGCCGGCGCGCTGGAGCTCGGCGGGGGAACGGGCGTCCGGTCGAACACGGTGGTCCTTGACCGTAGCCTCGCGATGCTCCGCCGCGGGCGCTCCGCGGGGCAGGAACCCGCCGGGACGTGGATCTGCGGGGACGTGCTCGACCCGCCGTTCCTGCCCGCCTCGTTCGGCTGCGTGGTCCTCGCGAATGTGCTCGACATCCTCCACGACCCGAACCTCGCGTTTCGACAGGCCGTGGCGTTGACCGCGGTCGGTGGAGCCATCGTCGTGACCTGCCCGTACGCGTTCACCCAAAGCGGACCGGACTGCCGGTTGGAGCCATTTCCCGAGCACGTCTTGCACGGCGGCTTCGGCGCGGTCGAGGCGGGTGTGTTGCGGCTGGAGTCCTGCGCCGAGCTCGACTGGCCGATCCGGACGACGGATCGGCTCACTCAGGTGCACCGTACCGACGCGCTGGTCTTTCGTCGGCTGTCCCTCCCGGGTGAGCAGTGAGCGCGGTGGCGCCGGTTGACTCCGGTCTCTGCTCGGCCTCATGCCCCCAGTGCGGGGCTGTGGTCGAGCTACCTCCCGAGCGGTTGGCGGATGTGTGCAGCTTCTGCGAGACACCGCTCGTCCGCAGCGGCGGTGGCGCAGAAGGGTCAGATGAAGCCTTCGATCTCGTCATCCCGTTCTTGATCCCGCGGGAGCGGGCGAGCCATCAGCTCCAGACGTTCCTCGCCGGTCACCGTTGGGCCCCTGAGGCCATTCGGCGAGCCGCTCGCCCTGAGAAGCTCCACGGCGTCTTCGTCCCGTTCTACCTTTACGATGGCGTCGCACGCAGCGAGTACAGCGCTCGGGTTGGCGTTGACTGGCTACGCACCGAGACGTACACCACCCGGCAGAACGGGTCTACAGTGACCCGACGGCGTCAGGTACGCGAGACCGAATGGTTCGACGTGCAGGGGGGCCACGTCGCGACGTACACCCAGCAGCTCATCAGCGGATCACGAGGGCTGCCCCAGGGGGAAGCGACCCAACTCGAGCCGTTCGACCTCGGCCGGGCGCTGCCGTTCGCCCCCACGCTGATCGCCGGGTGGGTGGCGGAGCGGCCGAATGTGACACACAGCGATGCATCGCGGTCGGTGGCGAAGCAGGCAGCGGATCTCGAGAACTCGGTGATTCAGAATCGATTTGTACCGGGGGACCATGTTCGGGACGTCCGAAACAGCACGCAGCTGTCGATCGGAGCCGTCGAGTTGGCGCTTCTGCCGGTGTGGATCGCGACCTACCGTCTCGACCAGCAGGTCTTGCGCGTGCTGGTGAACGGGCAGACCGGCGAGGTGGTGGGTGAGGTGCCGAGGTCGCCCTGGAAGATCGCGTTGGCGGTCGGGATCGTGGCGCTCATAGTCTTGGCTGCGTTGTCGTGTCTCGGTCTGCTCGGCTCACTGACCTCGCTAATCGGGCGACGCCGATGAGCATCCTCGCGGTTCGCTGTGAGCCGTGTGGTGGCGCGGTCACCTTCCCGGCTGGAGCGGCAGCGCCCGCGTGCCTGTTTTGCGGCAGTCAGGTGCTCGTGGCCATTGAACCGCCCGAGGGCATCGAGCCGCCCGATGGGTTCTTGCCCTTCCTGATCGACGAGGCCGGGGCGAAGGCCCGCTTCCAGACTTTCGCCAGCTCGTCCATCTGGTACCCGGGCGACCTGCGCCATGCCCGACTGAAGTTGAACGCCATCCTGCTCCCGGCGTGGCGCTGGTCAGCCACGTTGGAGACGTGCTGGGCCGCCATCGTCCCCGCCGACACGCGGTCCGGCAAGCGGCCACAGACCGGTGCGGACCGGCAACGCATCGAGGGTGTATTGATCCCTGCGTCACAGGCGCTCACCCGCCGCGAGTTGAACGTGATCAGCCCTTTCGAGGAGGCTACTCTCCAGCCCGTCGGTACCGACCTGCCGTATGAAACCGGCAGCCTGACCCGCAGCGCGGCCCAGCGGCAGGGCGAAGATGGACTGCAGGCGGTGCGACACCGCGCGCTCGAGCACGAAACGCGCGCCCAGGACTTGCGCTCCTCCGTCGTTTTTCACGACCTCACTGGGGGGCCGCTGCTCCTGCCAGTCTGGGTCGGCGCGTACCGGCGGGGGAAGCGGGTTTACCGGTTCGTGATCAACGGGCAGAGCGGTAAGCTGGTGGGTGAGGCGCCGATCAGTTGGTGGCGTGTGTTTGGGGCGATCCTGCTCGGTGTGGCCATCGTGGGGGCGGTCTTCGCCTGCTTCGGCATTTTCGGGGTGGTCAGCGCGGTCGGCGCCCGGGGCCATTGACCCGTTATCGGCCTGCTCACACCCCCCACATCACCGCGATGGAATCGTAGTCGAAGTCTACTCCAGGCTCTGCCTCCCCCCCTCGTTGGTCAGCGTAGGTCTGGAACAGGGTGTCGAGCGCGGCATCGAACGGGACGCGGTCGCTGACTCCGTGTTGGACGTAGCTCGCCGACCAGACCCGGTCGTGTAGTCCTCGCATCGTCAGTCGCTGGCCGCTTGGAAAGACGATGCGGTCGGTCTGCCGCATCGACCGGAGGTCCGCGATCGTCGCCTCCACAGTGCGGATCGCTCGGTAGTCGGCCGACCACTCGAGCAGAAACGCCTCGTAGGCATCGAGGAAGGGCGAAGTCGACCGGTGGTTCCAAAGCGCGGCCGCCACCCCGCCGACCCCGAGGATTCGGTCGATCTCGGGCAGCGTCCGGCCGAGGTCGAACCAATGGAAGGCCTGACACCCTACGACCAGATCGGCGCAGCTGTCCGGAAGGCCGGTGCCCTCGGCATCTCCAGCCCTGAAGTCCACCCCTGCTACGCTCTCGCGGCTCGGCGGGCTCTCCCCTGCGGCCCGCATGCTGGCGTTGGGCTCCACCGCGCTCACGCGCACCCGGCCCCCGAACCGGCGTGCGCCTACGCGGGCAAACGCTCGACTGGAGATCCCGGTCCCAGCGCCCAGGTCCACGATCTGCGGACCCGGCGAGCGGGCGATCACCTGTGCGATCAGGTCATCGGGGTAGGTCGGGCGAGCGGTGACGTAGAGGTCCACGCCGGCTGAAAAGCGCTCCCGAACGTCCATTTTGGCAGCGCCCGGAGCTACTCGAACAGGCCTTCTTCGAGGCAGCTCTCGTCGCCCGCCTGAATGATCTTGGCGAGCGCGGTTGCGCGCGGAAGCACCGAGCGGGTGTAGAACCGGCTGTTGGCCACCTTGCCCTTGTAGAACTGCAGGTCCTCACCGGTGGCCCCTGCGTCGATGGCGGTGTGCGCGACCCGCGCTTGCCAGACCGCGTGGAGGCCCAGCACCACGGTGCCGAACAGGTTCAGGAAGGGCGTGGCCTGCAGCATCGCGCCCTTGATGTTGCCCTGCATGCCGAGTCCACCCAGGTACATCGCCGTGGCACCAAGGTGGTCACGGGCGCGCTCCAGAGCGGTCACCTCGTCGTCCATCCGCTTGGTGGCCTTCGCCCGCTCCAGCTCCTTGTTGCACTCATCGAGCCAGGTCATGAACAGCGCGCCGCCGCCCTGCCGCATCTTTCGTCCGAGCAGGTCCATGGCTTGGATGCCGTTGGTACCTTCGTAGATCGCGGAGATCCGCTGATCGCGCAGGTTCTGCTCGACCGGGTACTCCTTGGTATACCCGTAGCCGCCAAACACCTGAACGGCGGTCGAGCAGACCTCCCAGCCCACGTCGGAGCAGTGGGCCTTCACGATCGGCGTCATCAGCTCGACCAGACCCATCAGGTACTCCTTCTCGGCCGGGTCGCCGTTCTCCGCTCGGTCGAGGCGGTTCGCCACCGAGTAGATGAGCGAGCGCATCGTCTCGACCTGCACCTTCATCGTCATCAGCATGCGGCGCACGTCAGGGTGCTTGTTGATAGTGACACGCGGGGCGTTGGGATCCTTCATCTTGTCGATGCTGGAGCCCTGGACGCGGTCCTTCGCGTAGTCCAGCGCGTTCAGGTAGCTAGCTGACGCAGTGGCGAGGCCCTGAATGCCGACGCCGATGCGGGCCTCGTTCATCATGAAGAACATCACCGCCATGCCCTGGCCTTCTTTGCCGAGCCGCCAGCCCTTGCAGACGCCATTCGCGCCCAGCGCGAGCGTGCAGGTCGCCGACCCGTTGATCCCCATCTTGTGCTCGATGCCGACCACCACGGCGTCATTCCGCTCGTCGGTGGTCTCCCCGTCGGGGGTGACGATGTATTTGGGGACGAGGAACAACGAGAGCCCGGCGGTGCCCGGCTTGGCGTCCGGCGTCCGCGCCAGCACGATGTGGACGATGTTCCTTGTGATGTCGTTGTCACCGCCAGAGATGAAGATCTTCTCGCCGGTGAGGTGGTAGAGGTTCGGGTCGTCCGTCCGCTCGGCCTTGCAGCGGTTGTCGCCAACCGCGGTCCCCGCGCCCGCTTCGGTGAGACACATCGTGCCGGCCCACTCGCCGGCCATGATCTTCTGTACCGCAAACGCCTTGAAGTACTCGGGACAGAAGTCCGTCTGGAGCAGGTTCGCTGCGGCGCGGGAGAGCCCGGTGTAGATGTTGAACGCGGTGCAGGCGCCAGTCAGCATTTCGTGCATGGCGACGTCGACCGCGTGGGGAAGGCCGATGCCGCCGACAGCGGGGCTCATGCCCGCGGCGAGCAGGCCCGACTCGACCACCGCGTGGTAGGCCGCCTTGTAGCCGGGTGGGGTCGTGACGTTCCCCTTGCCGTCAAAGGTCGCGCCGGGCGAGTCCCCCGTCCGGTTGAGCGGTGCGAGGATTTCCGTGGCGGCCGTAGCTGCCTGATCCAGCATCATGTCGTAGGTGCCCCGGTCGAAGTCCGCGTATCGGGTCACGCCGTGGAGCTGCTCGTCGACCTTCATCTGCTCGAACAGGACGAAGCGGATGTCGCGGAGGTCGATGGTGTACTGGGTCGCGCTCATGGGAAGCCTCGGGAACGGGAGAGGGGACGGGCACTGAATGAAGCATCATTCATGTAACCCGGCGGCTCCCCGACGGGGGCGTTTACGCCGGCGCCAGCACCAACCCGTCCCGCGGGGCTACCTCGATGGTCACGGTCCCGTCCGCCTCGACCGTCCAGGTGTTGTCGCTGCCGGGCGGGAACACCTCCGCGAGCACCGTCCCCGGCGCGAAGCTCACCGGCATTCCGCTCCCATTGTAGGAGGTGTGCGAGGTGTACACGTCCGAGGTGTTGATGACCACCAGCACGCTCTCGCCTTCGTAGGTGCGCTCGAACGCGAGCAGGTTCGCGTCCTCCTCGCCGCCCACGCGGTCGCTGGTCCAGCGGAAGGAGAAGTCGCCCCGCCGGAGCGGCTCGTACTCTTGTCTCAGCGCCGCCAGCGCTGACACGTGTTGAAACAAGCTGCCGGATGTATCAAACTGCGTCGTCCAGAGCGGCTCGCGGTTCGCCGGGTCGTTGCCCCCGCTCAGCCCCTGCTCGGTTCCGTAGTAGAGACAAGGGATGCCGTCTTCGGTGTACAGGAAGACAAGGGCGGACCGGAGCGCGGGGATGCTGTCCTTGTCAAAAAGGAACCGTGGGATGTCGTGGTTGTCGAGGAAGTTGACAAGGATGTCCCGTGGAGCCTGACCGGCCCCCCGCTCCTGAGGCGTGGTGCCGTAGTGTGTGTCCCGTAAGGCGAACAGGTCCTCGACCTTGGTGGTCGCCCCGTTGTTCTTGAAGACGTCGTCGTAGACCTGGAACTTCTGGGAGAAGTATACGACGCTGTCCACCTCGTCGGGTGCTGTGTAGCTGCCGATCAGCGCGTCGTCGCCATCGAAGCTCTCGCCGAACATCAGGAACTTCTCCTTGCCCATCAACGCCATGTGGTCGCGGATCTCGGTGCAGAAGCGCTGCCAGAACTCGTGCTCGACATGCTTCAACGTGTCGATCCGGAAACCGTCCAGCCCAGCCTTGTCGATCCAGTCCGCGTACACTTGAATTAACGCCGCTTGCACATCGGGGTTGGAGGTGTCGAGGTCCTTCAGGCCGCCCGGAAAATCGCCGTGGACGACCTGATCGAAGTCGGCCCAGTTCGTGACACGTCCCCGGCGGTTGTACCATGTGTCATTCCCGAACTCGGCCGGGCTCGGGGGAACACGGTTGATCTCGGGCATGTCGACCCAGCCCAGCGGGGCGAGCCCGCTCTCGCCTAGAGAGGTGTAGCCCTGGACGCCGCGTGGGTCGTACGCGGGGTCCCACTCGGTGACGATGTTGACCGTGTCGCTGCCGTCCGTCGAGTAGTAGGTGGTGATGTCGGGTGAGCCGTTCCGATTGATATCGTAATAGAACAGCTGGCCGACGTGGTTCACCACGATGTCGAGCACCACCTTGATGTCGCGCTGGTGAAGGACATCGGTGAGCTCACGCAGCTTCGCCAGATCGCCCCAGTGTGGGTTCACGTTGGCGAAGTCCTGGGTCCAGTAGCCGTGGTAGCTGGCCGAGCCGGCGTCCTCCTCTACGTTGACGACCACAGGGGAGATCCAGACGGTCGTCACCCCCAGCGCTTCGAGGTAATCAACGTGGTCGATGATGCCTTGGTAGTCCCCGCCGAGGTAGCGGGCGAGGTTGGCGTCGTCCTGCGAGACGTTGAAGTCATTGTTCAGGTCACCGTTGGCGAAACGGTCGGTCAGCAGCTGGTAGATGACCTCGTCTCGCCAGTCGTCGACGAGGTTCACGACCGCGGGGTTCTCGGTGTAGTGGCCGGCGGGTTGGCAGCCGGCGAGGAGGGTGGTCATCAGGGCGCGAGCGACGTGCATGGCATCTAAATAACCGGGTCCGGATGCTCTGTTGCCCCCGTTGCCTGCGCTTGCTTCCTGTGGGCAAGGGCGAGCAGGGCGCCGGCCGCGATCTGCTCGGTGCTGACCGAATCGCCTGCGCGACCGAAGGCTGCGGCGGTCGCTGGGACCTCGGCCACGGGATCCCTGACCTGTACCTCGCGGCCCCGGAGCGTGGCGAGGATGTGGCGGCCACCGAGCGCGTGCGGTTGTTCTACGAAGCACGGCCGTTTCCAGACTATCGGGACACCGACGATCTCGGTGCGCTGGTCCGTCGGGGCCGGGCGAACCCGTTCACCCGTGCGCTGGATGACGAGATCCCACCCCGGGCGAACGTGGTGGAGGTCGGCTGTGGGGCCGGGCAGATGGGGCTTTTCCTGTCGGTCGCGGGGAGGCAGGTGCTCGGTCTGGACCTGACCTGGGCCTCACTTGGGCTGGCCGATGCCTTTCGCCGAGCGGCTGGGCTTCTGACCGTCACCCTCGCACGCGCCAACGTCTTCCGGCTGCCGCTGGCGACCGGGAGCGTGGACGTCGCGATCTTTAACGGTGTGATCCACCACACGGCCAACCCGCGCGCTGTGTTCGCCGAGTTAGCCCGGGTTGGGCGCCCTGGTGGCTACGTCGTCCTCGGGTTGTACAACCGCTACGGCCGGGCGCTGCTGCCGCCGCTTGGACCCAAGCACGCGCGCTCTGCGGGGGCCGGCGCCGGGTGCGCCGTGGTTGTCACGGGCTGGGGACGGCGGGCTCTGGGTCACCGTGGCTCGCAAGCAGCGGTGAAAGCCTAGCGGCGATGATGGCTGCCAACACCTGCTGGCCCGCGGGTGAGGGGTGTACGCCATCCAACATCAACAGCGCGCGGGGCCCCGAGGTCAGCGGGGTCGTCGGATCCAGGTAGTGAATGTTCGGGATTGTCTGCAGCATCGAGGCGAAAGCAGCCAGCGGCTCTGTCCGGTCGACCACGTACTCCTGCATCGCGAGCGTCACGCCGCAGCGCGAGGCGATCGCCACGAGGTTGTCCTTCGAGTCCTGCGGGGACATCGGCGCTACCCACGCGCCCGGCGTTGAGCTCTCGCCGCGTTCCAGCTGCGCGATCGTGAGCCCGGGCATGGATGCGGTGGTGTCGTTCTGGCCCAGGTAGACCACGCACGCTGCCGGTCTCACCTCGAGCGCCTCCAGGATCCGGCGTGCATGCCACGTCGTCGCTCCGCCCTGTGCGATGGAGATCACGACTGGCGCCGGCCCGGGCCGGTCCCCGTGCGCCGGCAGCGGGGCCAGCGCCTCTTGCAGGAGGTCCGGCCAGAATCGTCCGTTCGTTCCGCCCCCCGACGACGACGACCCCAGCGCGAGCACCAGAGGGGTGCCGGGGCGCACGGCGTCCACCAGCGGTCGCGTCCGGTTCACCACCTCATCGACCTTGCGCTGCAGCAGCCCGATGTCGATGGCGGCTGCTGCTACGTACCGGACGGCCGATGACGCCTCGTTCCCGCCTCCCGGCCGCTGCACGACGGACCGCGCCGCGAGCCCAAAACTGCAGAGGGCGAAGCCGGCGGTGAGCCAGAGCCGCCAGTGGGCGGTGCCGAACCCGGGGCCCGCAGCACCCGCACCCGCAGCACCGGACCCCGCAGCCGCGGAGCCGGCGATGAGCCACATCAACGCCTCCACCGGCAGTCCCACGCGCGGCCCGAGCAGGGAGAGCGGCATCGCCAGCAGCATGAACAGCCCCTCGAACCCGAGCAGCGCCGCCGTGGCGGTCAGGACGATGGCCAGCCCGAGCGCCGGCGCAAGAGCGAACCGCGTCGCGGTCCACCGCACCGGCTGCCCGTCGCGGGTGAGGGCGGACAGGCGGGTCTCGCCACCGGCCCGGACCCAGAGCGGTTCGGCGACACACGTGTGGTCCGGGCTCGCGCGGCTCGAGATGCGGTTGTCCTGCTTTGCCCAGATCATCCGGTCGCAGGTGAGCTCGAGGGTGGTACGTGCGCTGGTTGGCGCCCACCGGGAGCGCGGGTCGTCGCCGACCGTGGTGCCGTCGTCGCGATAGAGTCCGCTCACCGGGCCGAACTGGGCGTACACGTTCGCGCCGTCGTGCGGCCCGCGACCGATGTCCACTGCGCCCCCCGGAAAGGTCCCGGTGGCGAGGATGGACGTGCCGTCGCCGATGCCGACGGTGGCGTTCGCCGCGAGCACCAGATCGTCGCCGTCGACCTGGACCTTGCCCGCCAGCACAGAGACGCCCCGGACCCCGCCTGCCCCGGCCAGCCCGCCGGTCAGGACCGTGGCGACCAGCCCGAGGGCCCCGAGCAGGATCGAGAGGCGTTCACGGGTGGGCATGTTGCCCTCCACCGCCTACGCCCGACGCACGTACTCGAACGCAACTTCCTGCCCATTGATGCCCTTACGGGGGGGCGCGATCCAGTGGGCCATCTGGCCGGGCTCAGTGACCGCGTGCATGAGGCTGCCCACGTACTCCCGGTCGGCGGCGCTGGGAAGCCACTCCTCCTGGCGCCGGAGCCAAACGTCCGAGCCGATGATGTCGCCCTCGCGGTTGAACTCATGGCCGGCGTAGATGCCCTGGCGACGGAAAAAGCGGGAGCTCGGCAGGCTCACTCGGAAGTCGGTGCCCTCCTGCTCAAGCGCGGCGTTCCAGCGCTTCACGACGCGCTGGCAGTCCGCGATGTAGGACTGCCGCAGCACCTCGTTCATCGCGTTGCGTAGGGGCACCTGGTCCTCCACCACGGAGCCGTTCTTGACGACGGGGAGGGTGTAGTACTGGTCGAGCGCCTTGTGGTCGGTGAAGTCCTTGGCTTCGTTCCATCGCCCCTTGAGCCCGGCTCCGAAGAAGTCGGCGGCGTTGGAGGAGAGCTCGCTCCCAAACAGGTCGAGCGAGTAGGAGAACCAGTAGTTGATCCACTTCTGGACCGTCGGCAGGTCGATGCCGCCCTGAGCGCGCGCGTCCCCATTGGGGTCGAGCTTGGTGAGCTGCGTTGCGCGCCGCAGCACGCGCTCGATGCCGATCTCCCCGACCGAGAGGTGGTGCGCCTCTTCGGTGAGCATGAAGCCGCAGGTCCGGGAGAGCGGGTCGAACCCGGACTCAGCGAGGGCGCCGAGCTGGTATTTGCCATCGCGGTCGGTGAACATCGTGAAGCAGAAGAAGGTCAGCCAGTCGGGGCAGGGCTGATTGAACGCGTCGAGGATGCGCGGCTTGTCTGCGTCGCCGGAGCGGCGAGCGAGCAGGTCGTCGGCTTCGTCCCGACCGTCTTTTCCAAAGTGCGCGTGCAGCAGGTAGACCATCGCCCACAGGTGCCGACCCTCTTCGACGTTGATCTGGAACAGGTTTCGCATGTCGTACATGCTCGGGGCGGTCTTGCCCAACCAGCGCTGCTGCTCTACGCTCGCCGGCTCCGTGTCGGCCTGTGTGACGATGATGCGTCGCAATATGTTTCTATACTCACCAGGTACTTCCTGCCATACCGGCTCACCAGCGTGGTCGCCGCCTGGGATGCGGCGGTCGGCGACCGGGTCGTCAAGGAAGATCCCCCAGCGGTATTCGGGCATCTTGATGTGCCCGAAATGGGCCCAGCCGCCGGGGGCCGTCGAGACCGCGGTGCGCAGGTAGACGTCATCCTGCTGAAAGCCTTCCGGCCCGACGTCGCGCCACCAGTCGAGGAACGCGGGCTGCCAGCTCTCAAGCGCGCGCTGGAGGCGCTTGTCACCGGACAGATTGACGTTGTTCGGGATGCGGTCGTCGTAGTTGATGGCCATGGGTTCCTCTGAGCTGGGGTGATGTCAGGTGCGGCGGTAGTCGAAGATGGCGCGCTCGGGGGCCCCGAACATCTTGAGCGCTCCACGCTCGCCGACGGCGTTGGGGCGCTGGAAGATCCAATTCTGCCAGGCGGTCAGCCGTCCGAAGATCTTGTTCTCCATGCTCTCGGCGCCGCCGAAGCGCAGGTTCTGCTCCATGCCGGTCAGCGCGTCCGGGGAGAGGGAGCAGCGCTCTTCCACCGCGATCCGGACCTCATCGTCCCAGTCGATGGCGTCGGGGGCGAAGGTCACGAGACCCATGTCGTCGGCGGTTCCGGCGTCGATCGCCTTCTGGCGGGAGGCCGCGGCCTCGGCGATCTGGCGGGCTCCTTCGTCGCCCGGGAAGCGCGCCTGCAGCCGGGTCTGGCCGTTGTGCATGGGGAACCGGCCGGTGGAGGCGGCGGACAGCACGATGCTGTTCACCTCATCTTCGTCGGCGAGCATGTAGCTGCGGTCGACCGAGAACAGGATCTCAGCGAGCGAGCCGGCGTAGCAGTTGCCGGGCTCGACGATCGCGAACAGGGTCTTGGCCATGTTGTCGAGGCGCCGCAGTACGCGCGCCTGAAACGCACGCACTTCGGTGTTGAACCAGCCGGGGGCGTCGAGCGCGGAGTCGTGGGCGAGCACGAGGGCGGGGTCACCGCGGGTGCGGAGGAGCAGCAGGCCGATGTCGAGCTCGTTGAAGCGCAGGCGCAGGAGCGCATCGTCGAGCTCCCGGTAGAAGCGGATGGCCCAGCAGCCGGCGTCCGCGTCGCTGGAAGCCGCTGCAGGCTCGGCCGGGCCGCGAAGCTCAAGGCTGGCCACGCGGGTGCTCCGGTCCAGCTTGACCGATACAAATCGATATGTCCATGTGTCGCCATCGACCTCCGGCCCCACCTCGGGAAGCGTGACCGGCCGTGCGTCGGCGGGCCGCGCCACAGCAGCGGAGACGGCCGCGTTGCTGCGTGCCTTGACGCCGTCGGCCCATTTGGAGCGTGAGTAGCTGCCATCCACCACGTTGTGCTTCACGGCGTCCCGTGCCTTGAAGCCTTCGGCCTTGGTGCAGAAGACGTCCGCGATGTCGCGTCGCACCTTTCGCTTGTCGGTCAGTCGGGTGAGCCCGCCGGTGCCGGGCAAGACGCCCAGGAGCGGGACCTCGGGGAGCGACACCGCCGAGTTTCCGTCGTCGATCAGGTAGATCTCCGCGCAGGCCTCCGCCAGCTCGTAGCCGCCGCCTGAGGCGGTCCCGTTCAGGGCCGCGATCCACGTCTGCCCGGAGCGCGCCGTCGCGTCTTCGATGTAGGTCCGCGTCTCGTTCGTGAACTTGCAGAAGTTCACCTTGAACGCATGGGACGCGCTCGCCAACATCTTGATGTTCGCGCCGGCGCAGAAGATCTTGTCGTACCCGCCGGTGACGACGACGGCGCGCACCTCGGGGTGCTCGAACCGCAGCCGCTGGACCGCGTCGGCCAGCTCGAGGTCCACCGAGAGGTCGTAGCTGTTGAGCTTCAGCTCGTAGCCGGGCCACATTCCGCGGTTCTCCTGCACGCGCATGGTGAGCGTCGCCACGGCGCCTTCGATGTCTAGGCCCCAGTGCACGTAGCGGCTGGGGTGGGTGTCGAAGGAAACCGGGGGGTAGGGGGTCTCTGCCATGGTGGCGGCAGTATACTGCGTTTCATGCGCGGTGCGAGCGCCCGGCAAGTGCGATATACTGCATGTCAATCCGTCAGGTGGTGGTCTCTTGGCAGTCGTCGTCCGCTCCTCACGTCCTGATCTCAGCAACGTGCGTGCGAATATGGGTTCGCTCATCCCGCGCCTGCTTGGCGGCGTGCTCCTGGGCACTGCCCTCGGCTGCCTAATCCTCTGCGCGCTGACCTGGGCGGCGCTCGACCCGTGCGGGACGGAGCCGGCTGTCCCGGTCATGATGGTCGCGACCGTGCTGAGCCTCGGGGCGACCGGCGTGACCACCGTCGTGCACATGTTCGAGCTGCGAGCCACCCCGGTCTGGGCGGCAGCGGTCGCGGTATGGAGCCTGTCGGCGCTGCTGTGGCTCCTGTTGCTGAATCAGGCGGCGACCGGTGCGCTGGACTGCACGTGGCGGATTCACCCGGCTGTGCCCGAGCAGGTTTATCCGCTCCCGAGTGGAGCCAATGGAGGCTGATCCTGCCGCGCACTCGGGCCCCACCCGTGCGGGAGAGCGGCCGGGTGACGTGCTGCACGAGCTTGGAGCCCGGGTCCTCGGCGAGCGCGAGCGTCTGGGTTGGACGCGTGCCCATCTGGCCCAACGCGCTGGAATTTCACTGAGATTTTTGGCTGACGTCGAGCACGGAAATGGAAACCTGAGCGTCCAGCGGCTCGCCGAGATCTGTCAGGCGCTCGGCGTCCCTGTCGCGTCGATGTTCGCGGTCGAGGGCGCTGGCGGGCCCGGGAGAGCTGCCGCGCGCGTGGATCAGAAGCTCGCGCTCGTCGGGCTGCGCGGCGCGGGAAAGTCCACCCTCGGAGCCGCGCTGGCGGAGCGGCTCGGCTGGGCGTTCGTTGAGGTCGACGCCCGGGTCGAGCAGGTCGCTGGTATGCGCCTTGGGGACCTGTTCGAGTATCTCGGGGCGGCGCGCTACCGGCAGATCGAACACCAGGTGCTCGCGGAGCTGCTGGACGCGCCGGGGCACGCTGTCCTGGCCACCGGGGGGTCGGTGGTCACCGCACCCGAGACCTGGGAGCTGCTGCGGGCGAGAGCGTGGACCGTGTGGCTCCGCGCGACCCCGGAGGCGCACCTCGCCCGGGTCGAGGCTCAGGGTGACTTCAGGCCGATGCGCGGGCGGGCCAACGCCCTCATGGAGCTGAAGGAGATCCTCGGGGCCCGGACTCCGCTTTACGCTCAGGCGGCGTGGACGCTCGAGACCGAGTTTAAGGGGGTCGGCGAGGCTGTGGGCGAGCTGTTGGGCAGGGTTCGAAGCGACGTTCAACCCCGGTCAGGACGCGTCAACTGCCCGGCTCACCGTTCGCGCCCGTAGAACAGTGGGACGGTGTCCATCGCCCGCCCGTCCCGCCGAGCACGACGTCCGCTCGGCCGTCACCACTGTAGGGGATCCCGGGGGCAAGGCAGGTGCCGGATTGGCCGATGAAGGCCGTCCCGAAGGTCATAGACAATCCAGGTTCCGCCGTTGTCCCGCGGCCCGCCAACGAGCAGGCCGGGCCCGCCATCGCCGTCCACATCCCCCGCCGGAGCGTGTGTGTGCCCAGGGATCTTCGCCAGATCATCCTCCTTTGCCTATCAGGTTTATCAGGTATCCTTGAGTGTGTATTGGGTGCGGCTCATCGTCGACGATCGAACTGCTTTCGACGTCGGCTTGACGGGCGCATGCGGGCCCAGCGCCGACGGCCGGGTAGGGGGTATACCCAACGCTTACGAATCGGACTGGGAGGAGCCTCCAGACGGTGAGCTCCTGACTGTCGCCGTGGACATCGGCGCCTGCGCGCT
>SHYV01000117.1 GCA_009692605.1 Myxococcales bacterium
TCCTCGCCCTTCTCCTTCACCGTGTAGGAGTCCTGATAGTAGCCGCGTATTGCGGCGCCTGCCTCAAGCGCAGCCGCACGCGCGGCAGCGAGCGCTTCGTCGAGCAGCGCTTCGTCGAGCAGCGCTTCGTCGAGCAGCGCTTCGGGTACGGGCTTCGAGTCGGACATGATGACCTCCGGGCCGCCGGGTATCAAGATCCGGGTCCATCGGCGGCCGGGATCAGCTGCTCAGTACGGCGAGAGGCCGCTCCAGCTGTCGATGTCGCGGGTCATGAAGTCCGTGCCGTCGGCCAATACATTGACCTCTTTCACCAGACCGAGCCCCTTGACGTAGTACTGGTCCAGCACCCCGGTCAGCTCACCCATGCCGCTGAAGTCCTCGGCGTAGACGTTCCGCAGGTGGTAGGCGTCGTACACCATACCGTCCGGCGCGGTCCACTCTTCGATGCCGACCTCGGTGTAGGCGCCCTCGGCGGTGAAGGTGAGCGGCAAGCCGCTGAAGCTGACGTTCGCGGAGTAGGAATAGACCCAGGTGCCAGCGCCGGGGATCTCCGAGTCGGGGGGCAACATGCGCCGCGGGTGGTCGAGGGTCCCGACGGTTGAGCCGAACGCCATCCCGGAGTAGCTGCCCGACATCGTCCACTCGAGCATGTACAGGCCGGTGCCTCCATCGACGTCGCAGCCGATCGACTCGTTACCCGACCAGCCGACGCTGGACGTGCTGACCTCGTCGTAGAGGTTGTACGCCTCGGTGCCGTCGGTGGTGTACGTGGTCCCCCAGACCTCCTGATAGGCCGTACCGGCAGTGCCCTGCACCGTGACGGTGTACTCGCGGGTCCAGCCTCCGACCTGAAGGGGCTCCCACTCGCTGGTGCACAGCGTGGAACCGCTGTCGGTATCGGTATCGGTATCGGTATCGGTATCGGTGTCCGTATCGGTGTCCGTATCGGCGTCCGTGTCGGTGTCGCCATCTGCGTCACCGTCGGCGTCACCATCGGAGTCGGCGTCGGTGTCCGCGTCACTGCCGGTGTCAGAGTCCAGATCGGTGCCATCGGAGGACTTGTCGGTCTGCGTATAGGAGCCGCCACACGCGATCAGCGCGGACAAGGGAAGAACGATCAGGACGTTCAGGACGGGGGAGACGGAGACAAAGTTACGCAAGTGACCTCCACGCGGGCGCGTGTTAGCATGGAAGGGCAGCTGTCCGCAACAATTCCGCTAAATCGGAGCAGAAACGACGCGGGTCCATGCCGCATCCAACGCGCCACCCAGCTCAGCCTGCCCACCATTGTTCCAAATCACCACATCAGCAACGGCGACCTTTTGCTCCAAGGGCATCTGGGCCGCCAGCCACCCGTCGGCCGTGGCGGCGTCGTACCCCTCGCGAGCAGCCAGCCGGCGGCGCTGCACCTCGGGCGCGCAGGCCACCACGATCAGGGCGTCGTAGCGCCGGTAGCTGCCCGTCTCCACCATCAGCGCCGCCTCGACGACCGCCACGTCCGCCCCGGCGCGCGCCTGCTCACCCAACCACGCCTCGGTGCGCGCCCAAATCAGCGGATGCGTGATCGCCTCCAGCTCCCGCCGAGCCGCCGGGTCAGCGACGATGCGCTCCCCGAGCGCCTTGCGGTCCAGAACGCCGTCCCGAACCACACCCGGCCACCGCGCGGCGATCTCCGCCAGCGCCGGCTCCCCCTCTGCGACCACCCCCCGCGACACCCGATCGAGGTCGAGCACCGGCACTCCGCGAGCCGCGAGCAGGCGCGCGACCGTGCTCTTCCCCGAGGCGATGCCCCCGGTCAGGCCGACTGTCCTCACTCCGGGGCCAAGAGCCGGCGGTACAGCGCCAGCTCCGCTTCGCCGTGGCGTCGCACCCCGTCACGCTCGAAGCCCTCGGCGGGCTCGGGCCACTCGGTCCCGAACCGCGCCTCCGCGACCACGTAGCGGCGCGCCACCCCGCTCGCCCAGGCGATCCATGGGCCGATGGGGTCCTTGTAGGGAGGGTCCAGAAAGACCACATCCGCCGACAACGCAGGCTCCTGCGGCCTGCGCACATCGCCGCGCAGCACCCGCACCCGCGCCAGTCCAAGCTGGCCCAGATTCTGCTCGATCCCCGCGAGCGCGAGCGCATCCCGATCGGCGACGAACACCGGGGCAGCGCCGCGAGAGGCCGCTTCGACGGCCATCAGGCCGGTCCCACCGCAGGCGTCCAAAAAAGACCAGCCGGACAGGTCCTGACCGAGCATCGAGAACAACGCAGCGCGGGTCCGGATCGAGGTGGGCCGAACGCCTTCGGGCACGGGCGCGCGCAGCACCCTGCCCCCGAGCGTTCCCCCGGACACCTTGATCATTGCGGCGTTTCCGCAGGGGCCACCGGCGCCAGCCCGGGCAGCAGCGTGAGCGTGGGGCCGTCCTTCACCGTCCAGGAGCACACCCCCTCATGGCAGCCGCAGGTGTCGAGCCGTTGGAAGCATGGGAGCCGCTCGCAGGTCGTGATGATGTCGGCGGCAGCCGCTGCGGGCACGCAGACCTCCTGCGAGCAGCCAGCCTTCGCGCAACCCGCGTCGTCCGCGCACTCGCCGGCCGTGGAGGCGCCCTCGACCCGACCGATGCACGAGAGCCCAGGTGCGCCCACGGGTGCGCCCACGGGTGCGCCCACGGGTGCGCCCACGGGTGCGCCCACGGGTGCGCCCACGGGTGCGCCTTCGGATGGCGCATCGGCGACCGTGGTCGGCATAGGCGCCGACCCAGCGCCGCTGCACGAGAGCAGCCCAACAACAAGGGGCAGTAGGAGCAGGAGACAGCGAGCGGCGCGGCGGAGCATCTCGCCCCTTACCCTGCACTCAACAAAGCGGGAAGCTTGATACCCCTGTCTTGCCATGCTCCCCATCTGGACGATGCTCCTCCTCGCCGGCTGCTCCCCAGCAGACCCCGTGCACGCGCTCATCCTGACCGGCTGGGAGTACGAGTGGGACCTGCTCTCCCATCGAATCTCGCTCCTGCGGGTGGATCTGAAACAGGACGCCACCGTGGATCTGGGCCTCATCGGCGGCACCTACACCACCGGCGAAGAAGGCACCGATACGCTGCGCTACCGCCTTGGATACTCGGACATCGGCGTGCCGGGCGCCGTCGTCACCGAGGCCAGCGCAACCTGGATCATGGGGCCGCAATCGACAGACACCGCCACGGTCAGCGCGGCAGCCCCGGAAGGCTGCGACGACCAGATCGCTGCCTACTTGAACGGCTTCGCGATCGACACGGATGTGGAGCAGGACGCCGCATACCCAGCCGACTACGACCCGGCGCTCGGCTACACCTCGAACGGGTTCGGCTTCACGCTCGGCGCACCGACATCCTCCGCGGGGACGCTCTCCGTCGACGTCACCGCCACGGTGCGATGGGCGCCGCAAGACCGCGACGACATGAACGCCGCCATCCCCCTGGCTCGCACCGAAGTCTCGGCAGGTGTGCTCTTCGTCTGTTTCAAGGGCGACAGCACGGCTGGCCTCTACAGCGGCGCCCTGGACTACGAGTGGGACCCGCCCTACTCCGAACAGCCGCCGATGACCGCCGTGATCGTCCTTGAGGGCGATGAGCCCGACGGCGTGGCCAGCGTCACGGGCTTCGAGCTCGGGGCCGACTTCACCAACGTCGATGGCAGCGCGGCGGGCGACTACCTGCGCAGCTTCGGCGTCGAGCTGACCGGGCAGGACGATGGCAAAGGCACCTGGAGCGGGGACCTCACCGCTCAAATCACCAACACGTCAGCGATCGAGTACGGCGACCTGACCGCGAGCTACGCCGTGGAGCTGGTGCGGATCGGCGTGCGCGGCGCCACGAGCGAGCCGACCACGCTGGACGGCACGCACGACGTCGGCGAGACCACGCTCACCCTCGACGGCGGCTGAAGCGGCGCTTTCTTGATAGCGGCGCGCTCCCCTTGGAGCCCCCCATGTTGACCGACCCGACCCGCGGCGAACTCCTCTACAGCGGCAAGGCCAAGCAGGTCTACGCCACGGAGGACCCGAGGCGCATCCTGATGCACTACACCGACGGTGCCACCGCGTTCAACGGCCTCAAGAAGGCGGAGATCGCTGACAAGGGCGTGATCAACTGCCGGATCAGCGCGTTCTTCATGGAGAAGATGGCCGCCAACGGCGTCCCGACCGCGTTCGAGCGGATCGTGGGCGACCGCGACCAGCTCTGCCAGCGGGTGGAGATCATCCCGGTCGAGGTGGTCGTGCGCAACGTCATCGCCGGCGGGCTGGCCAAGAAGCTTGGCTTGAGCGAAGGGACACGGCTTGCGGCCCCGCTGGTCGAACACTTCTACAAGTCAGACAGCCTGAACGACCCGCAGATCAACGAAGAGACCGCCGTGCTGTTGGGCTGGGCGCGCCCCTGGGAGCTGCAGGCGATGCGGGAGTACGCGCTGCGCGTGAACGAGATTCTGATCGAATTCTGGGGTGGCTTGAACATCGATCTGGTCGACTTCAAGCTGGAGTTCGGGCGCCTAAACCTCGACGGTGCCGGGTGTGCGACCGCCGTGGTGCTCGCCGACGAGATCACGCCCGACGGCTCGCGGCTCTGGGAGCGCGGAACCGGGCGTAAGCTCGACAAGGACGTGTTCCGGCGCGACTTAGGCGACCTCTCCGAGACCTACCGCGAGCTCTATTCGCGGATTTTCGGGGCCGCGCTGCGCTGACCTCGCGCTCAGGGAAAGTCCCGCGACCGACAAGCGCCCCGGGCTCAGGTGTCGTCCTCCTTGTCGCAGTTCGAGTCCACCCCGTCGTTAATGGACTCGGCAGCGCCGGGGTTCACGTTGGCGTCCTCGTCGTCGCAGTCGCCCTCCCGAGGGGAGTACCCATCCTGATCGGTGTCGGTCGTGCTGGACGTATCGTTGAACGCAAAGCTGGTGTCCCCCCTGAAGTCCATGATGCCCCCGCAGCCGGGGAGCAGGAGCAGCACGACAGCGGCTACAGGAACCGGGAAATGGCGGGGAGGATGCCGATGTACCGAAGCCATGGCCTCGGCGTTAACCCAAACCGCGTCTCCTCGCGCTGCTTCCAGCCCGGCCCGAAGATATACGCAGCGCATGCTGACCCCTCGATTCTGGCTGCTCGCAGGGCTCAGCGGGGTCGCGTGCACGCCGGCGGCCGGGAAGGGCGCCACGCCGCTCACCAGCGGGCCGGACTTCTTCGACAGCCCCTGGCCCTCGGACACCCGCACCATCGACGGTCACCCCGACGTCAGCGGGTTCCCCCACCAAGGCACCTACCCGATCGTGGACAACTACCTCGCGGCCATCGGGGATGTCGATGGCGCCGGGAACAACAGCCCGATCTTCGTCCGCTTCGAGGATGACTTGAGCGTCGAGTTTCTGCCGTCCGCGGCGGACTCGCTCACCTCGTCGTCGCTGGTCTACCTGATGGACATCGGGATCACGAGCCCTCACCGCGGGGAGAAGATCCCGATCGCGTTCGAGTGGGTCGCCAACGAGACCACCTGGCAGCCGGACCGGCTCCTCGCCATCGCGCCGGTGTTCGGCTTTCCCCTCCAGCCCGCCACCCAATACGCCGTGGTCTTCAAGACGCCGCTCGTCAGGCCCCAGCCGGTGGATTGGACCGCCCCCGGGTTCGCTGCGCTCGAGAGCACGCTGGTCTCCAAGCACGTGAACCCCGACACCGTGGCGTTCGCCGTCACGTTCACCACACAGGACCCGCTGCAGGAGACCGCCCGGATCGCGCGCTCGATCCACGACGAGATCGCCATCCCCTCGCTGGATCAGGAGGTCACCCTCCGGGCGGACTACGGGAACTATGCCGTGTACGTCGGCGCCGTGGTGATGCCGGTCTGGCAGCACGGAGCGCGGCCCTACCACGAGGTCGGAACGGGGGCCTTCTCCTTCGACCAGACGGGGCGCCCCGAGATCTACCAGTGGGAGCGGGTCGAGTTCTCGCTCGCCGTGCCTGAGGGGCGGGCCCCAGACAAAGGCTGGCCGCTGGTGCTCTACAGTCATGGCACCGGGGGCGACAACTTCAGCTTCTGCTCCGGCAGCGACTCGGACGAGGCGCTCATCCTCTCGCGCGAGGGGGTGGCCGTGTTCGGGGTCAGCCAGCCGCTGCACGCCGACCGGGGCACCCTGGACACCAACGTCGAGCTCGATAGCTTCAACTTCTACAATCCGGCCGCTGGGCGCAGCAACTTCCGGCAGGGAGCCCTCGATCAGGTGTACCTTTCCCGCGCGCTCACTCAGGCTGCGCCGCACTTCACCGCGAGCGGGACTGCGATCGACATCGATCCCAGCCGGGTCGCATTTTTCGGGCACTCTCAGGGCGGGCTGGTCGGAGCGATCGCCACCCCGTTCATGTCGGGCGACCTGCTCGGATCCGGCCTCTCCGGCGCCGGCGGCGGGTTGACGCTCACCCTCTTGCTCCGCGACGACCCGATCGATCTGGCCGCTACGCTGACCGCCCTGCTCGGGTTCGATGACGACGAGGTGTTGACCTCCTTCCACCCCGTACTGGGGCTGATCCAGACCCTCGCCGACGCGACGGACCCGGTCAACTACGCCCCCTACTGGTACGCAGAGCAGGGGCCGTGGCTGGCCCGCGCCGACGCGACCCCCATGCCGATGGAGCTGACCGAGGGCCTGCTCGATTCGGCGACCCCGTCCCTCACGTCCGAGGCGCTGGCGGCCGCCGCCCGCATGCCGATCGTGGGACCGGCGGCCACCGACCCCGAGGCGCTCCATTTGCGTGGCCTCGACGCGCTCCCGCTGCCTGTGTCAAACGATGCCCGAGCGTGGGACGGGTCCAGCGTCACGTCCGGGGTCGCGCAGTACCCGGACGACGGGCACTTCGCCATTTACCAGAACAAGGACGCGCAGCGCTTCTACCGCAACTTCCTCGCGACGCTGCTGAGCGGTCAGGCGGTGCTGGATGACTGACCCGCAGGCTTCACCCGCCGCGCTTGGACCGGGCAGGCTCCTGCTTGGAGTGACCGGCGGGATCGCAGCCTACAAGGCGTGTGAGCTGGTTTCGCTCGCGATGAAGGTGGGCTGGCAGGTGGAGGTGATCATGACGGCGAACGCCACGCGCTTTGTCGGTCCCCTCACCTTCGCTGGGCTGACCGGGCGGCCGGTCCACCTCGGCACCTTCGACGACGCGATGGCCCACATCCAGCTCGCGAAGTGGGCCGACGTGGCCTTGATCGCGCCGCTCTCCGCGAACGTGCTGGGCAAACTCGCGTGCGGGCTCGCCGATGACCTGCTCACCACCACGATCCTGGCGTTGCCTCGCGGCAAGCGCTGCGTGCTCGCCCCGGCCATGAACACCGAGATGTGGAGGAGCCCGGTGGTCCAACGCAACATCCGTTGGATCGACGAGCTGGGTGGCTACGACTGGGTTCAGCCGACCGAGAAGCGGCTGGCATGTGGAGATTTCGGGGTCGGCGCGCTTGCGGAGCCAACCGACATCCTGACCGCGGTGTACGCTTGCGTAAATGCCCACCCTTCGCTTCCCCGCTAGGAGCCTCTCGATGAAGTTGCTGTCGCTCACCGCCTTCGGCTTAGCCGCCTGTACCGGGGGCTCCGCGAACGGCCCCACCGCGACGTCCCCGCTCGGCACGGGGGATGGCACCCCAGATTCTGTTGGTTGGACCTACATCATCGGCGGTGACGAGGGCCTCAACGACCCGCGCGATCTGGGCTTCGACGCCGACGGCAACCTCTGGCTCGCCAACCGCGATGACGACCGCACCTTCATCGTCTCCAGCCCAGGCGACGGGGATCAGGAGCACGACCGCCGCAAGGACGGCTACGCCGAGCACTTCATGGAAGAGACGGCCGCGTTTTCGTTCGATGGCGACGTGCAGATGGGCAGCTGCGGGGAGTCCAACAACACCTACAACGACTCTCAGGGCCGCGGGGACGGCTACATGGGGCCGGTCCTCTGGTCGACCGACCTGAACATCTTCGGCGTCGAGGACCCAATGGGCCTCGGCTCACACATCGACATGTCCCACGAGAGCCCGTTCTGTGTGGGCCTCGCCTGGGAGGTCGAGAACGTCTACTGGGTGTTCGACGGCAAGCACGACGCCCTGGTTCGGCACGACTTCCAGCGTGACCACGGCGTCGGGATGGACCAGCACTTCGACGGCATCATCCACGAGCTCACCGAGCCTCAGGTCGCCCGCGTCGAAGAAGCGCCCGGCCACCTGATCCTGGACCCCGCGACCGGGATCCTCTACGCGGCGGACACCGGGAACGGTCGGGTGCTGTGGGTCGACTCTGCATCGGGGACGGAGGGCGAGGCGCTCACCGCGAACGATCCCGGGGTGGTGCGGGTAGAGTGGGACGGCGCGGACTGGGGTGAGCTCAACACCGGCTTCGACCAGCCGGGCGGCCTCGCCTTCGACGGCGCTCACCTGTACGTCGGGGACTGGGCCACCGGCCTGCTCACCCAGCTCGATCTGGAGGGCACGGTGGTCCGCACGCTGGACACCGGCTTCGGCGCCGAGGCGCTCTACGGCATCGAGATCGGGCCAGACGGGCTGCTGTGGGTCATCGACCACCAAACGGGCGTGTACCGGATCGACCCGTGATCCTGCTGTGGGTGGGGTGCTCGGGCCCGGCGGTCGACGACTCACATCCGGGCGAACCGCCCGCGGGCCACGACGACACCGGCAGACCGGCAGCTCACGAGTGGGCCTCCATCGCCGGGGCCTCTGCCGACGGTCTGGGGAACGCGCTCGCCATCGCCGGAGACCTGACGGGGGACGGCTTGGGGGATCTTCTGGTCGCGGCCTACCTTGGCAACCGGGTGTGCGTCGTCCCCGCCCCGATCCCCGCCGGGCCACAGCTGCTGGACGCGCTCCCGGTGACCTGCTTTTTGGGGGAGAGCGAGAGCGACTACGCCGGCTACGGCATGGCAGCGGTCGGGGATACGAACGGAGACGGCGCCGGGGACGTGTTGGTCGGGTCCATCGGCAACGGAGACGGCGGCCCCAACGCCGGCCGCGCGTACCTGCTCACCGGGCCCTTCGCGCCAGGCACGGTGACACTCGGAGCAGCCGCGGCCACCTGGCAGGGCGAGACCGCGGGCGACTACGCAGGCGTCGCGCTCGCAGCCGCCGGAGACGTGACCGGGGACGGCCAAGGCGACTTCCTCGTCGGCGCATCCGGGTACGACGACGGCGGGACCGCGGGCGGCAGGGCCTACCTGCTCCCCGGACCGCTCGCGCCCGGCGCGTGGGCGCTCGCAGCCGCGACGACGAGCTTTACGGGCCTCGTCCCCGACTCCGGGGCGCCGCCGCCCCCGCACGGCGCCTTCGGTGTCGGCGATGGGATCGGCGACGCGCTGCTCGGGCCGGGCGACCTGAACGGCGACGGCGTGGATGACCTCGTCCTCGGCGCCAGCGGCGACGCCACGCTCGGCGCCAACACCGGCCGCGTGGTGGTGTTCCGCGGGCCGATCCCTCCGGGCCACCGGCTCGTCTCCGAGGCCGATCTGATCGTCACCGGCGTGTCCGCGGGCAGCTACGCGGGCAGCCCTTCGGTCGGGCCCGGCGACCTGACCGGGGACGGGCGCGCTGACCTGCTGATCGCCGCGGACGGGACAGGGCCCGGCACCGTGTACCTCATCGAAGGCTCCGATCTCGAGGGCTCGGTGCCGATCGACCAGGCCGCCGCCCGCTTTGAGGGAGAGGCCGACGGCGACCTGTTTGGGTTCGCGCTCTCCGCTGGGGACGTCGATGGCGACGGCGAGATCGACATCCTCGTGGGGTCTCCGGCGAGCAACCGCGGGGGCGATCTCACGGGCGCGGTCTGGCTCTTCATCGGCCCGTTCGCCGCCGGCACCTACAGGACGAGCACGGCGACCGCGACGTACGGAGCACTCGGTGCGGGGAGCTACGGCAGCGCGGTCTCGATCGCACCCGACCTCGACCTCGACGGCGCGCCCGATCTGGTCGCGGGCGAGTACACCAGCGATGCGGGCGGCGGGTACTCCGGCGCGGTCTACGTGTTCCGCGCGCCCTGAGACGGTGCCGGCGCCGTGGCGACAACCACGTAGTCCGCCCCCCACGTCTGCTCTCCGTTGGCGAGGGCCGCGCTGCGCAGGTCCTCGATCTGGCGCTCCATGGCAGAGGCCAACGCACGATCCGCGAACAGGGGGAGCTTTCGCCTCGCTACGTCAAGCTGCCCGTTGATGAACCGCGCGCCCACGCGGTTTGGGAACACCCGCACGTCGGAGACCTGCATGCCCGCTTGCTCCATCCAGCGCCGGACCAGCTCGGACGGGTACTCACGGTACATGCGGTGGCCAGCGAGCAGGATGCACGCGTCACGCACGCGGCAGATCTGGTCGAGGATCGATCCGTCCCGAGGCGGAGGCTCGAGGCCCACGAGGTAGACCGAGCCGCGACAGTGGGGACGGAGGCGGGCCAGATAGTCGTACTGGAAGTAGGGCGCGTGGCCGTCGATGGCGCCGATCACATAGTCCACCAGCACCTGATCGAAGGATTCCCCGTGCAGCAACGCGGGGTCGGTCCACTCCCCCCGGACGATGCGCGCCGCAGGTGCGATGCCGGGTAGCTCCCCGAGCCGCCAGTCTTCGACAGTCAGCGCGGTGAGAGAACGGGTGGGTAGGGTCGCCAGCCACGCGAGGGAGTGGGCGCCGGTGCCCGCGTCCAGCACGTCCCCCCAAGCCGGCCCGTTGACCTTCGCGATCCACTCGAACAGGGCGTCCACCCGGTACTGGTAGGGCACGGTCAATCCTCCAGCGTGACCCGCACCGCGCGCTTCTTCCCGGCCCACAGCACCACCGGCTCGCGGATCTCCGCCTTGAGGTCGGTCACGACCTCCGCCCCGAGCCGCACAGCGCCCCCTTCGATCAGCCGGCGGGCCTCCCCGTTGGACTTCGAGAATCCCGCTTGCACCAGCGCAGCGATCACCGTCACACCCGCCGCGCACACGATCTGGGGCGTGTCCTCCGTCGCGCCGCCCGAGAACACCGCCTTCGCGGCCTCGTCCGCGGCGAGGGCGGCCTCACGCCCGTGAACGACCGCAGTGGCCTCCACCGCCAGCGCTCGCTTGGCGACCCGCACGTCGGCCATCAGCGCCGCGATGGCGTCCAGATCCAGGTAACTGTACAACCGCAGCAGCTTCTCGACGTCCGCGTCCGCCACGTTCAACCAATGCTGGAAGTAGTGGTACGGCGAGAGCATTTCGGGGTCGAGCCACCACGCGCCCCCCGCCGTCTTGCCCATCTTGCGGCCGTCGCTCATTAGCAGGAGCGGGATGGTCAACCCCCAGGTCTCCGCTCCTTCGACCCGGCGGATCAGGTCACAGCCGGACACGATGTTGAACCACTGGTCTTGCCCGCCGATCTGCAGCCGACACGCATGCCGGCGGTACAGCTCAAGGAAATCGTAGCTCTGCAGCAGGGTGTAGTTGAATTCGATGAACGAGAGCCCCTGCTCCCGGTCGAGCCGCTGCTTAAAAGTTTCGGCCGACAGCATGCGGTTGACGCTGAAGTGGGCGCCGATGTCGCGCAGGAAGGCCAGGTACCCGAGCCCGCAGAGCCAGTCGGCGTTGTCCACGATCCGGGCGTTTGGGGCGAACAGTCGCACCTGAGCGCTGAGCGCCGCCTTGTTGGCCGCGATCTCGGAGTCGGACAGCAGGTCGCGCGTCTTGTCCTTGCCCGTCGGGTCGCCGATCATCGCGGTACCGCCGCCGATGATCACGATGGGTTCGAGCCCAGCCTGGGTGAGCCAGCGCAGGCAGAGCAACGGCAGCAGATGGCCGGCGTGTAAGCTCTTCGCGGTCGGGTCGGCGCCGACGTAGACGGTGATCGGCCCCGCGTCGATGGCGGAGCGCAGCGCGGCCTCGTCCGTGATCTGGTGGACGAAACCGCGGGCCTTCAGTTGGTCGATGATGTGCATAGGTTCAGGGCTCCGGATTACCCGCGACGGCGACGGCGGGTAAGGGCAACAAGAGGAGCGAGCACCAGGAGCGCGGCTGAGTAGCCTGTGAGCCTTAACGGATGGGCGCCGCCCTCGCTGGCGCAGCAGCAGCCGCGGTCGCAGGTCTCGTGGGTAGCCGGCGGGCCAGCCTGAGCCTCGATCGGGGTCGCGTAATTCCCGGTGTTGCGGGGGTCGTGACGCAAAGAAGCCCATTCGATCTTCTGGTCGGCCCGACCATCGGTGTGCCAGGCGTACAGGTAGCCCTCGCGGCTCGGGACCACGACCTCCAGATATCCGTCGCCGTCAATGTCTCCGACCGCCGGACTGCCGAGGATCCAGTGTCCGGTGTACTTTGGCCAGCCATCGGGCTCGACGCCGTCCTTGTCCCAGGCGTGGAGCAGGTACCCGCCGCTGCCAAATACCGCTTCGGGGACCCCATCGCCCGAGAGATCGGCGATGGCAGGCGAGGACAAGAACTGCACGTCCTCGATCTGCCGGGGAAAGCCGGGCAACATCTCGCCGGTCGCGCCGCTGTACCCGGCGAGCACGTGCTGGTAGTCAGCCATGGTCCGACCGGCGAGGGCGATGAAATACAGCGCGCCGTCGCCCCCGATCAGGTAGTCGGGCACGCCGTCCTGATCCATGTCGCCGAACGCCGGGTTGTTCGACATGGTGGCGAAGCTCGGCTCGTTGGTATTGGTGCCTTCGCCCCAGCCGGTGCGGACGTAGGACAAGCTCAGGAACTCGACCGCCGATGCGTCGTAGAGCGGGCTCTGCCCGAGCATGACCGGGCTCGCCACTTCGCTGCTGCCATCGCCGTTGAGATCGGCGAACGCGAGCGAGCCCGGGTGGCCCTCGCCGACCAGGGGCAGGAGCGCAGCTTGGTTGACCAGGCCGGACTCGTAGAGCGGCCATCCGTCCACCAGCGTGGCGGTGTCGGCGTCGTACAGGTAGCTGACCGAGTCGTTGCCGCCGTTCGCGGCCTCGTTGGTCGCGATGCCGATCTCAAAGTCGCCGTCTCCGTCCACGTCGGCCACAGCGGGAGACGCGATGATGCGCACCCCGCTGACCCCACACAAGTCGGGCGAGCACACGTCGATGGGGAACGCGCCCCAGTCCTCGCCTGTCGCGTCCCAGACGTAGAGCCGCTGATCCATCGCCGCGGCGATGATCTCGAGCTTGCCGTCTCCGTCGAGGTCCTCGAGCACAACAGCGGCGGCGATGCCGTTGTCCCAGGTCGTCGCGCGGGTGGTCTCTTCAGGGGTGCGGCCGAGGATCGAGAACGGGAACCCATCCTTCAGAGAGCCGTCGGGCTCCCACGCGTAGATCGACCCGTTCCCGGTGCCGAGCACAACCTCGAGGATGCCGTCCGCGTCGATGTCCCCGACCGCGACGGTGCTGATAGCGCCTTCGTGTAAGGGCTCAATCTCGGCGCTCGCCGGCTGGTCGGCGTGCCACCGGGGGTCGATGTCCGTCTGGACGGGCCAGCCCTCCAGCTCGTTGCCCGTCCCGTCCACGGCGTGGATCAACCCGCCGGAGTCGGCGATGAGGATCTCATGGATCCCGTCGCCATCCAGATCCGCCAGCACCGGCGACGACTCCATCGACGACGCCCACTGCAGAGGGAACCCGTCAACGAGGCTCTCGTCCTCGTGCACCACGAACGTCTTCCGGAACTCAGCCTTGCGGCCCTCGGCGTCGACCACGCCGGCCCGCACCGTCACCATCGGCGCCATGACGCGGGTCACTCGGTCGGTGACACCCTCCTCCTTCGGGCCCTCCAACACGCTCACCACCGGCACCGTGGACAGGTCGAGGCGCCCAAGCAGGCCCTCAATCGGCTCGGTCGCATGCCCAGCGTCGATCGCGGTCCATTCGGTAGGGTTCTCCCCGTACCCGACCTCCAGCGACCAATCGAACGCCGACGAACGATCCGCCGCCAAGGTGCCGATGATGTCCACCCGCTGCCGGGAAGGGTCGATGTAGTCCAGCCACTTCGGCGACGTGATGTTGGCCACCGGCGGAATGTTGCCCGAGGTCACCATCTCTACGGCTCTCCAGGCGTTCACACGGCCGTATCCGAAGTACGGATCCCAGCCTGGCGTAGACGGGTAGGTCCCCGCCCGCTCAAGCTCGGACGCCGTCAGATACACGTCGTCCGAGGTCTGGAAGAGGATCTGGTCCGCCTCGTCGGCGGTGAGCTCCAGCCCGTTGTCCTTCGCCGCGGACTTCATCAGCCCGAGGATGCCGGACGTGATGGCGGCGGCGCCTGTCGCGCAGGCGGGCGAGCCGGCGACCAGCTGCACGCGGGGTCCGAAATTGTTGCAGTTCAGGAAGTTCAGGTAGCTGTAGACGTCGTTCTGCTCATCGTCTTCGGAGGGGCGCACCGAGTGCACGTAGAGGATGCCGTCGCGGAGCGAGGGCTGGTTCGAATGGTAGCTGTTCTCGTCGCCGGCCACGCCGACGAGGTTGACGTTGCGGTCACGGGCGTAGGCGATGGCGTCGGCGGTGAAGCCCGGGCCGGACAACGCACCCAGCGACATGTTGATGACGACCGCGCCGTGGTCGACCGCGTAGACCATAGCAAGGGCCGCACGCGCACCGTCGGTCACAAACGAGTCGCCGTCCCGGATCGGGATCACCGAGCAATTCGGGCAGGCGCCGATGTCGCCGTGGCCGTCTTCGCCCTCAGCCGCCATCTCGGAGATGACACCGGAGCCGTGCGTGCCGGACTCGTGGTCCCACTCGGTGAACGGGTCGTTGTCGTCGGCGAAAAAGTCCCAGCCGGCGATGTTGTCGATGTACCCGTCCGCGTCGTCGTCCACGCCGTCGGAGAAGGTGTAGATGAGGTCTGAAGCGTCCAGTTGCCCGTCGGCCTCGTCCCGTCCGGCCTCGATGGAGACACGGGGATCCTCGGCGTAGTCCTGGATGTTCACCATGCCGTCGGCGTTCAGATCGTAGACCACCGACTCCGTGCCGTCCGAGTACAACGGGAGCGGGAGCTCGCCCGTCTCGATCACGATCTTGGACTGGTATTCGCTGTCCTCCCAGTCGATGCCCGAGTCGATCACCGCGAGGATGACGTCAAAGCGTCCGGTCGTGACCCGGAACGCCCGGTCTTGCCCGTTCCCGGAGCCGATCGCCAGCTCGGCCGGCCGCACCGACTCCCGCGCGCCCACCGGGACATAGGAGAGCATCTGCCACTCGCCTTCGAGATCGCTCGGACACAGGTCCATTCGGTCAGGCTCGCCGCACTCGGGGTAGGTCGGGAGGGGGAGCACGGCACGCGAGAGACCCGAGAGCCACCAAAGGGGAAGGAGCATCCCGCCGGGGTAATCAGAATCCGCCCCGCAGGCCGCTACTCCTCGTGGTCGATCTGGCTGTTGAGCTCGAAGCCGGTGATGGTGTCGAGCGTGCCCTGATCGGCGTTGTAGAAGCTGATGCGGCCAAGGTCGTTCTCCTGGCTGGCGAACGCGATGTCGGTCTCCGGCAGGGTGCCGACGAACACCGGGGGGCTCTTGAGCGCGATCTCCTCGGGGAGCATGGTCGCGAAGTTGAGCACTTCGAGGAAATCATAGCCTTCGA
>SHYV01000118.1 GCA_009692605.1 Myxococcales bacterium
GGAGCGGCCCCCATGAACGCCCCGTGGCCGTAGTACTGGTTCGCGACGGGGCGTATGGAGTGAAGGGTGGGGACGAAGGGAAGATCGTCGAGGACGTCGAGGAGCTGGAGCCCCAGCTGCCGGGCCTCGGCCCGGAGCTGCTTCCGCTGACGGCGCAGACGTTGGCGAACCCTGCGTCCAAGCTGCTCGAGGCCATGCCAGACGCGCGCGAAGGTCAGGAGGAGGCGGGCGGAGAACGCGGACACCCGGCAGGTTATCAAGAAAGCAAGGGCGCGCACCCCCGCCCCACTTTCGAATTAGGGAGAGCACGTGCGCCTTCCCGGCCCAGCGGCCAAGCAGTCTCCACGAAACATCGCGGGGGTCGGAGGAGGGCCCAGCGGACTGACCGCCGCGCTGCTGCTGGCGCGGGCCGGCCATCAGGTCACGGTCTACGAGGGGCGGCGCCGAGAACTCGTGTACGGTCTACCAATCCTCCTACCACACAGCGCCCGCCCTGCTGAAGTTGATCGGGACGAGCTGGCAGGACCAGTTCACCGCACGTCACGACCTCATGCAGGACTGGCTGCGCCCCTTCCTGAGGGGCTGCTCGTACGGCGATCGCGCACCGCGGAGCGCTACGTCGCGACCAGCCTCAACGGTCTGGCCCCTTACTTCACCGCGTCGCTGGAGTCCGCGATTCAGGCCGGGGCGGACGTTGCGGCGGCGTTTGATGCGGGCGTCGGGCGACTACCCATCTAGCTGGGCCCGACGGACGATCCCCGCGTCGAGCATCGCCAAGAGGCCGGAGGGATTGTCCGCGTGGAGCCAGTGACCGGCGTCGGGCAGCAGGTGCAGTCGGGTCGGGACGCCTTCTTGGACGGCAGACAGGCGCGCGATCGTTTCCTCGTCCCACCGGTCCGACCGCTCGGCGCGGACGAACTCGATCTTCGGGGTCACCCTCGCGCTTAGGGCGACCGGCCACCCATCCCAGCAGAAGTACGACTGAATGAGCCGCTGGGCGCCATCGAGATCGAACCGAAAGCCGTACCCACCAGGAACGGGCTTGAGGTTTGTGGTCATCCATAGCGCCATGGGGTGAGGCATGCCGCGGTCCAGGAGCGTGTGCACCACCTGTTCGCGTCGGGCGAGCGGCAGCGGCACGCTGCGCAGCGCCTCGATCATGCGGACGACCTCGTGGTCCACGCCGGCGACCTCCGCCGCGGAGCCCGGCCCGGGAGGACAGTCCAGCACCCATACCTGCTCGAGGCCGTCAGGATGTCGCGCGGCGTGGGAGAGCACGACCTTGCCGCCGAAGGAGTGGCCGATCGTCACCGAGGGCCGGACACCAAGGTGGTCGGCGAGCAGCGCAAGCTCGTCGGCGCAGGCCTCGATGGTATCCCCCGCAAGATCGGCGTCGGGAGGCGCCACGTTGTCCCCGTGGTGCCGGTGGTCCATCGCGACCACCGACCCGCGCGCCGAGCTCAGGGTGTCCGCGAGGCGTCGGGCGAACGTGCGCCAGTTATTCCGGTTGCCCAGAATTCCGTGGAGCAGGAATACGACAGGGCCTGACCGGTCGTGCTCCAATGGGGTGCCGTATACATCGAACGAGGGCAATACAAGCATCAAGGTTCCAGGGGGGTCTGGCGAATTCGCCAGTTATTTGATACAAAGAGCCATGACCGACCCCCAGCACTCGCTGACACCCCCGCCGCGGCCAGCGCTCAGGGAGCTCCGTCACGGGTTGGCCAACGTAGCCTGGGTGGTGTTCGGAATGGTCGACATCCTGACCGAGATGGACCCCCAGCGGAGGTCCCGACCGGCTGGTGATCCGTTGTCGCAGCTCGAGACGGATGCTTCCGCGCTCAAGCGGGCGCTGGCTCCGCTTTTTGACTCCGACCTCGACGACTTCGGCGTGCCCGAGCTGAGCGCCCTCGTGCAAAACGTTCGGGTCATCGCGGCCTCGCTCGAGTCGGAGAGCCAAAAGCTCCAGACCACGACCCTCTACGACCCGATGATCCGCCGGTCGGTCGCGGCCGTACAGACGGCGAGCATGGAGCTACGCCAGCAGCTTGCGGAGCTGGTGCAAAAATACCCAGCGGTCGGCTAACCACCCTCGACCCTGGCAAGCTGCCCACGACGCGCGTCACTCGGTCCACTGTATCGACGAGAAGCTCCCGGTCGTGGCGTAGAGCGCCAGCCCGCCGGCTGGAGGCAACAGCCGCTGGAGCTCAACGCTGCCCGCTCCGACCGTGATGCTCGATGTGGTGGCTGCGGCGACCTGCGACCATCCGACCATCGCGCTCGGGGCGACGGAGCCTGCGGTGTCCCACTGCACCTCGCCGCCGATCACCGCGAATCGGGACACCGCCCCGTCCGCCCCCAGAAAGGCGAGCTCGGCATCCCCTGTCTGCTCGTCGAAGCCGTAGACCGCGCCGATCATCCCAGCGGTGGGCCACGCGATCTCCACGCGAAACTCGCTCACCTCGCCCTTCACCCGGGCGGCGGAGCTCGCTTCAGCAAACCCCAGCGCGCTATCACCCCCCTGTGGAACCCAGTCCATCCAGACCGGCTGCATCGGCTCCTGATCCACGAGGACGAACGCCGTGAGCCCAGCCGCCAGCTCATCCGTGGGCAGCAGGGCGCTGGCGAGCGCAGCGCCGTCCATCGCGTCGGCGCCGCCGGCCTGCACCGAGGCGCGCCACGAGTCGAAGCCTCCGGCGAGGGTCGGGTCGCCGGCCAGCATCCGCACCAGCTCCTGCGCGATCGGCCGGCTGGTCTCCCCGCCGGCGAGGATGACGTCGAGGTCAGCCCCAGAGAGCCCGGCCTCGTCGATCTCGGCCTGTGCCTCTGCCGCGCGGTCCTCCCAGCTCAGCAGCGGTCGAACCCGAAGTTGGACGCACTCGCCATCCCAGTGATGCTGGCTAAGGGCCTCCGCGACCCCCTCGGTGTACCAGCCGGGCAGCCCAAGAAGCCCCTCCGTCGCGTCGTGGTACTGGTGCACCATCTCGTGCAGCATCAGCACGCGGCTGTAGTAGGCGGTCGGCTGTCGGTACAGGTACGCCCGGCCGGAGCCCGGGTCGTAGTAGCCGCCAGCCCCCTCGACCCCGCTGATGCCGTCATCCGCCATTTGGGCCTGGAACCCGGCGTCGTCCGCAGCGATGTACACCTCAAGCGGCCCCTGGATCGCGGCTCCGAAGAAGGCGGACAGCCCGCCCCAGGCGGTCTCGGCGAGCGTGGCGAGGTTCATCACCTCGTCTTCGTCAAAGCCAGCGATCGACAGGGTGTAGTGCTCGGTGGTCGCGACATGCCCGGTCCCGCTCGGGTCCAGCGACACGTCGGGAGCGGCGCAGACCAGCGGCTCCTCGATCCACCCGGCAGCCGGACCCGCGGTGTCGGCCACCTCGGACGGGGCGCAGGCGACCGCAAGCAAGATCAACACGACGGAGCGCCGGAGTGCAGCGCCGAGACGCCCTTGGGGAGTCGGACCAGCTTGTTGTCGCGGTTGACGCAGACGAGCTGGATTTGCCCCTCCACCATCGGCTTCGCGCCGTCCGGCTTCCACACCGACTGGAAAAAGATGGCGCGGTAGTCGCTCTCCACCACGACCCGCGTCCGAACCTGCAGCACGTCCCCAAAACGGGCCCCCTCCTTGTACACCAGCTCAGCCTTGTACACGACGAAACCGAGCCCGTCCTCGCGGTACAACCGGACCAGCTCGTCGGCGCCCAGCACGTGCTCACGCGCCCGCTCGAAGTACTTCAGGTAGTTCGCGTGGTACACGAGCCCGGAGTGATCGGTGTCCTCGTAGTAGATGCGAAAGTCGAAGACATGCATGAACAGCGGATAACCGACCTCCGGAACCCACGGTGATACGCCACCGCATGGTCACGGTTCACCTCCTCCGACACGGGCAGACCGCATGGAACGTCGAACGTCGTTTTCTCGGTCGCACCGACGTGGAGCTCGACCCGGTGGGTGAAGCTCAGGTCACCGCGATGGCCGACGTCTTTCCGAAGGTCTCCGGCGTGTGGTCGAGCCCGCTGAAGCGCGCGCTCAGCACGGCGGCGGCGATCGGGACGCCGAGGGTGGACGCGGGGCTGGTGGAGATGGACATGGGGGTGCTGGAGGGGCTGGATGGGCCCTCCGCGCTGGAACAGCACCGAGACGTGTTGGCCCGCTTCCGGTCGGACCCGACCGTCGTGCTCATCCCCGCCGGCGAGACCATGGTGCAGACCGCGGACCGCATGGCGCGAGCCTGGGCGCGCATCATCGCTTCCGGCTCGAGCAACGGCGCCCTGAACGAGCCGATCGCCATCGTGTCCCACCAGATGGCGCTCGCCGCGCTGCTATGCCGGTTGACCCGCTCCCCCCTCGCCGCCTACCAGACCTTTACGCAGCGCAACACCGCGTGGACCACGGTGCGCATCGATGACCCCGCAGAACCCCTACGCGTCACGGTGCTCGCGCGAGATCAGGGGCCGCACCTCGTGGGAGGGGGTTAAACAGCCCCGAGAGGTCCGCGTGGAATTAACGAAGCAGGTTGCGGTGGTGACGGGCGCCAGTCGGGGGATCGGGCGAGCGATAGCGATGGAGCTCGGCCGAGGTGGTGCCACGGTGTTCGTCAACTACCTGAAGAACGCGGACGCAGCGGCGGCGGTGGCATCAGCGATCGACGCGGCCGGCGGGGTCGGCCGAGTTGTTCAAGCGGACGTATCCACCCTGGCCGGGGTGACACGGCTGGTCCAGGCCGCCGAGGAGGCTGGCGGAATCGACATCCTGGTCAACAATGCGGGCATCACCCGTGATGGCCTGCTGCTGCGGATGACCGACGAGCAATGGGGCGACGTGATCGACACCAACCTCACCAGCACCTTTCGGCTGTGCCGCGCCGCCACCGAGGGCATGCTGCGGCGACGCCGCGGCTGCATCGTGAACCTGACGTCGATCTCCGGCATCATGGGAAACGCCGGACAGGCCAACTACGCGGCGGCGAAGGCCGGCATCATCGCGATGTCCCGTTCGCTCGCCAAAGAGGTCGGGCGGCGAAACATCCGAGTGAACTGTGTCGCCCCAGGCTTCATCGACACCGACATGACCGCCAGCCTGCCGACCGAGCTAATCGACGGGGTCAAGCAGATGATCCCGATGCGCCGGCTCGGCAAGGCCGACGAGGTCGGCCCGATCGTGCGCTTCCTCGCCGGCCCCGGCGCGAGCTACATCACCGGGCAGACCTTCGTTGTGGACGGCGGCCTGAGCTGACGGTCAGCCGTTTAGGCGGCGGAGAGGCTGGTCCTTCTTGACGTCTTCAGGGCGGTAGATGGGAACGCCCTTCCCGCCGCGGGCAACCAGCCGCTCATCGACGATCTGCGCGGCGATCCCGGCGATCCGGGAGAATCCGAACAGCACGGTGTAGTACTCCGGGTCGGTGAGCCCACAGGCGTTGGTGAGCGAGCCCGAGACCGCGTCCACGTTCGGGTAGGGGTTCTGGATCTTGACGTTCTCCTTGAGCACCTTCACGCCGCGCTCGCGTAGGAGCGCGCAGATCCGAAACAGGGGGTCATCGCCACAGATCTCGTTGCCCAACGTGTACTGCACGCGAGCGCGGGGATCTTCGGCGCGGAGCACAGCGTGACCGAACCCGTAGAGCTTGCCTCCCGTCGCGAGCTCGTGCCGTACAAAGGCCTCGACCGCATCGCCGTCGGCGCGCCCGCCGGTGGCGTCGCTGACCTTCTTCACGAACTCGAGGCACTCCTGGTTCGCGCGGCCGTGCAGCGGGCCGTACAGCGCGGCCATCGCGCCTACAAGGGAGCTGTACTGGTCGGCCAGCCCGGAGGCGATCGCCTTGCCGGTGAAGGTGGAGAGATTTCCACCCCCGTGGTCCATGTGGATGACGTAGTAGACCCGCAGCAGTTGGGTCAGCTTGGCAGGGTCTGCCCCGGGCACGCCCAGCATGTGCACCATGTTCTCCACGAGGCCAAGCTCTGGCTTCGAGGTGATCGGCGCTCCCCAGCCCTCCCGCAGGCGGAAGATGTTGGCGATGAGCTCCGGTGAACGGGCGATCATGTTCAGCCCGTCTTCACGGAAGTCCCCCGTCTTGGTGAGCATCCCCATGAACGTGAGCCCAGCCATGAGCCACTCCATCGGGTGGCCTTCCTTCGGAAGCGTGCCCAACAGCGCGATGACCCGGGGGTCGAGCGTGGCGCGGCCGGCCAGATCAGCCTTGAATGCCGTGAGCTGCTGATCGGTCGGCAGGTTCTTGTGGAACAGGAGGTAGACGGCTGCCTCCGGCTCGATGAACGCGACGTCCTCGATCGGGTAGCCGACGTACGAGACGCCATCACCGGGATCGACCGCTGATGTGCGAACGAAGCTGGTCGGAAAACCCCGAAGCCCAGTGTCAACCTGGTCTTCAGTGATCTCGAAAAGAACCTTTTGGGTAGGCGCGTCAGACATCGGCGGTCTCCTGTGCGCGCCGAATCTATGCGCTGACAGCGCGGTCGGCCACCGGTTCGCGGGGGATGCTTGCGGTTTTGTAAGATGCTCGAACGAGCCACGTACCGCTCTGGTCCGCTGCGGTCCGCCGAACTACGGATCGAATGGCTCTGGCCGCAAATTGATATTGACATCCGTTATCAATTTAGCTACCCATAAACCCATGACGCTCGCATCCATCCCGCTGCACACCCCGGTGGTCATTGTATGCATCGACGGCGACCGCCAGTACCGCCGGCGCCTGATGGAGCTGGGGTTCTTGCCCGGCGTCTCGGTGCAGGTGCTCGGGATCGCCCCGTTCGGCGATCCGCTGGACATCGAGATCCGCGGCTGTCGATTCTCGCTGCGGAGCGCAGAGGCCGCGTGCGTGCACGTCCGAGCGGTGAGCGCCGAAGCCTCCGCCGAACTGGCGGCGAAGTAGGTGCGGATCGCCCTCGCGGGCAACCCGAACACCGGAAAGACTAGCCTCTTCAACCGGCTGACCGGCTCGAACGCGCGGGTCGGGAATTACGCCGGCGTCACGGTTGAGCGAGAAGTCGGGAAATGGAAGATCGGCGCCAGAACCGTCGAGGTGATGGACGTGCCGGGGGCATACTCCTTGGCTGCCCGGTCGGCTGAGGAGCAGGTCGCCATCCGCAGCATCTTCGGGCTCGACCCCGGGGAGCCCCGCCCTGCCGTGGTTGTCGTGGTGGTCGATGCCACCCAGCTGGTACGAAACCTGTACTTCGCGATGCAGTTGATCGAAGCACGCGTGCCCGTCGTGCTGGCGCTGAATCTCATCGATGTGGCGCGTGCGCAAGGCACCGCACCGGACCCGCAGCGTGTTGAGGGCCTGCTCGGCGTGCCCGTGGTCGCGGTCAGCGCGACCACGGGAGAAGGCATGCCGGCGCTCGCCGCGGCCGTGGAGCGCGTGCTCACCGAACCCGACGCGGGCCGGAGCGTCGTCCCCTGGCGCTATCCGCCCGCGCTCACGGCGGACGTGGAGCGGCTAGCGGGCATGGTGGAGGCGTGGAGCCCCGAGGAGGCGCGGGCGTTGGGGCGCTGGGCCCTGCTGTCGGTCGACGTGGAGGACGAGCTGGTGGACGTGCCGGAGCACGTCAGGCGTGAGGTGATCCGAATCCGCGCCGAGGCCGACAAAGCGGGCCGCGACATCGACGCGGAGCTGATCGGGAGCCGGTACGCGTGGCTAGACGCCAAGGACTTCGGCGTCCGTGGAACGGCAAACATCGGACTGACCGAGCGCATCGACCGGATACTGCTCCATCCGCTCTGGGGCGGGCTGGGCTTCTTGCTCGCGATGGGCGTGCTGTTCCAAGCCTTGTTCTCGTGGAGCGACCCCGCCATCTCCGCCATCGAGGGGCTGTTTGGGTGGCTCGGAGCCGGGGTGGCCGGCGTGTTGCCCCCCGGCGTACTCAACGACTTCATCGTCCAAGGAGTGATCAACGGCGCCGGCTCTGTGGTTGTCTTCCTCCCCCAGATCATGCTGCTGTTCTTCCTGCTCGGGTTCCTCGAGGACTCCGGCTACATGGCGCGCGTCGCCTTCCTGGTCGACCGCCTGATGAAATCGCTCGGCCTGCACGGCCGGGCGTTCGTCCCGATGTTGTCGGGCTACGCCTGCGCAGTCCCGGCGGTCATGGCGACGCGTACTCTGGAGCGGCAGCGCGACCGGCTCCTCACGATGATGGTCGTGCCGCTGATGTCCTGCTCCGCTCGCCTGCCCGTCTACACCTTGATCATCTCGGCGATCTTTCCACCGGAGACACGCTTGCTCGGCGTCTTCCCGGCGGCGGGCTTCATGATGATCCTCATGTACGTCTTCAGCACCGGCATGGCGCTGATCGCCGCCGCGGTGCTCGGCCGCACGCTGCTGAAGGGGCCGAAGGTCCCGCTGCTGCTCGAGCTCCCTCCCTACCGCCTCCCCCGCCTCGCCACGGTGCTTCGGCAGATGTGGATGCGCGCGAAGACCTTTCTGACCGAGGCAGGCACCACCATCCTCGCGTGCACCATCGTGCTCTGGGCGTTGCTGGCTTTCCCCCGCCACCCGCTCCTGGACCACGACTACGCGGCCGATCGCGCCGCCATCCTCGCCAATGCAGGACTTCCCGAAACCGAGAGCCTGCTCTCGGGCCAGCGACTCGATGAGGTCGACGCGGCGGAGACCGCCGAGCGGCTCCAGAAGAGCTACGGCGGACAGCTTGGCCATTTCATCGAGCCGGTGATCGCGCCGCTTGGGTTCGACTGGAAGATCGGCGTTGGGCTGGTCGGCGCGTTCGCGGCCCGCGAGGTCTTCGTCTCCACGATGGGCGTGGTCTACGGCATCGGCTCGGACGCCGATGAGGCCAGCGTGCCCCTGCGCGACCGGATCCGCCAAGAGACTCGCGCCGACGGAAGCCCAGTGTACACGCCGCTGGTTGGCCTCTCGCTGATGATCTTCGTGGCGCTGTCGGCACAGTGCATGAGCACGTTGGCCGTCGTGCGCAGGGAGTCGCGTTCGTGGCGCTGGCCGGCGCTCCTGTTCGCCTACATGACCGTGCTGGCGTGGGTCGCGAGCTTCATCGTATACCAAGGGGGGACCGCGCTCGGGTTCTGATCGTGCCCCGAGCAGCCGCCTGGGCTATGGCCCGCGCGATGGTCCTGCTCCTCTTCGACATCGACGGTACGCTGCTGAAGACCCGTGGTGCAGGACGCGATGCGCTGGATGAGGCCTTCCGCGCGGTGCACGGTTGGGAGCGGGCGACCGAGGGCGTGCACATCGGCGGGTCGACGGATGGCAAGATCTGTGAGGATGTCGGCCGGAAGTACGGAACCACCATCCATATCGGCCCGGTTCGCGAACATTACCTTGCCCGGCTGGAGCTTCGGCTCGCCGACCGTTCCCGCACGACGGTGTGCCCGGGCGTCTTCGAGCTGCTCGATCGGGTGCACGGCCGGGCGCACGTGGCGCTGCTGACCGGCAACTGGGAGGCTGGCGCCTCGCTCAAGCTGGCCGCCGTCGGGCTCGAGGCAGCCTTCGAATGGGGGGCCTACGCCGACGATGCCGTCGACCGCAACCACCTGCTCCCGGTGGCCCGAGCGCGCGCCGCCGCCCGAGGCCTACTCCCCACACGACACATCATCCTCGGCGACACGACAGCGGACATCGCGTGCGCCCGCGCAGGAGAGGGCGAGGTCATCGCCGTCGAGACCGGCTTCGGAGCCCCTGCGGAGCTCGCAGCCGGCTTGCCTGACCTGCAGGTGCAGGACCTCAGGCAGGACCTCGCCCTAGTCCTGAAGTTCCTGCAGCTCTGAGGGGCTGGCGCACTGGGCTAGCGGGGATGGGAGCGCAGCACAAGGGCACCCGAAGCGCCCTTGTGCCCGCCTTCCATCAGCGCTCGCTGCCCTTCCAGCCGGCGCGCTTCTGCGCGTGGTAGTCCTTCTGCTTCTGAGCGGCGTTCTCGATCTTGACCATGACCGCGTCCAGGGTGGCGTACATGTCGTCGGTCTCGCCCGAGGCGTGCAGTACATCGCCCATCGCGTGAACGGTGAGGTCGGCGCGATGGCGGTGCTTGTCCACGGTGAGCGTGACGTGGGCGGCCGACGGCTCGGGCAGGTGCTTATGTACCTTCGCAAAGCGCTTGAGGGCCCAGGCGCGGATCGCCTCGGTGGACTCGATGTTGCGGAAGGTGAACTCCAGCTCCATGACAGCTCCCTGGGGTAGTCAGCCCCGATGATGCCCAAAATCGGGCGGGTGAACAAGCGAAAGAATCAGCAAACGTTGCGACGTTTCGACGAAGGGAGGATGCCCGCGGCCTCGCGGTACTTCGCCACGGTGCGGCGAGCGATGTCGATGTTCTCGGTCTGGAGCAGCTTGACGATGGCGTCGTCAGACAGCGGGTTGCCCGGGTCTTCTGCGGCGATGAGCTTCTTGATGCGACGCTTCACCGACTCGGCTGCGACCATTTCGCCGGAGACCGCGTTGACGCCGTTGTTGAAGAAGTATTTTAGCTCCAACGTCCCCTGAGGGCAGTGCACGTACTTGTTCGAGGTCGCCCGGGAGACCGTGCTCTCATGCACGCCGATCTCCTCGGCCACATCGCGAAGCACCATCGGCTTCAGGAAGTCACCCCCCTTCTCGAAGTACTCCGACTGCCGCTCGAGGATGCACTTCATGACCTTGCCGATCGTGCTCTGGCGCTTGTAGATCGACTCGATGAGGAACTTCGCGCTGGAGAGCCGCTCTTTGATGTAGTCGCGCTCCTCGCGGGTGTTGTCTTTGCCGAGCAGGACCTTGCGGTAGTGGTTCGAGAGCCGGAGCTTCGGCAGTCCGTCCTCGTTCTGGCTCACCACCCACTCGCCGCCCTGCTTCACAACGTAGACGTCCGGCGAGATGTACTGGGGCTCCGAGGCCGTGTAGGCGCGCCCCGGCCACGGCTCAAGGTGCTTCAGCATCTTGTGGTACTCGATCACATCCTCGATCTCGATGTCGAGCGCACGCCCGATGGCGGCGTAGGAGCGCTTCTCGATGTCGGGAAGGTGGTGCTCGACAAGCTTCGGGAAGAAAGGATCCTCCGGATACAGGATGCGGACCTGAATCAGCAGGCACTCCTCAAGGGAGCGGGCAGCGCAGCCCAGCGGGTCCAGGTGCTGTACGATCTCAAGTCCGCCTTCGGCGTCCTCGCGGTCCAGCTCATGCTCCTTGATGAGCTCCTCGAACGAGACAGCGAGCCAGCCGCGGTCATCAAGGTTGTGCAGGATGAGGTGCGCTGCGGCGAACTCACCCTCCGTGCAGCTCGTCATGTGGAGCTGCCACTCCAGATGGTCGGCCAGCGAGCCGGCACCCACGAGGTTGGTCTCGATCGGCGGCAGCTCGTCCATGCCCGACGAGCCCCTGTCGCCCGCCGGGCGGTCGTCCGCCAAATGGGCGGCCACCTGCTGCCAGTCGATATCTTCGCCCTGACCGTTGTTCTGCTCGGAGGCGTCGTTGACGATCGCCTGAGTCTGCGTCTCCAACTGCCGCTGCGCATCGGTCACCACGTCGGCCGAGGTGCCGGGAATCTCCTCCAGCGTCGGGTTCTCAAGCAGCTCGTTCTGCACCTGCTCGACGAGCTCCAGATGGTTGAGCTGGAGGAGCTTGATCGCCTGCTGAAGCTGCTGGGTGAGCACCAGCGACTGGGAGAGTTTCAGGCTTTGCTTGAGTTCCAGACCCAAATCTTGACCTCGGAAACAAGTCTATTAAAGCCCAATGAACATGGATTTGTAGAGCGACGAAAGCCCTGAGGCACCCGTACATTGTAATCACTTCGGGCGGTCATGGCAAAACCCCGACGGCCGACCGGACGGCTGTTGCACCGCCCGCGAGCGAACAATGGGCGATGAACCCGCCGTGAACGGCGAGCGTGCGATTTCAGGAGCGGCAGCCTTACTCGTAGGCACCGTGGCGCGCGGCGCCGGCGCGGCGCGCGGGGTCAGTCTAGGCCGAACTCGTCTGCGGCCGACTTCAGGTCAACGTGGGGCTGGTCCTCCTTGAGGAGCAGAAAACACCCCATCACCAGCACATCCATCTCGGTCCGCATGAAGCAACGCCAGCCGTCCGCAGGCGAGCAGACCATGGGTTCGCCGCGCACGTTCATGCTGGTATTGATGAGCACAGGCACGCCGGTGGCCTCGCCAAATCGGGCGATCAGGTCGTAATACAGCGCGTCCTGCTCTCTGGAGATCGTCTGAATGCGGGCGGACCCATCCACATGCGTGACCGCGGGCAGCGGGAGCTTTCCCTCCGTCACCGGCGCGACGAGCAGCATGTACGGCGAGGGCCGGTCGATCTGGAACCACTCGCTGGCCCGCTCTTCAAGAACCGCAGGTGCAAATGGACGAAAACCCTCGCGCATCTTGATCTTGCGGTTGATGATGTCGCGCATCTCAACGTCTCGCGGATCGCCGAGGATGCTGCGATGCCCGAGCGCCCGCGGCCCCCACTCCATTCGGCCGTGGAACCAGCCGACGACCTTGGACTGGGTCAAAAGCTCCACTGTGCGCGCCAGCAGCGTATCGCGGTCGAGGCGGACGTACCGTGCTCCCTGTGCGTCGAGCACGGCCTGAACCGCGCTGTCGTCCCAGGCCGGGCCGAGGTACACCGACGCCAACCGGGGCAGGCGCGGCTTCTTGAGCAGCCCGTTCCAGGCCCACAGAGCGGCGCCCATCGCGCCGCCAGCGTCACCAGCGGACGGCTGGACGTAGATGTCGTCGACGGGCGCCCTGCGCAGGACCTCACCGTTCGCTACGCAGTTGAGCGCCACGCCGCCGGCCATGCACAACCTGGGCAGGCCGGTGGTCCGGACGACGTGCGTGGCGAGCTTGACCATGGTGTCATCCACGATGGCCTGAAGGGATCTGGCGACGTCCTTGTGGAATTGGGTGAGCTCACCCTGCTCGAGTCCGCGAGCGGGCTGGCCCATCACCGCCTCGAACGCCGGCGTGTACATCCGCTCGCCGGCGTCGAAGTCGAAGTACCTCATGTCGAGCCGGAAGCTGCCGTCGTCGCGCACCTCGATCATCCGGCGAATGGCGTCGACGTAGACGGGCTGCCCGTAGGGGGCCAGCCCCATCACCTTGTACTCGGCGGAGTTGACCTTGAACCCAAGGTAGAACGTGAACGCCGAGTACAACAGGCCGAGGGAGTGCGGAAAGCGGGTCTCGCCGGAGAGGACGAGGCTGTTCCCCCGCCCGGCGCCCCAGGACGATGTGGCCCACTCGCCGACCCCGTCCACCGTCAGCACGCTGGCCTCATCCCAGCCCGAGCAGAAGAAGGCGCTCGCCGCGTGGGAGAGGTGGTGCTCGGAGTAGAGCACGGCTCCCCCGTAATCTAGCTCGTCCCGCAGCACCTTCGCGATGCGAAGCTCCTTGTTGATCACGTTCGGCAGGCGGCGGACGAACGAGCCCAACCCCACCGGGAAGCGATCGACATAGCTCCGGATCGACCTCTCGAACTTCTTGAACGGCTTGTCGTAGAATACCACGGCGTCGATCCCACGCACTCCCTCAGCGAGCGCGAGCCCCGCCTCGCTGAGCACGTAGCGCGTCGCCTCCTTCGGAAAGCCGTTGTCATGTTTCTTCCGGCTGAACGCCTCCTCTGTGGCGGCAGCGACGATGACGCCGTCTTCGACGAGGCAGACCGCGCTGTCGTGGTAGAAGCACGAGAGGCCGAGGATTCTCACGGGCTCACCTTCATCGTGCTGCCGGCGGCTAACTCCAACGACCACGTCGTCGCCGTCGCCCCGTCAGGCGCGAACAGCGAGAGTTGAGGTCTGATCTCAAGCGACGCGGCGTCATTGACGAACAGCACCCGCTCGGTCCCCGTCCCGACCGACCATCCCGTGGAAGCCCGGGCCCGGACGAGGAGTCGGTCGCCCCGTACCCCTAACCACAGCCGCCGGGGCCCGCCGACCCTGGCCATGGCTCCGGCGCGCACGGTAAGCGGCACGGCGTTCTGCCAGCCGCCGCTGGACCCGGCCGGTTGGGCCTCAGCCTCCTCCCCGAGGAACCGCACCAAAACGACATCGTCCTCAAGGCGCTTGATCGCCGTCGCGAGTCGCGCATCCGGCTGCCGGCCCATCGCCTTCCAGGCTGCAGAGAGGTGCGCTCGGAACAGCGCGTCGAACACGTCGCTCACCGGCGTAGAGAACTCCGGGCCGTACCACCAGAACCAATCGCTCCCCTCCGCCGCGTACAGGTGCCGCCGGGCGGCGACAGGCCGACCCGCCTCGTCCCACGCGCGACGAGCCGCGACCAACGCTCGCCACGCCACACGGTCCTCCTCGTGCCCGATCCAGATCTGGAAGTTGGCGTCGATCCAAGACCCGGTGTGCAGCGTGGCGATCGGCGCAGCGGGCACGTCGCGTACAAAGTCCGACACCGTGCAGGTCTCCCCGGACCCCAGCAGCGCCGTCAGGAACGCCAACCCGGCGTCCCGATAGTGCTCCCACGGATTCTCCCCGTCGAGCGCGACCATGCGGGCCCTGCCAGCCGCGCGGCCCAGCAAATCAGCGGAAGCCTGCGCGCCGTCGTGATCCTGGTACGCGAACCCAACCCGGTCCGACAGGGCGTGATCGCGAAATACCAGCGTCATCCCCTCGAAGATGGCTGGCCTGCCGGGGTCGGCCCCCGGGTCCGAGCGGGCGAGCACGTCCTCGTCGGTGGCCATCCATGAAAACCCGAGCGCCTTCGCCATCCGGGCGACCTCGGGGCTGACGGAGCCCTCGGAGGGCCACAGGCCGGCCACCTTCACTCCCGCCCACGCTTCAACCCGCTCCCGACCTTCGGTGAGCTGAGCGATGGCGTCCTCCGGCCAGGCGAACCCGGGGTCCGGCACCCCGGGCATGCAGCGCTGGGCGTGCGATGTGTCGACCAGCAGCGGCAGGATGGGGTGGAAGTACGGCGAGCAGGTGATCTCGGGGAGCCCCTGGTACAGCGCTCGAATGCCCCGAAGGATCTCCACCTCGATCTGCACGATGCGGTCGATGTCCTGCTGAGAAAATCCAGACCCGCGGGTGATCATCCCGGCCAAATCGGGGTAGTCCGCCAGCGCCGAGTAGCCGAACCAGGACAGCTCACCCCACACCACCCGGTCAAGCCGGTCCGCGGCCGAGAGCGACGCTGCAGGCTGGTCTCGCAGGCGGGCGAAGGCGTCAAACCACTCAAATCGACGCGGACTGCCGAGCAACGCGTGGTCGGCGAGCACGCACTGTTGGGCCAGACAAAGGCCGGCGAACGGCTGCTTCAGGAGTCGCAACAGCAAGTCCTCGCCGCCATTGGCGTAGTGATCAAGCTGGTCGATCAGCGAGGGCACGAGGTTCACCGTGGCCCGGCCCCCGGTGCGGGCGATCAACCACG
>SHYV01000119.1 GCA_009692605.1 Myxococcales bacterium
AGCCACGCGCTCGCGTCCAAACAGGCTTGTCCAAGCCCAACGCCGTCTTGCCAGACGTCGCCGCACTGGTCGCAGCCGCCGTTCGGATCGGTGCCGGTGTACATGACGTCGTACCAGACCCCCTCGACGCTGTGGACCGACACGCCGCCGTCCAGCTCGCCCGGGCAAGCCCAGCCCGCGGCGGCGTCGGAGAGCGACGCGGCGTCAAACACCGCGAGGTCGTACCCGGTCTCAGCGTCGATCGGCACGCTGCCCTCGAAATAGCCCGCGTGCAGGCCGCCGTAGTCGGTCAGCCACGAGGAGAGCGTAGGCGTATCGCCGGTGAGCCACGTCCCGCTGGCATCGGGCCCGTTCCAGGCGAAGCTGCCGGCGAGCACGCTGTACCAGATCGTGACCACGGTGTCGGCCGTGGATGCGTCGCCCACCAGCGCGTAGGCCGAGCCGCTCCCGGTGAACGTCTCGCCCTGCGCGGTGTCGATGGTGGCCGCGGCGTAGAACGCCGGACCGGTCCAAATGTAGGTTCCGTCGCTGTAGGCGTCGTAGTCCATGGCGTAGCCAAGTCCAGAAAAACTGGCGCCTGCCTCGGTAGTACAGGTGTCGTACCAGTACTCCAGCCCGTTGGCATCCGTGTACCGGCTGGGGCAATCCGCGGTCTGGCTCTCCAGCGCCGTAGTGTAGGCGGTGATGGCGGGCAGGCCGTTGATGACCCTGGCCGCGCTCACTGCGGCGGCGAGCGCGGATTCGAGGTTTTTCTGGTCGAACATGGCGTCGACCGCAGTGTCGAGGTCGAGCAGGTAGGGCTCGACGGCGGCGCTGTCGGTGTCGTACGTGCCATGAGAGCAGGCCAGCAGGGCGACCGGGAGGGCGAACGGGAGAGCGGGCAGGCGCATTCGGGGAGCATAGCCGAGACAGGCCGACGCTCCGTGGTCGAAAGCTCTGGCCCCAGCCCGCGGCCCCCAACCCGCGGCCCCCAACCCGCGGCCCTCTGCCAGAGACCCGCACGGGCTACCTTGCCGGCTTTGGCGGAGTCCGATTGTCCCCCCCCTCTCCCGATGACCGCGATCCCGCTCCCTCACTGAGCCCGCCCGGCGCTGGGTTCGCTGTGGTCGTGCTCACGTCGATGAACCTGCTGAACTACATCGATCGCTACGTTCCGAGCGCGGTGAAGGACCTGTTCAAGAAGGACCTCGGCCTCACCGACGCCCAGACCAGCTTGCCGCTGTCGGCCTTCGTGATCGTGTACATGCTCGCGAGTCCGGTCTTCGGGGCGCTCGCCGACAAGGTGTCGCGCACCCGGCTGATCGCTGCGGGGGTGGCGCTGTGGAGCCTGGCGACGGCCGCAGCGGCGTTCGCTGTGGACTTCACCACGTTCCTGATCGCCCGGGCGCTCGTCGGTGTGGGGGAGGCTGCTTACGCGACGCTGGCGCCGCCGCTGCTGGCCGACTTCTACGGCCCCGAGAAGCGAAACCGCGTCTTGACCGTCTTTTATGTGGCGATCCCGGTGGGCGCCGCAGTGGGGTTCACGCTTGGCGGGTTCCTCGGCGCCCACTGGGGCTGGCGGACCGCGTTCCTGATCTGCGGTGTTCCCGGGATCTTTGCGGCCGGCGCAGCGCTGCTCATCCAGGACCCGAGGCGCGGCGCGACGGGAGCCGCGTCGGGATCCGGGTCGGGCGCGGCCGCCGTTTCTTGGCCCGAAGCGCTCGTCACCCTCCGTGGGATTCCCAGCTACGTCTATGCGGTGGCCGGGTACACGGCGGTCACCTTCGCTGCCGGCGGCATGGCGGACTGGTTTCCGGTCTACCTGACGCGCGTCCGGGGCATGGAGCTCGCCGCGGCCGGCACCGCGATCGGCACGGTCACCGTGGTCGGCGGCCTGTTTGGCACGATGGTCGGTGGGTACGCGGGCGAGCGGCTGAAGACCAGGACCCGCCAGCCCCTGCTCGCGGTCTCGGCGTGGTCAATGGTCTTGGCGGCGGGGTTCGCAGCTGCGGCGCTGTTGGTGTCCGATTTGACCGCATCCATCGCCTGCATCGGCGTGGCCCAGTTCTTCCTCTGGTTCTACAACGGCCCGATCAATACGCTGATCGCCAACTCGGTGGGCTCTGACATGCGTGCGCGGGCATTTGCCTTGTCCATCCTATGTATTCACTTGCTGGGGGATGCCATCAGCCCGCCGATCATCGGGTTTGTATCCGACCAGACCGGGTCTCTGGGCGGCGCGGTGCTGCTCGTCCCGGCGTTCATGGCGTTGGGCGCCTGCATCTGGCTGCGCGGGTGGAGGGTGGTGAAGTGAGCGTCTTTGACGCGCTCACCGAGGGGATGCTCGCGCTCTACTACCCGCAGCGCGCGATCCGAGGCAGGGTGCCGAACAACGGCGTCTACATCATCGTGGCCAACCACCCCAACGGGCTGCTCGATCCGCTGATGGTGCGCCTGTTGCTTAAGCCTTCGGGGGGACCACGACCAGGCTTCCTGGGGAAGAGCACCTTTTGGGACAACCCGGTCGGCGCGATGGTGATGGACGCCGCGGGGGCGATGCCCGTGTACCGGGCGCACGAGGCCGACACCTCGAAGAACGAACACACCTTCGCGCGCTGCCGCACCCTGCTGAGCAGCGGCGGCTGGCTCGCGCTGTTCCCAGAGGGCAAGTCCCACTCCGAGCCCACCCTGCAGCCGCTGAAGACCGGTGCGGCGAGGATCGCGCTGTCCACGCTGGCCGAGCACCCCGAGCTTCCGTTGCGGATCCTGCCGGTAGGCGTATTCTACGAGGCGAAGGCGGTGTTCCGCTCGCGAGCGGCGGGCACGGTGGGCGAGCCGGTGGAGGTCCGTGACCTGGTCGAACGATACGGGATTGACCCAAGCGGCGCGGTGGACGCCCTGACCGAACGGGTGGAGGCCGCGTTGAGCGCGGTCGTGCTGCAGGGGGAGACGGATGAGCTGCGCCGGGGGTTCTTTGCCGTGGCGGGATGGACGCTCGCGAGGCAGGCATCGTCGGGGAGCCAGGCGCCGGTGAAGGAGCTTGCGCAGCAGGAGGCCAAGGCGCGGGAGTTGGCCAAGCTGTGGGCGCGCAGCCCCGAGGAGCAGCGGCTACAGGCTGTGGCTGCGTTCACCCAGTTCGAGCGTCGCATGGCGGAGCTGGGGGTGGATGACCCGTTGTCGGTCTTGAGCCCCAACCTGACGCGGGTGGCCGCGACGACGCTCGGGTTGCTGGCGCTGGCGCCGATCGCGGCGCTGGGCGCGGTGTGGGGTTGGGCGCCGTACCGGCTGGTGAGGCCGGGCGCTGAGCGGCTCGCGGCCGGCAGCGACGATGTGCTCGGCACGATCAAGGTGCTGCTTGGCGCGCTGGTGATGGGGGTGCACACCCTAGCGGTCGCGGGGATCGTCGGTTGGTTTGGCGGATGGGCAGCCGGGCTGGCCGCGCTGTTGGTGGGGCCGATGTCCGGGTACATGGCCCTCCGGTTCGACGAGCGCTGGGCGTTGCGGGTGGACGCGCTGCGGGGCGCGTGGCGGGCGAGGGACAGCGAAGTGAGGGAGGCGGTGGCCCGGGAGCGGGACGCGCTGGTGGACGCGGTGGGGGCGTCGCCTCAGGTTTCCGGATACCCCTGACTTCATGCGGTTTCTCACGCCGACCCTCTTCTTGCTCGCCGGAGTCTGGGTCTACTGGACCAACGGCTCACACACCGACCGGGTGGTCACGCTCCCGCTCATGGACCTGTTCACGGCCGATTTGAAGCAGCAGGGCCAGCTGAGCGCGTACATCTGCTTCGGGATCGGCGCAGCGCTCTATGTGTCGCATACCGTCGCGATGTTCCGGCGACAGCCGAAAGATACTGAAAGTTCCTGACTACTTTGGAGCTCGGACCCCGCCCATGACGCGCGTCTGGTGATCGTAGCGCAGCTCAAGCTGGACGGTGGGTGCGTGTTCGGGGTGCTCTGAGTCGCCCACCCCCACCCCCATGCGCGCGATCGCTCCGGGCCAGCCGGGCACCGGGGCCTCGCCGTCGATCGAGCCGGGCAGCAGCCAGACCGCTGGGTGTTCCAACCCCGGCTCCGTAGTCCCTCCATCGGGGCCAAGGACCGTGATGGGGACAGCGGGGAGGGTCAGCGCGGTGGCTCCACCGCGGACCTCAAAGGGTCCGAGCAGGACAGCGCACGGGGCATCGGCGCGAAAGCGGGCGTGAAGTGTGCGGGTAAGCGTCCCGGGTCGGGTCTCGCTGGTGTCTTCAATCAGGCGGGTCTGACGCAGACATCCCGGTAGGGACGGGCCGGTGAGCGCGAGGGCGCGGCCGGGGGGGCCTGTGAGACTGAACTCCAGCTCGATCTCACTCCCGACGAAGCTGCTGCCCGGTGGGCCGGTCATCCGCGCCGTGAAGTCCTCTGCCGGCAGGATCCCGGCGAAGGCAGGTGCGTGCCGGTGGGGCGCGAAGTCTGGGTCGGTCGCGGCGTCCCAGGCGGTCGAGGCCTGCAGGAACAACGCCTTCTCTAGCGCGGGGGCGGCGTCGTCCAGCCGATTCGCGCGGGCGAGCCAGGCCCCCCGGTTGTAGTGTGCCACGCCGCTGGTCGGGTCGAGGGCGATCGCGTCGTCGGCGGCGCGCACCGCCTCGTCCAGCCGTCCAGCGGCGGCGAGCGCTCGGCCGTCCCAGAGCGCCAGGGTGGCGCTCCGGGTGTGGATTGCACGTGCGCGGGAGAACGACTCGGCCGCCGAAGCGTGGTCTCCGGTGGCGTAGGCTGCACGGCCTTGATCGTACTGCCTCGCCGCGTCCCGAAGGTGGATGAGCGCGGGGTCGCTGCAGCCGATGACCCAGAACGCGAGGGCCCATGGTGGGCTCAACCGAGGGCCCAACGAATCACCGCCGCCTGACGGCCGGCCCGCTCGCCATCCAGCCGGTAGGACCAGAGGTCCGGCGTGCTGTACGTGCAGACGCGCATCACCTCGACGTGCACGCCCAGCGCGGTGAGGATGTTCGCGTTCACCGCCGCAAGATCGACATGGTCCCGACCGTTCGACCCCGTCGTCCGCCAACGCCTCCCTCCCGCCGGCGCGACCCGCTCCATCGCCTTCAGGACGTCGGGGCCTACCTCGTAGGCTGCTCCGGAGATGCACGGACCGATCACCGCCCGCACCTCGTCGGGCCGGTCGCCCCCCGCCGCGCAGAGCGCCTCCATCGCGGCTTGCGCGATCCCGGCCGCGGTCCCCTTCCATCCAGCGTGCACCGCCGCGACGCCGTGGCGCCCGACGAGCAGGATCGGTACGCAGTCCGCGACCCGGACCGCGATCACCGCATCCGGGCGAGTGCTGATGATCGCGTCGGCGTCCAGAAGCTGGCTCGATGGCGCGTCCAGGATGTCGTCTGCGCTGACCACCCTCGCCCCGTGCACCTGGTTCACGATCAGCAGGCTGCCGTTGCCCCCGAGCGCGCTCACCAACCGCGAAGCCGCCTTGGCCTGCCCCTCCGCCGAAGGGCGAAGGTCACCATCGGCCCGCGTGGTGAAGCCGTGGGGCGTGTCGCTCAAGAGACCGCTGCGGAGCATCTTTGCTGCTATCGCGCGGAGTGCGCTCCACTTGCCTTGCTCCCGACGGGCCCTCCGATGCTACACTCTACGAATGTCCACGCTGTGCTCTGGCGCTGGTTGCTTTTTTTCTGCCCCGGCTACGTCTCGCGCTGGCTGGCTCCACGTTGCAGGGGTGCTCGCGCTGTCTGGCTGCGGTCCCAGCGCGGTCGGCGGCGGTGCCTACACCGTCTCCATCACGCCAGTGGCTCCGACAAACCAAAGCCCGTTTGATGGCGTGGACAGCCTCACCCTCTCGGTGGTCGGCTCGGACGGGGAGGAGGAGCAGTTTGACCTCGGCAGCCCCGAGTCGGGCGCGATCCTCAACGGCAAGGGCATCGGCGAGCTGGCGGGTACCACGTTGCTGTTCGAGGGCAGCAGCGGGGGGCAGGTGATCAGCCGGGGAAGGACGGCGCCCATCACGCCGGTGGACGGGGCGGCGGAGAGCACCGTGCTGTTCGGGTTGATCGAACAGGTGGGCTGGATTGGGACGCTGTTGGCTCCGATCGTCGGGCCCACGATCGTCCCGATCGGTGACGGCGTTTTTGATGTCATCGGAGGCGTCGGTTTCGGCAGCGGCACCTGGGCGCGGAACTTCACGTCGGTGCAGCGCATCTCACTGTCCAGTCCAAATGCTGAGTTTTCTGTTGCGGAGGGGGCGGAGACCCCCACCTGGGTCGACGACATGGGCCGGACCCAGCAAGGCTGGTACGGGTCGGCCGTCTTTCCGATCACCGTCGGGACCGACGCCGGGAAGGTGTTCATCGGCGGCGGTGGGCCGGGTCCCGGCCTTCTTGACCCCAACGGCGTCACCTATCGGGTGTGGTTGTACGACCCGGTCGCGGAGACGTTCGAGTCGCTTGGCGACCTGGCGGGCTTGTCTTCCGCGCGTTCCGAGGCGGCCGTAGTGGTGGATCAGCAAGGCGCCATCGTGCTTTGGGGCGGCTGGACGCAGAGCGACTCGTCGAACACCGTCGCGATCAACTCGTCGGTCGAGGTGTGGGATCCCAACACCCAGCGCTCCGAGGTCATCGACGACCGGCTCGACTTCGGGGTGGACCCGTTGTTCGACGCAGCCGGCGCCAGCCTCGGGGACGCCGGCGTGCTGTTCTGCGGAGGTGGGCTCCAGAGCACCGATGGGACCTACGCGACGTGGAGCACATCGGCGGCGTGCCATCGGGTGTCGCTCGGCCACCGGCTCTCCAGCGACACCGACCTTCCACTCGCGCTGGCCGGCCTCGCGATGATCCAGCTGGAGTCGGGGGATGTACTCGCCACCGGCGGCGCGGAGCAGGGGCCTGAGGTGGTCTTCGACTTCGTCACCAAGGCCGATGCGTCGGCGTCGGCGTTTCTTTACCATCCGGACACGGCGGTGTGGGACGAGATCGGCAAGATGAACGTGCAGCGGGTCGGCCACAAGATGTCGCTGCTCCCGGACGGGCGCGTGCTGATCGCCGGGGGGTCTGCCAGCTACGTACCCTCGCTCATCGTCGGCGACGGGCTCTCCTGCGTTGAGGTGTATGACCCGGCGGACGGCTCGTTCACCGCGCTCGCGGAGTGCGACGCCGCCTCGGATACCAGCGGGCTCGCCGGTCGCGCCGCGGTGCCCGGAATGGCGGTGGACCCTGACTACGGCGTGCTGATCGCGGGGGGCAGCGCCGACTTTGAGGCCGGGCAGGACGCGATCAACGTGGTTTTGATCGGGAGGTAGTGGAGGGCGCGTGACCCCGCGAGTCTGGCGCCGCGTAAGCGCTCGGGCCACCCCACTGGCGTCACCGATGAAACCGCCGCTCCAGCTCCTCCGGCCCGATCCAGATCGCGACCGGGCGGCCATGCGCGCAGACCGAGAAGTCCACCTCGTCCAGCTCCCGCAGCATCCTGGCCATGTCGTCGTGGGAGAGGATGTCGCCCGCTCGGATCGATGTGTGGCAAGCGAGCGTGGCGAGGAAGTGCTCGAGCCGGGCTTGGGGCATCGTGGCGGGGCCACCCAGCGCAAGCTCGTCGGCGATGTCGCCGAGCAGCACGTCAAGGTCGGCGCGAGCCAGCGGGCCGGGCAGGGCGTGGATGGCGAAGGTGTCGCCGCCCATGAAGCGCACGTCGAGGCCCCACGCCGAGAGGGAGTCCACCGCAGGCGCGAGCGCGCGGGCCCGGTTGGCCCCCAGCCGGATGAGGTGCGGGGTGAGCATCTGTTGGGCGCCACCGACGACGTTGGCGCGGTCGCAGGTCAGCTTGTAGAGGGTGACACGCTCGGCCGCGGCGTGCTGGTCGATGATGACGAGCTCGCCGGCGCCCTCGCAGAGCAAGTACGTGCGCTTGAGTTGGCCGATGATCCGCAGATCGCGGAAGCGGGCGACGGGGAGCAGCGGACGGTTGGGCGAGGACGCCCGGGGGAGGGGGCCGGCCGGGGAAGCGAGGGTCTGGGACGCCGGGAGCGACAGCGGCGCCTGTGGGGGGCGCGCCGGCCCCGGGAGCCCCGGCCCCGGGAGCGCCGTCGAGGGCGGCGGGTCTCGGACCGGAGGCGCCTGCAGGGCCGGAGCGCTGTCAGGGGCGGCGGGGATTCGGGCGGGAGCCCAGGTCTGCGGCTCTGCGGCCACGTCGCTCCAGGTCCGGTCGCCGGTGTGCTCGGAGGGGGCTCGCGTCGCGCCCAACGCATCGGGGAGCCGTACCTGCGCGTGCTCGACCGCGACGGGCTGCAGGTACCGGGGCGCCGAGACCACCGGCCGCTGGATGCCGTAGTCCTGGAGCGCGGACCGTAGGCCCGCAGTGAGCGCGTTCTGGAGCTCGAAGCCGTGTGCGAAGCGCACTTCGGTCTTCGCCGGGTGAACGTTGACGTCGACGTCGCCGGTGGGGACCCGCACGTCCAGGATCACCAGCGGGTAGCGGTCTTTCGGCACGATGCCGGCGTACGCTGCGGTCAGCGCGCGACGAAGCGTCAGGTCACGCACAAAGCGGCCGTTCACGTAGGTCCAGGTGGAGCCCGTCGGTTGGGAGCGATGCACGCCGACCGGGCTGAGCAGGGCACGCACCTCCAGAGTGCCACGGGTGAACGCGACCGGGATCAGGGCGTCGCCATGGGGGCCGAGCAGGTCAGCGGCGCGGCGGCGATGATCGGTCGTGGGCGAGCAGCGCAGGAGCGGACGGTCCTCGTGGGTGAGCTCCAGATCCAGCTCGGGCCGGACCAACGCCGCGCGGGTGACCGCCTCGACGCAGTGCCCCAGCTCGGTCTCGATGGTGCGGAGGAACTTGCGCCGCGCCGGCACGTTGAAGAACAAGTTGGCGACCGAGATCTCGGTGCCGGGCGCGCAGCCTGCGTCCCGGACGTCGAGCATCTTCCCGCCTTCCATCTCGATGCAGGTGCCGACCTCGTCGCCCTGCCCCTCGCCGGGGGTGTTGGGCCGGGTCAGCAGCGTGAACCGGCTCACGCTCGCGATCGACGGGATGGCTTCGCCGCGGAACCCGAGGGTGGAGATGTTGAACAGGTCCTCGTCGGTCCGGATCTTCGAGGTGGCGTGCCGCTCGGTGCACATCACGGCGTCGGTGCGGCTCATGCCCGAGCCGTTGTCGATCACCCGCACAAGGTTTCGGCCACCCGCTCTCAAGTGCACGCGCACGTCGGTGGCGCCTGCGTCCAGCGCGTTCTCGAACAGCTCTTTCAGCACCGACGCCGGACGCTCGACCACCTCGCCCGCGGCGATCTTGTTGATCAGGTGTTCGTCGAGGATCCGGACAGGCACTATGGGTCCGTGTCGGCTGCGTCGTCGGCTGCGTCGTCGGCTGCGTCGTCGGCTGCGTCGTCGGCTGCGTCGTCGGCTGCGTCGTCGGCTGCGTCGGTCGCCTCGGTCCACGTCTCAGCGTCCCCGTCGTCCTCGTCGTCGTCGGGCTCGTCGTCGGACCCGTCGTCGGACTCGGGGTCCTGCTCGTCGTCCATCTCGTCGAGCACGATCTCGAGCGCCATGTCATCGTGCCACAGGGGCTTGGGCGCCGGCCCGTCTTCGGAGCGCTCTTCGCCGATCTTGCGACGCCGCCGGGTCTGGATGCGCAGCGGCGTACCGAGAAAGCCAAACTGCTCGCGCAGCTTGTTCTGGAGGTATCGCTGGTAGCCGTCCTGCACGCCGTCGGGGTTGTTGCAGAAGATGGTGAAGGTCGGCGGCCGCACCCGGACCTGCGTCATGTACTGGAGCCGGACGGGGTGGTTGTGCAGCTGCGGCGGCTGATAGGCGGCCACCATCTCCCGGAGGAAGTCATTGAGCTTTGCGGTGGCGATACGCTGGTTGAAGCTGTCATAAGCCGACCGGACCACCGACAGCACCTTTTGGCATCCCTTGCCGCTCAGCGCCGAGATGTACAGCACCGGCGCCCAGCTCAGGTGCGGCAGCTTTCGCTCGATCTCGTCCTCCAGCACCTTGATGTCGCGGTCCTCGATCTCGCGGACCAGATCCCACTTGTTGACGAGCAGCACCACCGCCCGGCCTCGCTCGGTGATCAGCTCGGCGAGCGCGGCGTCCTGATCGGTCACGCCCTCCGCCCCATCGATGACGAGCATCAACACATGGCAGCGCTCGATGGTCCGGATCGCAGCGGAGACCGCGATGGTCTCAAGACGATCGGAGATGCGGCCTCGCCGTCGGATGCCCGCGGTGTCGACCAGCCGGAAACGCCCGCCCTCATAGTCGAGCAGCGTATCGGTGGCGTCCATCGTGGTGCCGGGCATGTCGTGGACGACGTGGCGCTCCTCGCCCAACAGCCGGTTGAGCAGGGTGGACTTGCCGATGTTCGGGCGGCCCAGCACCGCGACCCGCATCTCGCCCTCGATTTCAACGGGCGCTCCGTACTCGATGTCGGGAAGCACGGCGAAGACGGTGTCCATCAGCTCGAGGATGCCGCGCGCGTGCTCTGCGCTGATCGGCACGAGATCGCTGAACCCGAGGGACCAGAACTCATGGGCTTCATCTTCGTGAGTCGGCGTGTCGCACTTGTTCACGACCACGATGACCGGCTTCTGGGCGGAGCGGATGCGGTTCGCGCTCTCTACGTCGGCCGGGGTGATTCCGGCCTGACGGTCGACGAGCAGCAGGATGACGTCGGCCTCGGCCATGGCGGTGTCGGACTGGGTCCGCATCGAGCTGAACAGCGGGTCTTCCGGGGAGGGGTCGTACCCCCCGGTGTCGATGAGCACGTAGGGGCGATCGCCCCATTCGGTCTCAATGTAATTGCGGTCGCGGGTCACGCCGGGGCGATCGTGGACGAGCGCCTTCTTGTTGCCGGCGAGCCGGTTGAACAGCGTCGACTTGCCGACGTTCGGGCGGCCGACGATGGCTATGGTTGGCAGGTGGGTGGCCGCCCCCCCAACGAGTGGTCCGGCGAGGCCGGTGGCTCGAGGCGTCGGTGCTGGGGGAGTCATTTGGGCGGTTACCCCGGCTGGCGGGGTCGGGCCAAAGAACTTGATAGGCCCCCGTGTGCTTGATGCACTAATCCAGTGGCGCCGCCGCACGCTCAGCGGCGCCATGGCGCGCGGCTTTCACGGTCTCTCCACGCTCGCAGGTTTGTTGCCGGCCGCCTCGCCCGGGTACCATGGGCTGGAGCGGCTTGTCGGCATCCCCTACGTCGAGGGCGGAAGCCCGGAGCATCAGCTGGATGTTTACCGGCCCCGCGTAGCACCCGGGCTGCTCCCGGTGGTCGTGTACATTCACGGGGGAGGCTTTCAGGCGATGTCCAAGGACACGCACTGGCTGATGGCAATCGCGTTTGCCAGACAGGGCTACGCGGTGTTCAACATCAACTACTACCGGCTGTCCCCCCAGCATCGGTATCCGGCCGCCGCCGAAGACGTCTGCCGCGCGTGGCGCTGGGTGACCGAGCACGCCGCCGCATACGGCGGTGATCCGCAGCGCATGGCGGTCGCTGGCGAATCGGCTGGCGCAAACCTCGCGGCGGTCGTCGCGGTGGCGTCGGCCTGGCCGCGTCCCGTATCCAGATGGAAGCACGTTACTACGAGGGTGAAGTGCACGCCTTTCACGCGTTCATCTGGAGGGCTGCGGCGCGCCGGTGCTGGCAGGAGATGTTCGCGTTTTTGGCGGAGGCGGGGAGGACGAGCGCAGCAGACTACGGCGCCCGGCCGCCGGTTCCTCTGGCCCACGAGTCGTAGTCGGCCAGCAGTGCGTCGCTGAACAGGTTGCCGATGCGCTCCAACCCGAGGGGCGTCAGGTGGACAAGGTCGCCGGTGCCCATGCCGCGTGTCCGCGCCCAGGTCAGCGCGGATCCTGCGCCGCCCATCGCCGCATAGCTGCTCCAGAACGCGCAGCCCGCGTTGGTCGCGGCCTGTGCCTGCATCGCGACCAGGTTCGCCATGCCGGGCCTCGACTTCGCTTCCCCCTTCGGCGGGGGCGCCGCGGGGACTGCGACGGCGGGCGCCGCAACGTCGGACATCACCGGCGCCACGGCGGCATCGGCCGGGGGGGTGGCAGGAGCCTCGAAGTAACCTTGGTCGAGTGGGGTCATCACGAGGCAGGACGCCCCCGCCGACCCGGCGAGGATCGTCTTCAACGCGCCCTCGTAGAGCGGCAGGTACCCAACCCCCCCCTTGGTCGTGAGGGTCGGGTACGACGCCTCGTTCCCACCCAGCATCACCACCACGAGATCGGGCTTTCTGACTGCCATCTGCTGGCCAAGGTGCTCCTTCGCGAACGTCGTGAACGACTTCGAGCCCACCCCGACCACCCCCTGGGCCTCCCAGGTCGCGCCGGGCAGGCCGGTCTCCAATACAACGCCGTAGACGGGCACGGTGCCCCCGCTTGCTCCGACAGCGAAGGTCGCCGCTGAAGTGGGCAGATCCACGACGAAACGGCGGTCCTCGGTTGCGCCGGCCGCCGCGGAGGCTCTTAGGATCTCGGATGTTCCGGCCGTGGCCCAGACCGACCCGTAGCCGGCGCCCGCCTGATACCAGACCTCGACGTGGCGCTGCCCGACCGGGGTGGGGGGCTCCGTGCCAGAAGCCGCGCCCATCGCTGAGAATGTCACCTTCGCCCCCGACGAGAGCATCCCGACGATGCCTCCGAGCCCGTAGCGGCCGGCCCCGCCGCCGAGCAGGATGGTGCGCCAATCCCACGTGCCGCTACGCCGGGAGCTGACGTCGACGCGGGCGCTCCACTTCGGGTTGAACGAGGCGGAGATGAAGCCCGGTCCAGCGTCTCCGAAGCGGGCGGCCAGTCGGGCGCGCACGGTGCGGGAGATGCCGTCTCCCGCGATGGTCGAGTCGCCAAAATGCAGCGCGCGGGCCACTCCGGTGGTGCCCGGAGTCTGGTCCGCCGCACGTCTCAGCGCGCTGAACCACCGGCTGAGTCCGCGGTGGCCGGGATCGAGGATGGGCGTGGCGATCCCGAGCGGTGAGGCGGCTGTGGAGCGTTCCGGCACGAGCACTACCGCGGTGGCCACGACGAGGGCCAGGGCGATGAGCACACGGTCGCGCGTCACGTAGGCCTACAACATCCAGCTCAGCAGCACGGCCGCTTGCACGGGCTCGCGGTTCGCTGCCTGCGGCACGACCCGACTCTTGGGCCCATCGAGCACGCCGTCGGTCACGATGACGTTGCGGCGCACCGGCAGGCAATGGAGGAACGCGGTTGCCCGCTCCATGCGCTTCGCGGTCACGGTCCAGTGGGCGAGCGCGGCGACCCGGTCGGCGTGCCCTTCATGGTCGTCGCCGCCCCAACCCTTGCCGTAAACGGCGAGCGCGCCGTCCGCGGCTTCGTCGGGGTCACGCGTCTCGGTGATGGTCGCGCCGGTGTCCCGGCAGAAGCTGCGCGCTCGCTCAAGCTCGTGGGGATCGAGGTCGAAGCCCTCGGGGTTGGCGATGTGCAGGTCGGCGCCGCCGAGGACCGCGGCCCGGACGACCGAGAGCGGGACAGCTTGGGGCAGCGCCTTGGGGTGGGGCGCCCACGTCAGGCACACCTTACGACGCTTGAAGTCGCCACCCCCCAAATCGGAGAGCGTGAGCTGGTCGGCCAGCCCTTGGCACGGGTGGGAGAGCGCGCTCTCGAGGTTCATCAACGGGGCACCCGCGTGAGCCGCGAACCCCTTGATCACCGTTTCGTCGCGGTTCGGCCCCTTCGGGAAGGCCCGCACGGCCAGCACGTCCGCGTACGTGGACAGCACGGGCGCCGCCTCGCGGATGTGCTCGGCGGCGGTGCCGTTCATCACCACGCCGTCCTCGAACTCCATGCCCCAGGTGCCCTGTCCGCCCTGCAGGTAGACGAAGTGCGCACCGAGGCGGCCGGTCGCGACCTCCATCGACGTGTGGGTGCGCAGCGAGGGGTCGAAGAACAGCCCGGCGACGGCGCGACCGGAGAGCAGGCGCATGCGGCCGATCTCCAGCCGGTTGGCCCGGTAGATGCGCGCGACGTCCAGCAACGCTGCGGTGCCGGCCGGCCCGGGCTCCAGCCCGTCGATGAATCGGGTACCGCGCCAGTGTTCGCGGACGCGGGCGACGCCAGTGTGCAAGCGGGATTCGAGGGTGCTCATGGCGGGTCCTGGTGGGCGCGTCTAAGGTGGGGCCGGGTGCTGGGCAACCGCGCGGTCAGCCCAGATCGCGCAGGGCTGCGGCGAGCTCGTCCACGGCGGTCAAGGGCAGGCAGAGCGGCGGCATCAGCCGCATGACGTGCGGGTCGTCGGAGCCGCCGGCCATGAACCCTCTGGCGCGCAGGCTCGGGAGGAGCTCTCGTGTTGGGCGGGGAGTCTCGATTCCGAGCAGGCAGCCGTGCCCGCGCACACCGTGAAAAGGGGTCCCGGACAGCGCAGTGCGCAGCCGATCCTCGACGGCGCGCGCGTTCGCCATCAAGCCTTCGGTCTTCACGATGTGGTGGGTGGCGAGGATCGCGGCGCAGGCGAGCGGCCCCGCCCCGAAGGTCGAGCCCTGATCACCCGACTTGACCCTCGCCGCGATGGCCTGGTCCACGAGGGTCACCCCCACCGGGAAGCCGCCGGCCGCGGACTTCGCGCCGGTGATGAGATCGGCCCGAACACCATAGTAGTCGGCGGCGAACGGCGATCCGAGCCGCCCCCAGGCCGTCTGGACCTCGTCGAGGATCAACAGCGCGCCAGCCTGGTCGCAGGCTGCGCGGAGGGAGGCGAGGAGCTCTGGCGTGGCCGTCGTCATGCCGTTCAGCGACTGGATGGGCTCGATGATCACGGCGGCGACGTCGCTGCCGATCTCCGGGATCCCGTTGGCGCCGGGCACTGCCCCGAAGGGCAGGAAGCGGGTGTGTCCGAATCCTGGCGCTGCGTAGTTGCGGTACTTCGGGTTCCACGTCACGGCGAGCGTGGCGGCGGTGCGCCCGTGGAACGATCCTTCGAAGGCGATCACCTCGGTGCGGCCGGTGTGGTGGCGGGCGAGCTTGAGCGCGGTCTCGTTCGCTTCAGCGCCTGAATTGGTGAGGAAAGCCTTGGTCAGGTTCGCCGGGGCGAGGTCCACGAGCATCCTGCACGCCGCCGCCCGGAGCGGGTGAGGGGTGAGGTTTGAGTAGAACGGCAGGCGCCGCGCCTGCTCACCCACCACCGCGGCCCAGAGCGGGTGCGCGTGGCCGATCAGCGAGACCGCATGGCCACCGTAGAGGTCCCAGTACCAGCGCCCGGCGCGGTCCTGGACCCGCGCGCCCTGCCCTGCGACGATCTCCAGATCGAGCTTGTCGAACACCGCCAGCTGTGCGGACTCGTCGGCGATCGCCGCGCTCCACT
>SHYV01000120.1 GCA_009692605.1 Myxococcales bacterium
CGGTATTGCTCACCGTCACGCCGATCGTGGACTTGAACCCGACGGTGACCTCACCAAAATCGATAGAGGTCGGGCTGACTCCCAGCTCGGGGAAGGCCTCGTTCACGTCGATCGCTTTCCCGGTGCAGCCAACAGCCCACGTGCCGCCAACGGCCAACGCGGCGAAGGCCACAGACCTCGCGGCACGCAGGGGGCACACGTTCGACAGGCGCATCATTCGACCACTGGAGTGCCGCGTTCTACACGATCCGGAGCCCGATCGCCACTCCGGGGACCCGGCCTCCGGTTACCCCGCGCCGATGCCGCCCTCGTCACCGACCACCTCGATCCTGCTGCGCGAGCTGTACGGCGGGCCGCACGACCCCGAAGAGGTGGCCCTCGCGGCCCGGATGCTCCACGACGCTCCGCCGCCCGACGCCCCCGAACTATTCTCAGATTTCCTTGATTTCTTCGTGATCGAGTGGGTGGACGCAAACGGATATTCGCCGGTGGAGCTGGCCGTCGAGGCCGGCCGTCTCCCCGCGCAGGCGCTTCGACTGAGCCGCGAGGTGCGCACCGCGCTCTGGGTGGTCGACGGATGGGAAGGCGACCTCGTCATGCTCCGAGACCTCGCCACCGAGGCCGACGTGGCCGTTTACGCCCCCGCCGCCAAAGACGACCTCCCACGCCGGACCGTCCTTCGCGCCCGTGTGGTCCCGGAGGTCGCCCGTGACGACCAGTTCGTGTTTAGCGGCTCCCCCGATCTGTACGATGGGCTGGGCGTCATCGCGCGCATGGACCTGCTGCGGGCCTGGCAGGAGACGCCCGAGCCGGACCTGATCGCCCGGCTGGGGGCCCTGCGGCAGGCCTTCACCCAGCAGCGCGAAGAACAATCAGCCTTTGTCCACTACTTTGGGGCCGACGAGCGCGTCTTCAACAACGCCGATGACCTGGCCGACCAGCTGGCGCGCTTCATGAACGTGCTGGGGAACGAGTGGACGTTCGGCTCGCTCGGCGGCCGAACACGCGCGGACGCGCACCGGGTGGCGAAGGGGGCGGAGCCGAAGGTGGTTCAGGTGCAGCTTGGCGAGAGCTTACGCGGGCCCGGACGGCCCGGGATCATCTACGATCGCGTGCATGGTGTGCACTTCCTGCCGCGCTACGGGGAGCTGTTGGAGCTGTTCGCGGGCGGGGTGGCGGGGGGGCCGACCCAGGACGTCTTGCGCTTCTACGAGGACGAGCCCGGGCTGTCGGCCCTGGCCTTTCGCTCTGCGCCCGCCGCGATGAGGACCACGAAGACCCTGGGCAGGGCGGTGCCCAGCGTCTTGCCGGGAGGCGAGGAGTAACCACCGACTCGTCCAAACCGCGTGCCCCGGTGTGTCGGGCCAGCGGGCGGCGGCGGGCGCGCCAGCGCGAGCGCCAGCGGGCGGCGGCGGGCGCGCCAGCGCGAGCACCAGCGAGGGAGAGCGCGAGCGCCAGCGGAAACTTATAGCTCCGGGATGAGCCTGATCTGGGTGCTCGTCCACGTGGCGTGCTCGGCCCCCGAACCAACCGCCGCCCAAAAACCACCCCCCGCCGCGTCCGCCCCGCTCGCACAGCCAAGGGCGCACCCAGACGTGGTGGTGATCGTGCTGGACACCCTTCGCGCCGACCGTCTGACCGACTACGGATACCGGCTGGCGACGTCGACGGGCATCCACAGCTTCACCGAGCAGTCCACGCGATTCGAAAGTGCGTACGCCCCGTCCTCCTGGACGCTGCCGAGCACCGCCTCCCTGCTCACCGGCCAGCACCCCCTCCGCCACCAGGTCCGCAGGTCCGGCGACGTACTGCCGGCCAGCATCGACACGCTGCCGGAGCGGCTCACTCAGGCGGGTTGGACCGCGCTCGGGTTCTCCCACAACGTCAGCATCTCCCCCCGGTTGGGCTTCGACCAAGGCTTTCGCTCCTTGTCGGTTCCGGACAACGACGTCCTCGACTACCCTCACGCGAAAAAGATGATCGCGGAAATCAACGCCGCCGTCGCTACGGTCAGCGAGGCCCACCCCGCCGACCCGCTCTTTCTGTACCTGCAGCCGATGAACTGCCACGGCCCCTACAAGGTCCCCAAAGCGCGCCGCAGCACCTTGTTGGGCCACCCTCCCCGCGCCGGTTTTGCGTATTATCAGGGCCCGATGCGAATGGTGCTCGCTGGCAACCTCGGAGCACGGACGCGCGTCACGCAGACCTACCAGCGGTCGCTGGACGAGCACTACGACACGGCCGTCCGCTACACCCTCGATCAGGTGGGGATCTTTCTGGACCACCTCCGCGCGGCGGGGCGCTACGACAACTCGCTCATCGTGCTGACGGCTGACCATGGCGAGGAGCTGTTCGACCACGGCGGCTTCAGCCACGGCTACTCGCTGCACCGCGAGGTGTTGCACGTGCCCCTGTTCATCAAGCTGCCCGGGCAGACGGAAGCCAGGGTGATCGACGGGAACGTCAGCCTCAACGACATCCTCCCCACCGTGCTCGACGCGGTTGGCGCGCCCCCGAACCCGGCCGACTCCCCGGTGGACGGCGTGTCGCTGCTGGCGGCGCTGCGCCCAGAGCGCGCTCCGGGAGCTCCTGAGCCGCCGGTCAGGCCCGACCAGACGCTGATCGCCGACATCAACTGGAAGAAGCGGTGCGTGGCGCAGTCCATCGACGACGGGTCGTGGAAGCTCATACACGTCGAACACGACTACGCTGGCCGGCGTGACGTGGACCACCTCTACGCCACCGACGCGGATCCACGCGAGGCGCACGATGTCGCCGCTGATCATCCCGACGAGGTGGAGCGGCTTCGCGCGCTGCTCGCCTCGCAAACCGCGCTCCTCGAGACCGGCGCGCTGCCCCCCGAGAACCATCAGCACCAAATGAACGCCGAGCAGCTCAAGGCGCTCGGGTATCTGGAGTGACCCGCTTGCTCGCTCGCCTGCTCCTCGCCTTGTCGCTCGCGCAAGTGGTATTGCTCTACGTGCCGCCTCCCATCTGGCCGATGTGGCTCGCGCGGTTCGCCGCCATCGAGGGGTGCTTACTCGCGAGCGTGCTCGGCGTCCTCGCCGTGCTGCTCGGCGGAGGGCAACCCATCGTGCAGGGGCTGGCGGCCATGGGCGCGCTGGCCGCAATGGCGCCCGCGCTTCTGGCCATCCCCGTCTTTCGATCTGAGAATCAGTCTTTTTCGATGCAGGACTGGCTCACCGGCGGCTCGACCCCGGACGTAGTCGTGGACCGGGACATCGAGCTCCTTCCGGGGCTGAAGGCGGACGTCTACCGCGCGCCCGGGCCCGGGCCGCACCCCTTCGTCATGGTCGTCCACGGCGGGAGCTGGCGCTCCGGTGACAAGGGGGACGCCGCGCGGGAGTCCCGTGCCTTCGCAGCCGCCGGGTTCACGGTGGTCGACGTCGCGTACCGCCTCGCGCCCAAATTTCCCTTCCCTGCTGGCATCGAGGACGTCACGTGTCTGCTCGGACGCGTGCGCGAGCGGAGCGCGGAGCTTGGCATCGACCCGGCCCGGGCCGCGCTTCTGGGCCGTTCAGCCGGCGCCGAAATCGCGCTCGTCGCCGCCTACACGCTGGGTGCTCCGCCTGCGGGGGGCGCGGCCGGGTCCCCGCTGACCGGCCCTTGCAAGGCGGCGGTCGGGGCGGAGGGCAGCGTGGACGCGGTTCAGGCCGTCATCTCCCTCTACGGACCCACGGACCTCGCGTGGGCCTACGACAACCCGTTCGTCCCCGACGTCGTCCAAGGCACCAGCGCGCTGGAGGACTATTTGGGCGGTTCGCCGGCACAGTCACCCGAGAACTACCGGCTCGCCACGCCGATGACCTGGATCGACCGCGAGGTCCCGCCCACCCTGTTGCTCCACGGTACGGCGGAGCGGTGTGTCCGCGTGTCCAACGCGGAGAAGCTACATACGGCTCTGTTGGCAAAGGGCCGCACCAGCAAGCTTGTGCTCATCCCGTTCGCGGAGCACGGCTTTGACATCCGTCCCGGCGGTTTCGGGTCCCAGCTCGCCCGGGGAGTCATCATAGACTTCCTCCGGGCCCACCTGTGACTCGTCCTCAGGTCCTGATTGAGACCATCTCGCTCCAGACCGCTGACGGCTTCCGGCTGGCGGCGGACGTCGCGGTCCCCGCGGGAGAGCCGCACACCGTAGTGATCGTAGCGCCGGCGATGGCTGTCCCAAGACGATTCTACCGGAAGTGGATCCAGCACCTCGCGGGCCGTGGGTTCGGCGCCATCGTGATTGACTACCGAGGGATGGGCGACAGCGCCCCGCGGGCGCTGCGTGGCTTCAAGGCGACCCTCGTCGACTGGGCGAGGCTCGACCTGCAGGCTGCCCTCGACGAGCTCTCCAGACGCTGGCCCGGCGTGCGCAAGGTCTGGTTCGGCCACTCCATCGGCGGGCAGCTACTTGGATTGATGGCGGGGGAGCGACCCGTCGAAAAGGCCCTGATCGTGGCGAGCCAGAGCGGCCACTGGCGAAACTGGACGGGTATGCGCCGCATCGGCATCTGGGCGCTGTGGCATACCATGCCCCTCATCACCCTCCTGGCTGGCCGGTTGCCGATGAAGGCGGTCGGGCAGGGCCTGGACGTTCCGTCTGGAGTGGCGAGGCAGTGGGCGGAATGGGGACGACACCCGAACTACATCGGGAAGACGTCCGCGACGCTGCCCGACGCGGCGTTCCACCTGACTGAGATCGAGATCCGGTCGGTCGCGATCATGGACGACGCCTTCGCGCCCCTGGCCTCGATCGGGCCGCTGCTGCTGCTCTACGCGCGCGCAAAAACCGAGGTCCACAGACTGATCCCCGAAGCCGAAGGCATGGCGCGCATCGGTCACTTCGGCGCTTTCCGCCGACCCCTGCTCTGGCGGGAGTGGGTGAAGTTCTTGCAAGCCGCTTAGCTCACCTCTACGCCGCCACCCAAAGTGGGTAGGATCCGCGGAGGGCGGATCCTACCCACTTTGTCAGTTCGCCGGGATGGCGAGCGGCTGATCCTCGGTTGAGGAGGCGGGGGTGGCAGACGTGGTAGAGTCGCCCCAGCCGTCATCCGCGCCCGGGGGCGGGTTGTAGGTGTCCGGCTGGGCCGCGTTGTACTCGGTGTTGCCGACCCAATATCCATCGATCCACGTGGTGCCGTCGAACCAGCCGGGGATCCATGTGCTGTCCGAACGGGGCTCCATCGGCTCCCAGTACCCGGACTCGAACACGCCGTCTTCGTTGAACGCCGAGCTGACCCAACGGAAGCCGGTTCGCAGTTGGGGCCGCCAGAACCCGTCGGCCCAGTCCTCCCCGTCCCAGTAGCCGGGCTCCCAGGTGTAGCCCGCGGGCGTGCGCCCGACCGGCTCCCAATGGCCCCACCGGTACGCGCCCTCTCCCAGCCACGCACCCTCCACCCACGTCCACGTCGCGCCGCGATCCACAGCACGCCAGTAGCCTTCGACGTACCGGTCGCCGATCCACCAGCCGGGCACGTACGCCCAGCGGCCGCCGTAGCTGGCAGGCGTGGGGCCAGCCGGTACCCAGTGGCCCGGCACCCACCAGCCGACCTCCCGGTGACCCGGGACCCAGACCCAACCCGTACGGGCGGGCGGCGCCCAGCTCGCGGTCCAGGCATGGACCTCCCAGTCGAACAACACGATCGCCACGGTGGCGTGCACCCACCGGTAGTAGGGGTGTACCCACCATCTGGCGTAGTAGGGTCGGTACCATCGCGCGGCCGGAGCAGCGTGTCTGGCATCCGGGTAGGTGCGCACGTGGGCCGCACGTGGCCGGGCGTACCGATGATCCGCGGAGTGGTGCGGCGCCGGTGGACGGTTGTCGTGTGCGCGCTCGGCGTCGCTCCGCGCCCCGGGAGGGTGGTCCACGTGGGCCCGCTCTGCGTCAGAGCGGGTGTCGTGCGCTGAGGACGCCGGACGGGAGACCGTGGAAGCGCCAGCGGGGGCGCCGGCGGCGGGCCTGACGTCGCTCGGTGATCCGTTCGCGGGCTGGATCGGCGACCCCGCCTGTGGGGCCGCCTGACGAACCGGCGCCGGCTGCCCCGGCGCAGCGGCCTGTGGGGACGCGGGCTGCGGCGAGGCGGGCTGTGGGGACGCGGGCTGCGGGGAAGCGGGCTGCTCGGGCCTCGCCGGCTGCGGGGCCGGCTTGGAGACAGGCTGCGGCGCCGGCTTGGAGACAGGCTGCGGCGCCGGCTTGGAGACAGGCTGCGGCGCCGGCTTGGAGACGGGCTGGGCCGGCGCTGGCTTCGCGGGAGCTGGCTTCTTCGCTTTGCTGGGCGGCTTCTTCTTGTCTGCGTCCTTCTTCCGGTCCTCGCTGTCGGAGCCATCACGCCCGTCCCGACCTGAGGACGCCAGAGCGTCCCCCGGAGCAGTAAGCGCGCCAGCCAGCAAGAAAGCGAGCAGGCCGGGGACGATTAGGCGAGGGACCATTGGGAGAGCCTCCTGTTCAGGTTTACGTTCACACCAAAGGTGCAACGCTCATGCACAACCCCTTATTCAACGTGGGCAGATCCAGCCGGCCCGCCCGAACCGCGCGACCTACTCTGGCCGGGTTCCGCGGTAGACGACCACCTGGGTCAACTTCACCGGGGTCAGCGGCTTGTTGGACTGGTTCTGGGGCACCCGGGTGATCTTCGGCACAAGGTCCATACCCGCGATCACCTTGCCGAACACCGCGTGCTTGCCGTCGAGCCAGGGCGTCGAGATCTCGGTCAGGAAAAACTGGCTTCCGTTGGTGTTCGGGCCGGCGTTGGCCATCGATAGGAGCCCAGGCCGATCGTGACGAAGTTTGAGCGCCACCGCCTCGTCCTTCCACTTGTAGCCGGGGCCGCCAGTGCCCTCGCCCTTGGGGTCGCCCCCCTGAATCATGAAGTCCTTGATGACGCGATGGAAGATCGTCCCGTCGTACATCGGCCGCTTGGACTTCACGCCAGCCGGGTCGGTCCACTCCACAGCGCCCACCGCGAGGCCCACGAAGTTCGCCACGGTGCGCGGGGCTTCGTTCTCGTAGAACTCCACCTCGATGTCGCCCATGGTGGTCTTGAAAAGGGCACGCAGCGGACCGTCCCCAGGGACGGAGACGCTGGCGGGAGGAGCGGGGGAGTCAGGAGCGGAGCCGAACATGGGGACCTCGTGAGGGAAAGGCGGCGCAACGTGCGCGCCTGCAGGTATCAGACGGTCAAGCCGCCGTCGATGTCGATGCAACGGCCGGTGAAGTAGTCGCACTCGATGATGAACCGGACGCCGGCGTAGATCTCCTCCGGCTTACCGACCCGGCGCAGCGGAACGGGTTTGATCATCGCCTCGAACGCCTCGGGCTTCATGCCCTGGAGGATGGGCGTATCGACGAACCCGGGGGCGATCGCGCCGGTCCGGATCCCGAAGGGCGCGAGCTCGAGCGACCAGACCCGGGTGTCCGCGACCAGACCCGCCTTCGCCGCGGAGTAGTTGCCCTGACCGCGATTGCCGTGACGCGCGACCGAGGAGATGTTCACCACGACGGAGGGGCCGGGCTTCCGCTCGATCACCTGCGCCGCAAATTCACGGGTCAGCAAGAACGGGCCGGTGAGGTCGACGGCGACGACGTCGTTCCACTTCGAAAGTGGGAACTTGATGACCGCCCCGGTCTCGCGATCGACCTTGACGATGAGGCCGTCGCGGAAGATGCCCGCGTTGTTGATGAGGCCGTTCAAGCTACCGAGGGCGTCGGCCGCGCTCTTCACGAGAGCCGTTACCTCGGCCTCGTCGGCCACGTTGGCCTTGAAGCCGACGACCGTGGTCCCGAACTCGGCTGCAGCAGCCTGAGTGTCCGCGATTCCCGCTTCGTTCACATCACAGAAGGCGACGTTCGCGCCATCCTTCGCGAGGTTGAGGACGAAGGCCCGGCCCATGCCAGAAGCGCCGCCGGTGACGAGGATGTTCATGCCTTTGACGTTCATGCTGGGCTCCGAGTGGGAACGCTCCTCGTAGGGCAGGAGCAGTGTTGGGGGCGGCTTCTACCTCCGACGCGAGGGCAACGCCACAGCCGAGGGACCGTCAGATGCACGATACCCGGGCCGCCCGATGGGGTCAGGATCAGCCGCCGGCCACGATCCCGGGCACACTCGCCAGCATCTCGGCGATCTTCGTGGCGTCGGTCCCGCCTGCCTGAGCGAGATCCGGACGGCCGCCGCCACGGCCCCCGACCATGGCGGCTAAGGTCCCCACCAGCTTGCCCGCATTGCACCTCGTGCCGGCCAGATCCTTCGACACAGCCACCACCAGTTTCACCCCACCCTCATCCGGCGTCGCGAGCACGACGACGACGCTGCCAAGCTGATCCCGCAGCCGCTCGGCCTCTTCGCGAAGTGACTTCGGGTCCACATCCAGCTGCACCGCCAGCACCTGTACACCATCCACCATCACAACGCTCTTGGTGAGGTCGCCCGCCTTCGCCTGCGCCAGCTCACGCCGCGCAGCATCAAGCTCCTTCTGCAAACGCGCCCGGCTCTCCTGCAGCTGCTCCACGCTCTCGATCAGGCGCGACAGGCCGCCCTCGGCCGACGCCGGAGCCTTGAGCAGCGCGGCGATCGCGCGCACGCCATCCTCCTGACCGTGGACCCAGCCGATCGCGCCAGTGCCCGTCTGTGCTTCCACCCGCCGGATGCCTGCGGCGATGCCCGCCTCGGAGAGCAGCTTGAACATGCCGATGTCCCCGGTGCGGCGAGCGTGCGTCCCCCCACACAGCTCCTTCGAGTAGTCGCCCATGGTGAGCACGCGGACCCGGTCGCCATACTTCTCGCCGAACAGGCCCATCGCCCCCGATTGCCGGGCGTCATCGATCGCGAGGACCTCGGTCTCCACAGCGTTGTTGGCCCGGATCTGCTGATTGACCCGGTCCTCCACCGCCCGCTGCTCGGCGAGGGACATGGCCTTGTGGTGTGCAAAGTCAAAACGCAGCCTGTCGGGCCCCACCAGCGACCCCTTCTGGGTGACATGCGCGCCCAGGACCTCGCGGAGCGCGGCGTGGAGCAGGTGCGTCGCAGAGTGGTTGGCGCGTGTTTGGGAGCGGGCGTCGTGGTCGACCTCGGCGAGGATGGGGTCACCCAGGCGCAGGCTCCCCGAGACGATGGTGACGTGGTGGACGTGCAAATCTCCGGTGGGTTTGCTCGTCTCGGTCACCGTGCCCTCGAAGCGCGGGCCGGTCATCCGGCCGGTGTCTCCGACCTGTCCCCCCGACTCGGCGTAGAACGGCGTCCGATCCAGGACGATCGCGACCTCCTCCCCGGCGTGCGCGGTCGTGACGAGCGCTCCCTCGCTCACGATGGCGACCACGATCCCCTCTCCTCCCTCGGCGTCGTAGCCGGTGAACGTCGTGGGCGACCTCTGCGCGAGCGGCAGCCACACGCCCTCGACGAACGCTCCGCCGGCGCCCTTCCACGCCGCCCGGCCCTTCGCCTTCTGCTCGGCGAGGAGCACCTTGAAGCCATCCTCGTCCACTTCAGCGCCGCGCTCGGCTGCGATCATCTGGGTGAGATCGAGCGGAAAGCCATAGGTGTCCGCGAGCTGGAAGGCGGCCGGACCCCGGACGCGCTCCGGGCTCAGCTCCAGCTCCTTCTCCAACACGACCAGCCCGCGCCCGAGCGTGGAGGCGAACCGCTGCTCCTCCGCGTGCGTCACGTCTCGGATGAAGCCGGCCCGCTCGACGAGCTCCGGGTAGGGCACGCCGAAATGTTCGATCACCGCGCCGACGGTCTCGGTGTAGAACCCAGGCTTCAAGCCGATCTTGACGCCGTACCGGATGGCCCGGCGCATGACCCGGCGAAGGACGTAGCCGATGCCGATGTTCGACGGCATCACGCCCTCGGCGATCAGGAACGCGGCGGCGCGGCTGTGGTCGGCGATGACCTTGAGCGCGACGTCCAGCTCCGGGTTCGTGCCGTACGTGTGTCCGGCAAGCGCGGCCCCGCGATGCAGGATCGGCAAGAAGACGTCGGTGTCGTAGTTGGAGTAGACGCCCTGCACCACGGCGCAGACACGCTCCAGGCCAGAGCCGGTGTCGATGCTGGGCCGAGGCAGCGGGTTGAGCGTGCCGTCCGCCGCCCGGTCATACTGCATGAAAACGAGGTTCCAGATCTCGACGTAGCGGGGGTCCTCTCCGGCGGGACCGCGCAGGTCGTCCGAGATGGCGGGGCCGTGGTCGTAGTGGATCTCGGTGCATGGGCCGCACGGCCCGGTGTCACCCATCTGCCAGAAATTGTCCTTCTTGCCCAGCTTCTGGATGCGCGCCGCAGGCACTCCCACCTCGTCCCGCCAGATGGCGAGCGCCTCGTCGTCCTCCTCGTACACCGTGACCCAGAGCCGGTCCGGGTCGATCTGCATGCAGCCTCTGGTGCCCGGGCCGGTGAGGAACTCCCAGGCGTACTGGATGGCTTCGCGCTTGAAGTAGTCGCCGAAGCTGAAGTTACCGAGCATCTCGAAGAAGGTGTGGTGGCGGGCGGTGTGTCCGACATTCTCGAGATCGTTGTGCTTGCCCGACACGCGCAGGCACTTTTGCGAGGTAGTCGCACGAGAGTAGGGTCGAGGGTCGCGGCCGAGGAAGACGTCCTTGAACTGCACCATGCCGGCGTTGGCGAAAAAGAGCGTGGGGTCGTTCGGGATCACGAGCGGCCCGGACGGCTGTGCCGAGTGGCCGCGATGTTCGAAGAAACCCAGATATCGGGCGCGAACTTCCGCAGAGGTGAGGAACGGGGTGACGTGGGGCATGTCGGGGTCTCGCAAGGGGGACGGGTGCTATCACGCAGGCCACCGTCCCACTGAGCGATCGTCGAGCAGCACCCTCATGCGGCCAACGCCACGAACCGAGGTGCAACGCGCTCATGCGCTCCGTGACCCGCCAGCGACAGCGGGCGGGTTCCTACTGCACCGCCCAGGTCGCCACGTCGTCCCGCCATACGTCCTCGCTGTCGAGGAACAGGTGGTCCGAGCCCTCGGCCCTCCACAGTTGCACGTCGATACCCGCGGCACAGCCCTGCCACTGGTTGATCGTCGTCTCCTCGCCTGCCGCGTTGGCCATGTAGTCAGTGGTGCCCAACACCACCGGGTCCGAGCCACACCCGGCTTTCTGCGCCCAACGCTCCGCGGACTCCAATGCCCCGGCGTGACCGGCGTCCGACTCGTACGCGATGGTATCGTCCTCCGTGCCGTGAATGTGCAACACGGAGACCGGCTCGGCGCCAATGCAATCCGACTCGTCCTTGTAGACCGCGCCCGCGAGAACCGCGACCCGGTCGACGCGCTCGGGAGTCTCGCAGGCCATGCGGTAGGACATGAAGCCGCCGTTGCTGTGCCCTACGAGGGAGGCGGTCGACGTGGGGTAGAGCGACCGCGCCTCGTCGATGAGCGCCTTCAGGTACGCGACGTCGTCCACGCCACTGTCGTCGAAGTCGCAGCACTCGGAGGTCGCGTTCCAGAACTGTTTGCCGTCGCCATCGACGGTGCCCTCCGGCTTCACCAGGATGAACTGGAGCGCGTCGACGCGCTGGCCTAGCCCGAAGACCACCTCCTGGAAGTCTGCCGTGACGCCGTACCCATGCAGCAGGATCACCAGCGGGTACTGCCTGTCGACCGTGTAGTCGGAGGGCAAGACCACTTCGGCCTGTCGCTCGCCCCCGATGGTGTCGGGCGGATTGGGGTCGTACGCCGGCGCCGTGTCCGCCGACGCAGTGTCCGCCGGCTCGGGGGCGGTGCCAGTGCATGCGGACAACACGGGGAGGGCAAGGATTCGCAGGATCTTCATCTCCGCGCCTTAGCCAGTGGGGGGAGCGCGCGCCCCCGCGGGGGCCAGCAGGGTAACAGGGGGCTCGACACGGAACCGCCCCTACATGCCGCCCTTGAACGCCTCGCTGCCGCTCACAGGAGCGTGCCTGTCCGACGCACCGAGCGCCTGATCCTCGCCATTGCAGGCTGCCCGGTGACGGGCACGATCGGCATCGTAGCGGGGGACAGGGAGGGTTGGATCTGCGTCGTCCGAAACCTCGTGGAGAACGCCCGCGTACACGGTGGAGAGCCGGTGCGGGTAGATGCCGACCCAAACGGGTTCACCGTGATCGACTGTGGGACGCGCATCTCATCGGCGAACCTGCCAAAAGTGTTCGACCGTTTTTTACCACCGGCAAGGCACCGGGCTCGGTCTCGCCATGGTCCGGGCCACCGTGGCTGCGTACGGCGGGACGGTGACCGTGCAGTGTCGGCCCGGGGAGACGCGTTTTCGGGTCGAGCTGGGCAGCGCGGTTTTATAGGGCCGACAGCCTAAGCTCGTCCCGGGTGGAGGTCTGGGCCCTGGCATCCAAAAAGCCGAGCGCGCGCCGGACCAGCGTGCTCGCCTCCGAGGAAGCACCGGAGGCGCGCAGCGCTGAGGCAGCCCCGTTGAGCACGCGCGCGGCAGCGGAGGGCAGCCAGCACGTCGCGTCCCCCACAAGCGCGACGGCCTCGCGCGCCGCATCAAGCCTGACAGTCAGGTCCGGGTGCCCCTGTGCGATGAGGCCAAATCGTAGCGCATCGGCGCCGATCCCAGGGGCTGGCAGCCAGTCCGCCGAGCGCAGGCGTACAAAAAGCTCGTCGGGTGCGTCCGCCCCGAGGGCTCTGGCGAACGGGGCGATGACGGCCAGCTCCTTGCAGTCCAGCGCCAGCAGCCCTGTGAGGCCCTCGCGCGCTGCCCCGGCGACGTCCTGACCCCGAAGCCGGCCGCCATCCACCCGCAACCCCAACGCCAGCTCGGCCACGAAGGGAAGACCCGCGAGCTCGCCCACGCTGTCGATCTCGTCCGCGAGTCGGGCGGCGAGCTTGTGGTTCGCCTCCTCCAGCGCCAGCTCAGCCCGTTGCGCGAGCACCTGCAGCGACGGCGCCCGATCGGACGCGTCCTCCGCGCGGGTCTGGGCTCGGTCCAGCAGGTCAAGCGCCCGCACCGGGTTGCGCTGGATGCGGGCCAGCCAGGCGAGCACGCGGAGCGCATGCACCTCGCCGACGGGCTCACGGATCTCGACCGATCGGTCGAGCAACGCCTGCGCGAGCACCGACGCGCCCGGGATCTGCCCCTGATCCAGGAGGATCATGAGCCGCATCATCGCGACCTCGGGCCACACGGCATGGCCTGCAGGGAGGCCAACGAGCCCCTCGCCGAGCAGCACGCCCGCCTCCTCCCGAAAGCCGAGCAGGGCACGCGCCAGCCCTCGGCTCGCGAGCGCCCGGGCGGCCTCCTGAGGGTTACCCTCGGTGCGAGCGGCCAGCAGCGCCCGGGCGTAGGCATCGTCGGCGCGCAGCGGCTGGCCGAGCGCGCGCAACGTGTCCCCATAAGCGACCTGAACCATGCGTTGGAGCCGGGCGCCCTCCACGGCGGTCAGATGGGGCTCGGCCCGGGGCGCCAGGGCCATGGCCCGTTCGCAGAGGCCACGCGCCGCCATCTCGCCGCTACGTGAGCGCGCTCGGGCCGCCGCGCTCACCAGCAACGGGTAGGCGCCCACCGGATCACCCGCGCGGAGCAGGTGGTTCGCCACCGTCTCCGAGATGGTGCCGGGACGGCGGCGATGCCAGGCCTGCAGGCCCTCCGCCACGCGACGATGCAGCGCCGTCCGCCGGGGCGCATCAAGCGCCTCGTAGATCGCCTGCTGTCGCCTCGCCGGCGCGAGGGAGTAGAGCGTCACGGTCGTGCTGCCCTCCGTCTCCCTCAGCAGGAGTCCATCGGCGTCGATGACCGCGACGGCGCCCTCGATCGCCGCCTCGTCCCAGCCCATGAGCTGCGCCAGCAGACCGGCGGGGGCGCTCGTCCCCAACACGGCCATGGTGGTGGCGACGTCCAGCGCATCCGATCGAAGGCCGGTCAGCCATGCCCGCGCGCCGCTCACTTCGTCGTCCGGCAACGGCAGCGGGTCGCCATGAAAGGTCTCGACCGGCACCAACGGTCGCAGGGCCCCGTCCGGCAGCCGCTCGAGCCACCCCTGTCGAACCATCGCCTGCAGCACGCGGACAACGCTCCCGGGCTGTCCCTCGAGCTCGGCGAGGAACCGGCGGGCCAGGTGCGCCGCCACCGCCCCGTGGATCCCGCGGTCGCGCAGCATCTCACGGATCTGCTCCCGATCGAGGGCGCTAAGCGCCAATTGCCCGGGAACCGGGGGGTCCGCGCTCAGCACGACCCGGGCCAGCGCGTCGCGCGGGCCTACGCCGTCGCCGTCTTCGTTCACGTCCACCCGGATCCGGAGCCCCAGCTCGGGTCCAAGCGCGACCACCGCCGCGGCGAAGCGCTGCCGGCCGCTGCCCGCTGGAGCGTAGACCCGAATGGTGCCCCCTCGCGGCCCAAGCTCGCGCAGACGGAGGCGCGTGGCCTTGATCACCGCGTCGCGCCCTATGTACGCCGGCGCCGGGATCGCATCGAGCGCTGCCACGGCCGCCGCCCCGGAAGCGAACCGCCGGGCGGGGTCCTTCTCGAGCAGCCGCATGCACACCCGTTCGATCGACCTCGGGATGCGGGGATCGATGTCGGACAGCGGCCGGGGCGTCTCGGTCAGCTGCCGGGCGAGGAACCCGGCCAGCGTGTCCGACCCGATCGGCTTTTTTCCACACAGCATGAGGTAGAAGACGGCCCCGAGGCCATACAGGTCCGTCGCCGCCGTGACCGGGTCGCCGCTGATCTGCTCGGGCGACATGAAGGCGACCGTGCCCACCAACCGTCCGGTCATGGTGAGGTTCGACCGAAAACTGTCGGTGTCCTTGACCCCGCCGAAGTCCCCGAGGTGCACGTTGCCGTTCCGGTCGAGCAGCACGTTCTGTGGCTTGATGTCGCGGTGGACGATCCCCCGGTCGTGGATGTAGTCGAGGGCCAAAGCCAGCTGACGGAAGATCTGGACCGACGTGGAGACTCGGTCTACAGGTGGCCGGGAGGCCCAGGACTCGACCACGACGGATAGATCGGCGCCGTCAATCAGCTCCATGGCGTACCAAGGCAACCCCCGCGTGGACCCACTCTCCAGAGCCTGAACGACGTGCGGATGGTCGAGGCGCGACAGCGTGAGGAACTCCCGGCGCATGCGCTCCTCTTCCTCCGGGTTCAGATGGGACGGAAGGAGGACCTTCAGTGCCGCCACGGCGCCGGTAAACTGGTGCTTCACCCTGAAGATCGACGCGAGGCCACCTTGACCTATGGGCTCAGCGACGATCCAGTCGCCCAGCCGATCACCAACGCGCGGTAGTCCTGCGTGCACCTC
>SHYV01000121.1 GCA_009692605.1 Myxococcales bacterium
GGCGACCAGTGGGCGCCCACTTGCACGTCCGCGAGGTAGCGGTAGGCTTCGACGGCAACACCGTAATCGGGCCCCTCAAGGTACTTGTACCTCGTGGTCTTGAGCCCGTACCCGCCCCCGGCGTGGGCCTCCAGACCCAGCTTCTCGGAGAGGAAGAGCGTGCCGTTGAGCTGCGCTTTCGGGGCGAAGGTGAAGCTATCGAACGGCATCGCGCCGACACTGAGGCCGAGCTCAAGGGTGCCGTCCTTCGAGTACAAGCGTCTTTGGACCACGCGGATATCGGAGTTCTTGATGACACCGATGTCCACCGTTTCGGGCGATGGGGCGTCTGCGGCGAGGGCAAAGCCCAGCAGGGTGGGGGCGAGAAAGGCAGCGAGCAGCATGGCGGAGACGCTCCAGACGGGGACGAAGGGACGTGGCGAGGCCTCGAGCCTAGAAGCCCGGAGGGAGCTCGCGAGGGAAGCCGCCTATCGGCCGGTAGTAGATGCGGACGTCGGCGTTGTACCCGGGAATCGCAGTGTCCCAGAACTCGACGGCGTTGTACGCGGCCTCGTAGGTCCAGCCGGGTCCCCAGACGACGTCGCCAGTCTCGGGTGACCCGGTCAACGCGATCGACGTGGCGATCGAGACCCCGTCAACGTAGACGTCGATGGTGGAGACGTCGGGCACGGTCTGCAACGGGAAGATCGTCTGAAGGTTCGCGAGGAGATCGCCGATTTGCTTTAGGTTCTCGCTGAAGTCCGAGGCCAGGCAGTCTTCATCCGGGCCGAGCGTGATGTTGATGTACTGGCCGAAGGTGCCGGCCACCACGTTCTGGTAGCGCTCGACCGCCCACGGCTGCGCGCCGTCGAGGCACTCGCCGTCGCTCTGGTCATCGTACCAGGGGCCGATCACGGCGAGCCGAACCGGGTTGCTGAATTCCGCGAAGGCCTCGGAGTAGACGCCCCCTTCGAAGTCTCCGGTGGCTTGGCGGTAGGACCCGTCACCTTCGTCGGTCACGACGACGATGATCGTGTTGGCGTCATCCCGGAGGAAGCCGGCTCCTGTGCCGACCTGAGACTCGTCGAAGACGGTTGGGCTCACGCCGGCGCCGTTCACGTCGTCGTAGCCGTAGCAGAGTTCGGGAGGTGAGTCGGTCGCCCGGCACATGGCAAGTAGCCCGCCTTCGAGGCCCATTTCGTTGCCCGACCCGCAGTGGCCGGTCCAGCTGCCTGCTCCGCACAGGCAGTCCAGATACTCGCGGGAGATGGTGCCGCCCGATTCGGGGGCGTCAGCGTCACAGGAGTAGTCAGGGAGCGATTCCACGTCATTCTCCGAGAAGCACGTGGCGCCGCAGAGCAGGTTTCGCTGGAACAGTAGAGCGGCGTTGTCATCGGCTCGCTTGATGACGTACGGCGCGTCGGCGACTCCGATGAAGGTGCCTTCGTCGCCGGGCTGTAGGTTCGAGGGGTCATTCGCCTGTACCGACGTGGTCGTGATCCCGAGCTGGTAGTCGATGAACAGCGACTCGCCGGAGGTCTCGCGGACGTAGTTGGCGACGGCGTCGGCGAGCGTGGCACGGGGGGTGTCGGCGCCTTCGGACGAGGTCAGCGAGTCGATGAAGGTGTTGAAATTCAGCGCGAGGCCGGTCGCCTCCTCCTGCATGGAGTCTGAATTGTCGATGACGAACAGGATGTCGGCCTTGTTGCTGAAATTCGCTTGCTCAAAGCCGGTTACCCGGAACATCTCGTAGTTGTTGCAGCCGGACAGTACGGCGAGGGCGAACAAGGAGGCTGGAGGCGAAGCGCGCATGACGACAGTGTACCGACCGGAACGTGCGGGGCGAGGGGAGCGAGGCGGGAACAGCATCAGCTCACATCTTCTTTACCAGAGAGTTGACCGTATTGAACGTTGTCGTCACCTGATGCTGGATGCGGAGCCCGTGCTTTTGGTGAAACTTCACCAGATCGGACCAGATGGTCGTGATCTCCCTACGGATGGAGTCGTACGCACGCTCTTCAATCAGGTCACGCAGGCGCGCGACGGCGGGCGGAAGCTCGGCCTCGCCGTAGCGTTCGGCGATCTTGTTGACCGCTTCCACTAGCTGGTCGTGCAGCGGGTGCACATCAGGAGTAGACGACGGCGTGGACGACGAGGGGGCTTCTTCCGGATCGCCGCGCTTCTGATAGATCCCTCCAGCTACAACCGAGACAACGGCCGGGGCTAGAATGCGATCCCGGGGAATGGTCGCTCGGGCGTGGGCCACCCGCTCCGCCGCAGGCAGCACGATGACGGGGGCTGGTTGGGCGACCTTGGACGCCGCGGCGACCGGAGCCGGTGTGGTTGCCTCCGCAGTGGCCTCCACAGTGGCCTCCGCAGTGGCCTCCGCAGTGGCCTCCGCAGTGGCCTCCGCAGTGGCCTCCGCAGTGGCCTCCGCAGTGGCCGGCGCTGCGGGTACCGGTACGCTGGCCACCGGCGCGCCCGCGACGGGCCCTCCCCAGGGCTCGCCCGGCGCGGTGAGGCCCCGGTCGCGGAGGTACCCAGCTGGGTCGCCGAACATCTCGGCGTAGTCGGCGAGTCGGAAGCCACCCTTGATGGAGTTCGTGCCCAGCTCGTTCTGGGACTCGACCACGGTCGCTCGGCCAGCGGTCTTGGCGTCCATGTGGACCTCGTTGGCGATCACCGCATCGATCTGCACCTTGCCCGCCCCGAGACGAATGACATTCTTGGCCTGAAGGCCGCGAGCGGTGGTGGAGTCGCCCGAGAAGTCGATGTCACTCGCCCGAACGGTGCCGACGTGAACCGGCCCGGTGACGACGACCGCGCCGGCGGCGTGCAATGAATCGGAGGTGAGCGCACCCTTCGCGGTCACGGCCCCGGAGACCTCGGCTCGCCGCGCGTTGAGCCCGCCGTTCACGTTGACGTCTCCCGTCGCCTTCAAGTCTTCGACCTTCACGTCGCCCTCAGCGGACAGGCTCCCGCCGGCCTCGATGCGCGTCGCCACGAGGGTGCCGCCTACTGCCACGTCGCCCCCGGCGATGAGGGTCCCGAGCGTCGCGCCCTGACTCGTCGTCAATCCGCCACCAGCCTGAACCGAGTCGGCGGTGAGCGTCCCGGTGACCCGGATGCTACCTGCAGCGCTGAGGTTGCCCGCGACGATGTCACCTTCGAGCTCGATGTCGCCCAGCTGGGACACCACGCGGGTCAAAGGACGTCCGAACGTGGTGTGCAGCACAACGTCCCCACCGTTCTCGATGATCAAGCCGGCATCGGTGACATGAAAGGTCACGGTCGCAGGGACGATGAAGGGCTGCGGTTTTTTCATTTCTGGTCCTCAAAGGTGCGTCGGCTCGTAACTCGCAGATGCTACCGGCGGGCGCCCAAAGACGCTACCTTGCCGAATGGCTTGGTCCGAGTCCGACATCCCCGATCTCGCTGGCCGCATTTTCGTGGTCACCGGAGCCAACAGCGGCATCGGATGGGAGGCCTCGCGGATGTTCGCCGAGCACGGTGCGCGGGTGGTGATGGGCTGCCGCACGGTCGCGAGGGGCGAAGAAGCGGCTGCCCGGATCCGCTCGAACACGCCCGGTGCCAAGCTGGAGGTCATGGCTCTCGACCTGGCTGACCTCGACAGTGTACGGGCGTTCGCCGCAGCCTTCAAGGCGATGCACCCCAAGCTCGACGGGTTGATCAACAACGCGGGCATCATGGCAGTCCCCTACGGCCGCACGGCGCAGGGCTTCGAACTGCAGTTAGGCACCAACCATTTCGGCCACTTCGCCCTCACCGGCTTGCTCTTCGACGCTCTGGTCGCCGACGGCCGCGTGGTGACCGTCTCGTCGGGCGCACACCACTTCGGGAGCTTCGACTGGAGCGACCTCAATTGGGAGCAGGGGTACAGCGCATGGCCTGCATATGGAAGATCGAAGCTTGCGAACCTGTACTTTGCCTTTGAGCTCGACAGGCGACTCAAGGTGGCGGGGTCGGGGGTTCGGAGCCTGGCCTGCCATCCCGGATATGCATCGACAAACCTTCAGTTTGTCGCACCGCAGCAGAACAGGAGCTGGCTGGGGTCGGCGGTGTTCAGCGTGGGGAATGCGCTGTTTGCCCAGCCCGCTGCTTGGGGGGCGCTTCCGACGGTTTTCGCGGTAGTGTCACAGGATATTTCGGGTGGTGAGTACGTCGGGCCGCGCGTCTTTCAGGCGTGGGGGGCGCCGGTGGTGCAGGCCACGGGCGCCCACGCTCGTGATCCCAAGGGTTGGGCGGCGCTGTGGGAGGCGAGCGAGACCCGGACGGGCGTGACGTTCATGGGAGCCGCAGCGTAGCGATTCGCCGCCGTGCGCCTATCGGAACCTCCGGAGCCTCGCGATCCGGTCTGGCAGCGAGGCCCAGCCGGTGTCCTCGTCGTAGAGCAGCCCGACCAGGCCAGCTCGGCTGGCTCCGGCGACGTCGTTCTCGGGATCGTCGCCCACATGGACGGCCTCGGATGGGCTGACCCCGGCCGCGGTGCAAGCGATCCTGAAGATCTCGGCGTCGGGCTTGTCGACATCATGCTCCGCCGAGCAGACCAGAATCGGGAACATGCGGTCCAGCGCAAACCGGTTGTAGAGGGTTCGAAGGCGCGTGTCCCAGTTGGAGATGATGCCGAGCTTTACGCCGGTGCGCGCCACCTGACCGAGCACGTTCAGCGCACTGGTGTCGATCCACCACGCCCTCGGCTCGAGGTAGTGTTTCCAGAGCTGGTGAACCACCTCGTCATCGTCCGCCTCAATCGCCGTTTTCACGATCGGTGACCAGAACGCCTGACCATCGCCTAGTTGGACGTGGCCCTTGGCGGTGTGCTCCCGAAATGCCAACCGGAAGCGTTGCTCTACGACGACGGGGTCCGCTTGAATGCCCCGGGCTCGCGCGGCGCGGGCGTAGGTGATGCCGATCGGCTCGCGCGGCTTCATCAGGGTCCCCGCGGCATCCACGAAGCAGGCGCGCACGTTCAAGGGACGGCGTCCACGAGGAAGCGTGACCAATCGACGTAGAGCCCTTCGGACTGGTAGACCAGCCTGTAGGTTTGCCATGTTGAGCTGACGCGCTTGACGTACATGCGAGTCTCCCGAAGCGGGATCGCCTCGACGATCTCGTCGAGCGGCGCGTTCGGACGGAGCGCGAGCCACTTGTCCATGTTGCCTTCCCCGGCGTTGTAGGCCGCGAGCGTCAGCGCGCTGTCCCCGTTGTAGCGCTTGTGCAGGCTATTTAGGTAGTACGCGCCGATCTTCAGGTTGGTCGCCGGCATCCAGATGTCCGCGGCCGAGAAGCTGAGCCCCATCCGGCTCGCGACGCCGGACGCGGTTGTGGGCATCAACTGCGACAGGCCGCAGGCGCCGGCGTGGGACTTGATCTGCTGGTTGAAGTTCGACTCCTCCCGAACCAGGCCGTGAAAGAGCTGCGGGTCCCAGGCGTACCCCACGGTGGCGGTCTGCACCTCTGGCCACCAAATCTGGGGGTAGGCCTGCCGCATCACCTTCCAGGTGTTCGGGCCTAGGCTCGCGGGCGGGTGGGTCTTGAGGTAGCTTCGCAGCCGATCATGGGCGTTGAGGAAGTCGCCCCCGACCGTCTGTACCCCGGTGACGATGGCCATCTCGGCGCCGGTCAGGCTGTTGTCGTCCCACTCTGCGAATTCGACCATCGCGTCGGCCACCAAGCCCAGCCGCACGAGCCCCATCGCGTTTTGGACGGGCGTTGAGTGGAGCCATCGGTCACGGACTTGCCACGCGGCGTCCGGGGGATCCATGGGCGGACGGGTGAACGCCGCGCGCCCCGGGGACAGCTGGGCCAACCGGGACGCCGACAGGATGCCGTAGTAGTGCCAGTTCGCCTCGTCGCCGAGCCGGGCGAATCGAGCCACCGCATCCGCCACCTGAAGCTCGTCGGGGTTGGTGGCCGCGGGACGGTCGGGGTCAGGCCAGGCGCGCCACCGGGCAGCCCAGTATCGGCAGCCGAGGACATCGGTCGGGTTCGTCTCCAACGCGATCCCGTCGGCGCAGGCTTCCGCCCACCGCAACGCCGCCGGGACATCGCGGTCGAGCCACCTGGCCCAGGCCAACCGCCAGACGGTCTCGGCGGCCAGGTCCCCGCTCGGGTAGCGCTCAAATCCTGCTTGCCACAGCGCCGCGGCTCCCGGGCGGTCGCCCGCCTCCTGAAGGGCGATGCCGCCGAGCGTATAGCCGTCATCCGCCATGCTATGGGTCGGGTAGTTTCGTGGGATGGTCGCGTAGGCCTTCGCCGCACCGGCCCAGTCCTTCTTGCGCTCGAGCGACTTCCCAGCTACATAGAGCGCTTTTGCCCCGCGGTCGTCATCCACGCCCTTGCAAGAACTACCGAGGGGCCCGAGCACGGCGGCGGCGTCGGTGACGTTGTTCAGCTTGTGCTGGGCACGTCCGTATGCGTATCGGTACCTGCACCCTGTCGGGGTGTTGGTTGGGACCTCAGCAACTCGGTCGGCGAGTAGGGCCTTTGCTCCCGCGAAGCTGCCCCGGTCCTGCAGGATGTCGCCGCGCACCGAGAGATCCTCAAGGGTCGGGGCGGCTATCCGGGTCTCCGGGTTCGCCGCGGCGGCCACGTCTGCCTTCGACCCTGGGTAGAACTGGTAGATGCGTCGGACATGAGCCTTCGAGGTGCCGCTCGACAGTCCGTCCTTGCCTGCAAGCGCCCACAGAGCCTCGGCTGACCCCGTCGAGGGGTCTGGGCGGCTGACCAGCGTGGTCCAGACCGCGCGCGCGTCCGATTCTCGCGAGGCGGCTTGGTAGGCGTCTGCGAGCGCCAACCGAGCGCGAACGTCGATCGGTCCGGCGCCGGAGACGGCCTCTAACGCGGGGATGGCCTCCACCGGCCGCCCGGCCGCGACCAGCATCTCGCCCACCACCAGGTTCGCGTAGGCGGGGGGAACGTCCGTGGCCTTTCGGATCACGTCGATGAGCGGCACGGCCTCTGCGCCTCGCCCCAGGCGCTGCAGCTCCCAGGCCCGAAGGAACGCCAGATTGGCGACCTGCTCACCGGAGATCAGCTTGGGATCAAGGTCGTCGAGTTGTGCCAGAGCGGTTGCATGGTCCCGACTCGCGAGAGCGAGCAGGAGCTCGGGACCGCGAGGGAGCGCGGGGGAAAAAGCGGTAGGCGCGACCGACACCCAGACGTCGACCGGCAACGCCTCCCCGGGAGCTTCGGCCCGGGCGTTGCTGGACCCGGTGCGCAGGACGGCCAGCGTGAGGACCGCCGACCCGGACACAACGAGGAGCCATAGAGGGCGCATGGTGGGCCTGACTTAGCTTCCTGAGCCGTTACTGCCGCCGGGGGTCGGAGTCTGGCCAGCCACCCAGTTGTCCGAGCCATCGGGAACTCGGGCGGCCGACAGATCGGCGGGCTGGGTCTCGTAGTTGATGCCGTCCACCCGCAGCGGGTCGAACCCCTCGGAGGCCGCGTACAAGGCGACCACGCCACCCGCTTTGTTGATGCGAAAGGTCGCGTGGTCGTCGCCCTGATCGGGCTCGCCGTCGCACCAGATCAGCAGGTAGTCCCCTGGCGCCAGACCGCTCCCGGTCGGCAGCGGCGACTTCTCGGGCGCCTCAAGGTCATCGGTAAGGTACAGCCCGGTGAAGCTGATCAACGTCTCCCCATTGTTGTAGAGCTCAACCCAGTCGTCGTACTCGCCGGCCGAGTCGGCGATCGCCGCCTTGTTGCTGGCCAGAAACTCGTTGATCACCAACGTCGGGGCGACGGGCGGGTCGCCGGTGACCACCGGGCTGTCTGCACCGGAGGTGTCGTCCGCGGGCTTGCCCGAACAGCCAACGAGCACGCACAGAGACGCGGGCAGGAGGAGGAAGGTGAGGTGACTCAGCGAGGCGAGCGGGACCAGGCTCATGTGGAACTCCAGCAATCGCTGAATCTGTAGCCCATTCGTATGCCTCGCGCCCAGCCTGGCGGCGCCAGGGGCGCGATCTGCGCTAAGATTGTGGGGCCCGATCACATCGGCAAGGAACGCGCAATGAAGAAAACGAAGGTGCTCTTCGTGAAGTACCACGAAGCGGCCGATCAGCAGCCCCTGTCCAAGAAGGCTGCTGAGAAGCTCGGGATATTCCCATCCCTCGCGCTGGCCCAGATCGCCGCGTGGGTGCGTCAGCACGGCTACAAGGTCGGCTTGATCGACCTGCACGCAGAGAACCTGCAGCCGAAGGACGCGTTGCAGCGATTCGCCGATGAGAAGCCGGACATCGTCGCCCTGACAGCAAAGACGCTCGGCTGGCCTGCGGTCATCGAGATCGCTCAAGTCGTCCGTCAGGCGTGCCCGAAGGCGGTGATCGTGTGCGGCGGCCCGCAGATGTCCATCTACCCCCGTGAGTCCCTGACGTGGGACTGCTTCGACATCGCCGTCGTTGGCGACGGCGAGGACACCTTTCTGGACATCTGCGACCACGTGGAGTCGGGCTCGGAGTTGAGCAAGATCCCGGGCACGCTGTTCCGTCACCCGTCCGGCGAGGTCGACCAGAACCCCCAGCGGGCGGCGTCGAAGGACATCGACAAGTACCCGATCCCGGCGTGGGACCTCCTGCCGATGGACCGGTACCACTGCTTGACCCTGCTCAAGCCGTTCGCCACGATGGTGACGACCCGTGGCTGTCCATGGCACTGCGGGTACTGCTCGCAGGTCTACTCGGACAAGCTGAAGTTTCGAGCCCCCCAACTTGTCGTCGACGAGATGGAGTATTTGGTCAAGAGCTACGGGGTGAAGGAAATCGTCATGTTCGACGAGACCTTTACCATTGGCAAGAAGCGAATGCGCACGCTCGCCGAGGAGATCCTCCGCCGTAACCTCAAGGTCAACTTCAACATCCGCGCACGGGTCGATACCGTGGACCGCGAGGTGCTGACCTGGCTGAAGAAGGCGGGGCTCCGCTCCATACATATGGGCGTCGAGGCGGGCACTGACCGCGTCCTGAAGATCATGAACAAGCAGATCACCCGCGAGCAGACCGAGGAGGCCTTCCGCATCGCTCGCGAGGTCGGCCTTGAGACTCGAGGCTACTTCATGGTCGGCTACTACGACACCACCCCGGCAGACGTTGAGGAGATGATCAAGTTCTCGGCCGGTCTGGGGCTCGACTGGGCCAGCTACTCGGTCGCGACAGCCCTGCCCGCCACGGACCTTTACCGCATCGCACAGGAGCGAGGGTACGTCGACGGCGACTTCTGGCGGCGATACACCATCAACGGCGGGGGCCCGATCCCACAGCTTGAAACAGAGACGTTCACCGCTGAACGCCTTCGGCAGTACCGGACGAAGGCCTACTTGAACTTCTACATGCGCCCTGATCTGATTCGCCGCAAGCTGTCGAAGTCGGAGGGCCGCGCCGAGCTCATGGAAATGGTGGGCGGCGCCACCGTGCTCACCGAGATCGTGAAGAGCACGTTGATGAAGCGCATCCCGAGCGTGGGGCTGGGGAAGTGGGGCACGGTCTGATCCGCCCGGTCCGCGCCGACCTCGAATCCCTCACCATTCCTTCACAATCGCCGTCATAGGGGTTCACAAGCCTGTTTTGAAGCATCCCTGACGGGACGTCCGGCCCGCATGAAGTGACTGTGGTAAGTTACACGTGTCAAAGACCGGGGGTGCCCCGGCGACTTAGGCCTCCGCGCCGCTTCACAGCTTCACCGCCTCGGTGGGGGTGGGCGGGCGGGAATCCCGCCATCAGGAACTTTCGCGAACATTCCCTTGCAGACGTTGTCGACCAGCAGAAATCGGGTGACATTGCCCACGGCAAGCATACCCATTTGGCCCCGGAGATGTAAATGAGCTCGATTATTGTGTTCTTCCATGACGGCGGAACTTTCATGTACATCAACATCGCCTTTCTGGTGTTGGGGCTGGTGGTGACGCTTGAGCGCTTCGTGTTGGTCTATTTCGTACTGCCGATCAACGAGAAGACGTTCACTGCGAACGTTGAGAAGTACCTGAAGGTCGGGAACATCGACGCCGCAGCTAAGGCGTGTCAGGTGGCTCCTCGACCGGCGCTGTCGCGGGCCACGCGTACGCTGCTTGGTCTTCTCAAGAATGGATACGAGAGCCCGATGATCGCCATCGAGCAGTCGATGATGGACGCTCGTGGCCTCGTCATGACGCGCATTTCCTGGCTCTGGGCCATCGCGAACATCGCGACCCTGGTCGGCCTTATCGGCACGGTCGTGGGTTTGATCGGCGCGTTCGCGGCCATCTCCGGGGTGGCTGCGGACAAGAAGGCCGAGGTTCTGTCCAAGAGCATCTCGGAGGCGATGAACAACACCGCCTTTGGTCTGTCGATCGCGGTGATCTGCATCATCGGCCACCTCGTCGTCAACTCGAAGGCGATGGCGGTCATCGAGAAGTGCGAGCATGCCCTGTTCCAGTTCATCAACGCACACGCGCAGTGGAGGAAGGGGCCCCGCTCCTCCGACGCTGGCCCGGCCAAGGGTTAGGCGATGTCCGGCGGCGGCGGAGAGGGAGAGCTCAATCTCGTCCCCTATCTGGACATCATGATGAATCTGGTCATGTTCCTGCTCGCGGTCACCGCGAACATTGTCCAGCTTCGTGAGGCGCCTGTGCTCGTGCCGACGCTCGTGTCGGACAACGGCGGTGGTTCTTCCACGGTGGATCCCAAGGGCTTCCTCACGGTGACGGTGTCGCCGCGAGGTTTTGCCGTGGTGACCAGCTACGGCGTGCCGGCGTCAGATCTTCCTCGGGAGGCTAACGGGCTTCCTTTCGACGACCTGACTCGGGTGCTGCGCCAGTACAAGGATGCCGCGACGGCTCCTGGCCAGCCTGGCTTGAAGGATGCGCTTCAGGTGGTTGCGGATTCGGAGACGCCCTACAAGGAGGTCGTAGCCACCATGGATGCCGCTCGCATGGACGGGAAAGTGCCTCTCTTTCCGGGCATTCAGCTTGCCCTTCTGGCGGCGCAGTGAGTGAGACCCCGGCCGATCTCGAGTCGAACGTGGGTGATGACGATCACGTCTTCATCACCCGCAAGCGCAAGAACCACGAAGAGGTGGCCGGGCTGAACCTGACGGCGATGATGGACGTCATGACCATCCTGCTGGTTTACCTGATCAAGTTGTACTCCGATGCGCCGGAGAACCTCACCTTGAACGACGATTTGCGGGCGCCTGCGTCGTCAGCGCCCGACGCGATCTCGCCGGCGGTCCGGGTGATGATCTCGAAGGGGGCCATCATCGTAGACGACAAGCCCGTGCTCAAGATCAAAGACGGGAAGATCGTGACCGAGGACCCCGCGAACATGTATGCGCCGCTGAACGCGGCCTTGCAGAAGCGGGTGGACGACCTTCGTGCGATCGCGTTGCGTACTGGTGGCCCTGACTTTGACGGCATCCTGATGGTGGTGGCCGACGAAGATACCCCCTACGGCATGCTCACCGGTGTTCTGGGCGTGGCCGGGCGAGCGCAATTCACCAGTTACCGGCTCACCGTCAGGCATAAGAAGGAGTAGCGACGTGGGTCGCCCTCCGGACGCCGAATGGCCTGAGAGTGGGTCGGGTCCGAAACCAGCCCTGTTTGATGCCTTGTCCGCCGACGCCATCGCGGGTGCGTTGGTGACCCGTGCTCGGCGTAGGTTGGAGGGGGTGTCGGATGGGGTGCTATGCGAGTCGCTAGCGGACACTGTTTTCCTCGAGCGACAGCGGTTGGATGAGACCCGCGGCGAACTGTCGGGAGTGGAGCAGGTATACGCTTCCCGCATCGAAGCGGCGGCTCACAGCCTTCGCGAAGCCCGACGGCCGGAGATGGAGGTTGCGCTCCTTCAGATCGTGGACAGCTATGCCCGGGAGATCCACAACCCCTTCTCTCCGCGCACTTACCGGTTCGCCACCCGAGTGATGCCACGGGCCCTTACCCGGCTGCTCTCGGCGTCTCGCGGACGGGATGTGCTGCTTGGTCTCTCGGGGCGCGGGCGCATCGACCCGGCGTCCCGGATCGCGATCGCGGGACCGGTCGATCAGGTGCGCGAGTTGACCCGGCGTGGCACCGTCATTCTGGCGCCGACGCACGTGTCAAACCTCGATTCTCCGCTGGTGGGCTATGCGCTCTATGCGGCGGGCCTGCCGCCGTTCGCGTACGGCGCGGGGCTGAACCTGTTCTCGAACCCCGCTATGGGCTTTTTCATGAGGCGGCTCGGCGCCTACACAGTGGACCGCCGCAAGCGAAATGCGCTCTACAAGGAGACTCTCAAAGACTACTCGATTGAGCTGCTGCGGCGGCGGTGCCACTCGTTGTTTTTTCCGGGCGGCACCCGCTCTCGGAGCGGGCGCATCGAATCCAAGCTCAAAAAGGGCCTGCTGGGTACCGGGTTGGCCGCGTGGCAGGAGAATCTTGGAGACCCGCTGCGCACCGGTGACGGCGACGTCTTTGTGGTTCCGTGCACGCTGTCGATCGGGGTGGTCCTGGAGGCGGAGAGCCTCATCGCGGACGCCCTCTCCGATGAGGGAAAACAGCGCTACATCATCATGGACGACGAATTCAGCGAGTCGCGCACCGTCGCCACGTTCGTTCGCCAGCTCCTTCGCCTTGATGCTCGGGTCCACGTGACCTTCGGGCAGCCCTTGGACGTCTTTGGCAACCCCATCGACTCTGAGCTGCGCTCGCTCGACCCGGATGGCCGGCCCATCGATCGGCGTGGGTACGTGACCGACCGGGATGGGACCGTGGTGGTGGATGATCAACGCGATCACCTGTATACCGAGCGGCTCGCCCGGAGGCTGTGCGACGCCTACCGGGCCGGCTTCGTGGTGCAGTCCACCCACCTTGCGGCGTGGGCGGCGTGGGAGGTCCTCCGTACGCAAAACCCGGGCGTGGACGTGTACCGGTTGGTGCGGCTCTCTCCGGAGCAGCGAACCGTTCCGCGTTCCCAGGTGGAGGAGTACATCGCGAGGGCCCTGCGCCAACTGGGGTCCCAGCCGCGAACAGGACCCGCGACTCCGGATCGCATCCTGGATGAAGCCCTACGCCTGTTCGCCAGTTTCCACATGGTCCGTGCGCTTGCTTCCGAAGGGGAGGGCCGGGTGATCCGGCTCGGGGGTGAACTCACCGTGTACTACCGGAACCGTCTGGACGTGTTCGGGCTGGACGGGGGGGGCGGTTGACGCGGGTCGCGCTCGTTGGAGCTGGCGATCGGCTGTTGGCTGTGGAGCTGCTTCTCCAGGCGGCCGGCGCGGAGGTCTGCCGCGCCGGGCGTCACTGCGCGGATGATCTCGCTGCCGATCTGGTGATCGTGGATGTACCCGCGGCTGACCTGCGCGACGCCCTTCGAACGCTGCGCCCGGGTCCGAGGGATCAGCTGGTCTTGACCTCGCGCGGGCTGGAGCGCGCCACCGGCCAGAGGCTCTCCTGGCTTGTGGAGCAGGAGACCGCCTGTGTTCGAGTCGGTGCGCTGGCTGGACCACTGCTGGCGGGCGAGATCCAGCGGCGGGTGCCGTCCGCGGTCGTTGTGGCGTCGCCTTTTGGGGGGGTCTGCCGTACGGCGCACCAGGCCCTCCGGTCGCCGATCTGTCAGGTGTACCGGTCCGATGACCTCATCGGCACTGAGCTCGCAGGCGCGTTCGTCGAGGTCTTGTGCGCGGCGCTTGGGGCGGCACGAGGGATGGGAGCGGGTGTGGGTCTTCAAGCGCTGACGGTGTCGCGCGGGATCGCCGAGGGCGCGCTGTTGTTTACCCGTGCGGGGGCGCAGGCACGGACCTTCTCCGGGCTCGCGGGCGTGGGTGAGCTGATCGCGGCGGCGAGCACCGCCGATCATCCAGCCCTTCAGCAGGGGCTTGCTCTGGCTCGCGGCGAGCGGGCCCCTGCGCTGGTCGACCTTTGTGAGGCGTTGATGCAACGGGCGGCTGATCTTCCGATCACGGAGGCGGTGCGACGGGTCGCAGCCGGGGAGGCCCGGGCTCAGGACGTGCTTCGAGAGATGTTCGAGCGAGAGCCAGTCGACGGTTGACTCCCCCCGCGCCTCTGTCTTCCCTAATTCTCGATTTCCGGACCGTGGAGCTCGACGCGGAGCCCCTCGACACGTGCTCTCCGAAACCACCCGCCGATTCCACCGGGCTTTCCGTGCCCGTCGACGGCACGCTCGACGGTCACATCCTTCAGCGGGTCCAGCCCGATCCCCGATCCGAGCGGGACGAGCGCTCGGCGTGCGAGCCACCAGCGCCCATCCGGCCATTCGAGGAACGCTACGGCTACTCGGCCTTCGGTTCGCCCGCGTTGCCGTCGAGTCAAGAGGCCGACGAGCGCCATCGCATCCACCCCGGGCAGGCTGGCGAGCCCCGAGACCCCCCGTCCGTTCAGACTCTCGCCGGCCTTCAAGAGCGGCACCAAGTCGACCATGTGGGCCTGCTCCGGCGTGAGCAGCAGGATCGCCGGTGGAGGCGAGCCTCGGCTGATCGCCTCCGCGAGCACGCGCCAGACGCACAGCCCTAGCGCATCGTCCAGCTCGCCCGGCTCTGCAGCCTCGGCGATGGGTGGGTCGAATCGTGTGCTACGGGGTCCGGTCCGGACGCGGAGTTGCATGGGCCTCGAGGCTATCAAGGTCGGGTCAGCCGCACTCGCCGTCGTGATTGTCGTCGCCGCAGCCGGTGCCGGTCACGTTGCGCTCCAGGGTCGATCCGTCGTCCATGGCCACCATGAGCGTGCCGTAGAAGATCCCGTTCTGCTGCGGCTCAAAGTTCACCTGAAACTCGAACGACTCTCCTGGGGCCAGGCTCTTGGGAAAGGGCAGCGCCCCGACGAAAAACACGTTCGGGTCGGGCACCTCCACCCATGCGTCCTCGACGGTGATCGGAATGTCGCCAACGGAATCGATGGAGAATTGTTCGGATGTGCCCTGCCCAACAGGCCGGGCTTCGAATTCGATCATCCCGTCGGGCGCTACGGTGGCCATGCCCTTTCCATCGAAGACCGTGTTGGCGTCGAGCCCAACGCTCCCACACCCTCCGCTCAAGAGCATCAGGGGGAGAAGGGCGTTGCCCGGCAGACTGCGGGAAAATTGAGCCATGAGGTTTTTTTACTCCAACGTGCCCCAAAGGTCAAGCAAGTGTCATGCCGAGGCATTGCTCGCTCCCTACGGTGGGGCGCGCACGCCGCGGTCTGGATTACTCGAGGGAGTAGAGGGCCCCCTCGTCGCTCCACGCCCAGCAGCCGCCTGGCACGGTGATGGCCGCGTCGGCGGGAACTGG
>SHYV01000122.1 GCA_009692605.1 Myxococcales bacterium
GATTCCGGCGCGGTTCACAGCCATCGGGCTCTCTGAGAGAGCCGGGGTCTAACGCGACGGTCGACGGGGGAAGTCGAACCTTTGCGGCTGAGCCCGCACGCGCTTCCAGCGCATGGTGCCATCCTTGCCGGGGGGCACGACGGACCCTCGGTCGGACGCGCCGTCGGACGTGTTCATGCGGTTCGGTAGGGACTCGACGCTCGGGTGTGGCTCAACAAGTACACCCACACGGTCACGATGTACGGGATGAAGCCGGACACGCGCTACGATTGGCGTGCGTGCGCCTACCCGAACGCGTTGTAGCCATGACCCTCCTCCTTCTCAGCTTTGCGTGCACCGGCAAGCCTGAAACCAACGATAGGCCGGTTGACTCCAGTGACGAGGCTGACACTCACGAGACCGCTGACACCGGCGATACCGACTACCCTGGTGCCGCAGCGGTCTGCAACGGCGTGGATGACGACTGTGACAGCCTGGTCGACGACTCCGACCCTGACATTCAGGGTCAGGGACTGTGGTACGCGGACGGGGACACCTTCGGGTTCGCAGCGTTGTCCGGCTGTGCGCAGCCGGCCGGTTCTGTCTCGATTGACGGGGACTGTGACGATGCGGATCCCGGCGCGTGGCCCGGCGCCATTGTGACCTGTGATGGTGTGGACCAGGATTGCGATGGGCTGGTGGATGACGCGTGCACGACTGCGCCCCGGAGCGCGCGAGCCGGACTCTGGGCCGAGAGGAGCCGTCGCGCCGCCCGACGGAGAGTCCGCGTACCCATCCTGGGTCCACTCCCACACGTTTCCGCTCATGTCGTAGGTGCCACAGCCGTTGGGCGCGAGCTCCCCCACCATACGGGTGGTGTGGTCGTCCGGATTGTCGAGCGTCCATGCGACGTCGGTCGAGGTGTCCGACCCCGCGTACGCCGAGTCGGTTCCGCATCGGGCAGCGGCCTCCCACTCGGCCTCGGTCGGGAGCCGGTAGCCGTAGAGGGCCGGGGGTCGAACCCAAAGGTCGACGGGGGAAGTCGAACCTCCCGGCTACTCCTGTGTGCTCACCAGACGCGGCGGCACAAACAGGATCAAGCGGGCCGGGCGGGTGGTCGGCAAGCGGTCCACGTCCAGCAACGCGAAGCCGGCTCGTGCGAGCGGGGTGGCGCCGGGAGGGGCGCCGAGCAGGTGAGAGATCAGCTCGCCCATCGTGGGCTCGTGCCCGATCAGCAGCGGTGCGGGGTGGCCGACACAGAGCCTGAGGATCTCGTCAGGTCGGCCATGTACGATGAGGTCTGTCGGGAGCACAGGCACCGCTTCGAACCGGCTGGCGACGATGTGGGCCGTCTGGGTGGTGCGCACGTAGGGGCTGTGAAAAATGACGCTCGGCGCCCATGCCCACCGCTCCAGCAGGTCTATGTGCTCCTGCAGCTCGCTCGCGCCTGACCGGGTGAGCCGTCGGTCGAAGTCGGATCCCGACGACGCAGTGTCTTCCGCGATGGCGTGACGAAGGATTCCGATCTGGATGGGCACAGCCGGGCTGGGTATCCGAGTCCGGGGGGACTGGCCCGCTGATTGGGGCGCTGTTTGGGTCAGCGCGAGGGGGTTCGTGCTATTTGTACGACGCTCCGGAGCGTCGATGACCCGCCTCGCCCTGCTCTCCCTTGTCCTCGCAGCCGCTTGCTCCGCCCCGCACGGGGAGGGCAAGCCGAACGGAGCGACCGACGACCCTGACCCTGCCGTCGACTCGGACGGCGACGGAATGACCGACGCCGATGAGGCCGCCTTCGGGAGCGATCCCGCCTCCGCCGACACCGATGGCGACGGGCTCCTGGACGGCGAAGAGGCGCTTGCCGGCACCGATCCCCTCGCGTCGGACACGGACGAGGACGGGTACTCGGACTTTGACGAGGTCGAGACCGGGCACAGCCCGATCGACGACGGCGACCGGATCTACACCGGGGGATGGCCCTACAATCCCGACAAGGACTCCCTCGAGAACCCAGGCTGGGATGGCAACGCGGCCGAGGGCGGCATGCTGCCGAACTTCCAATCCTACGACCAGTTTGGGGACGAGTTCGACATCTACGACTACGCCGGGCACGACAAGCCGGTCATCATCGATGTCTCTGCAGGTTGGTGCTACTACTGCCAGGAGATGTCGAAGCTGTTGGCCGGGCAGCGCAGCTACTTCGACGACTTCGCTTCGTCCTACGCGGGCATCGCCCAGATCAAGGACATGGTCGACAACGGCGACGTGCTCTGGGTTGAGGTGCTCGATCAGACCGACGCCTACGAAGAGGTGGATCAGGACTTTCTTCAGGCGTGGGACGGCGCTTTCCCGAACGACAAGGTCGCTGTGGTCGCGGACGAGCGCCAGAAGTTCGCCCGTTGGCTCCCCATCGCGGGGTATCCGACGATCCTGGCTGTGAACTCGTCGATGATCATCAAATCGTTCGACCCGGCGGACTACATCTCGCCGCTCAACTGGGCAGTCAGTCACGCTGACTGATCAAGCCTAGCCTTACTCCGGCAGCCCGCGCCGCCTTTGCCACTGCCGTCATGAGGTTCTGGTCCTCGGCCCGATCCGCGATGACGTGGGCGCGGGTGACCCAGTCCGCTGCGGTGCTGCCGCCCGGAGATGCGTCGACTTCCCCTGCGCGCTCGTCTGGGCACCTCGCGAGGGTCAACGCCGCGAGCACCTGATCGCGTGGGGTGTTGTCAGGCAACCGCCACGCGCGAAATGCGGTGACACGGGCCTCTTCGAGACGACCAAGATCGATGAGCACGTTTGCCTTGCGGACCAGCAACGCCGGGCTCTCCGGCTCGGCCGCGAGGTGGTCATCGGTCCTTCCCGCCAGCGCCGCGTCGGCCTCCCTCGCGCGTCGGGTGGCCTCAGCAGCCGCGATGGCGGTCAACAATCGGGCATGAAGCGCCTGAATCACGACCACACCTGGCCGCCCCGGCTCCTTCTTCGCCCAACGCACCGCCTCGGCAGCGGCGCGCTCCGCGGCGACCGGTCGATCCAGCCCATCGAGCGCCTGCGCGCGAAACGCATGCAGCCGCGCCAGCTCGCCGGGTGCAGACAGTTCGTCACCCGGCTCGCCGCATGACTCGCCACCCCGCTCGCCACCTTGCTGTCTGCCAAGCGGATCAAGCTGGTCGAGCGCCGCCTGCCAGTCGCGCGCCTTGAGCGCTAACGCTGCGGCGACAAGCCGCTCCTGACCGGTCACGCGCCCGGCAGCCACAGCCTCGCGACCTCTTGCTCCAGCACGGCGGGCAGCTTGTTCTCACCGTTCGGCCGCTCCGCCTGAAGCAGCCAGCGCATTCCCAGCGCGAGCAGCGTAAAGTGCAGCAGCACCGGCTCGTTCGACCCTGCATTCATCACGATGTTCAGCGGGCTCCCGCCGCCGAGGACCACGACGTGCCCTCCCTTGGGGTGCCGGTAGCGCACCACCCGCGGCCCGATGTGGTCCACCTCGGTCGCCTCGGCCGCGAGCCCCGGCACGTCGATCTCGTCGGGGTGGTGGCCGGCGTTGATGAGCACGGTGTCGTCCGGGAGTTTTCCGATGTCCGCCACGCTCAAGGCGTGCCGCGTGCCGCTCGCCGTCACCACGACCTGCGGTCGGGTCACCGCACCGGGGTCGATGGGGACGTGTCCGTCGAATCGCGCGATGAGGCGCCGCACGGGGTCGGTGTCCACGACCTCCACGACCGCGCCACCTGCCTTCGCGTACCCGGCGACACCCGCACCGACGCGGCCATAGCCGATGACGCGCACCCGTCGGCCACCGAGGTGCTGTCCGGTCAGCGTGGTGTACGCCGACCAGAGCCCCTCTCCGACGCCGTGCCGGTTTTCGATCGCCTTCTTGAGACGCCCGTCGTTGATGTTGAGCACCGGGAAGGGGAGGGGTTCCCGGGCGCGAAGCCTCGCGACCCCCGTGCCGGTGATCTCGACCAGGCCGTGCTTCGGACGGGTGCCCGCGGCGATCATCGCCTCGCCGAGCGCAAAGCCCACGTCGCCTACCAGATCGGGTGCGGCCGCGATGACCGGGCTCTGGGCGTCGGACCGGCCGGTTCCAGGGTGCACCTCGACCCCGATGTCGCGCAGGTACTCCACCACTCCCCCGTCGGTGGTCGCCGGGTTCGCGGCCGCCACCACGAACCGGCCTCCGCCAAGCTGCAGCTCCCGCACCAACGCCGCGGTGAGCGTGGTGAGGTGCATGTTCAGGCCGAGGGTCAGGCCGTCGAACGGCCGCTCGGCGGCAAACCTGTTTCCGAGGGCGGTGAGCGCCGGGAAGAAAGTCTGGATGCGGGCAAGCTCGTGTTGGACGCGGGAGGCGCTGGGCATCCGCGGCTTTATCACGGGCGTGGGGCGCAGCGGCTTCGGGATATCCCATCCCGATGAATCCCCGAGATGCCTCCAGCCATGCACGCGCGTTCGCGTTGAGCCTCCCCGGGGCGTTCGAGGCGCGCCCGTGGGGCGAGACGGTAATTAAGGTTAACGTTGGGTCTAAACCTAAGATATTTGTCTTTGTCGGCACCGCAGAGGACTGGCCGCTCGGTCTCGGGGTCAAGCTACCGCACACCGGCATGGCGGCGCTTGAACGGCCCGAAGCCGAGCCCACCGGGTACGGTCTCGGGAAGTCCGGCTGGGTCTCCTTCCGGTTTCAGGCCCCCCCGGAGCCCTCCCAGATCGAAGCCTGGGTGTTCGAGAGCTACACCGCCATCGCCCCGAAAAAGCTGGTTCAGGCCGCGCTGGTTCAGCGCCCTTCCGCGTAACAACCCACACCCCGCAATTCATATCACCGCGTGATGATCCACACCCCGCAATTCATATCACTGCGTGATGATCCACACCCCGAGGGGTGTCGGATGGTAGCATGCAGCATGTCCGCTGCGTGTGCGCTGGTCTCCGGGGTTTTGGCGCTCGTTGTCATTGCGGGCTGTACGCGCTCGCCGGCCGGTGACGGGCCTGACCCGCCCGTGGATTCGGACAGCCGCGACAGCCGCGACAGCCGCGACAGCCGCGACAGCCGCGACAGCCGCGACAGCCGCGACAGCCGCGACAGCGGGGACTCGTCCGCAGACTCTCAGACCACCCCGGGGACCGGGGCGCAGGTCGTGCTCTTCATCGGCGACGGCATGGGGCTCGAACAGGTGGCGGGCGCTGGGCTGTACGCCTACGGGGCGAGCGGCACGTTGGGCTTCGAGGCGTTGCCTTCGCACGGGCTCCTGCGTACCGCATCCCTGACCGGGATCACGGACTCTGCCGCGTCGGGCACGTCCATGGCGGCGGGAGTCAAGACCTGGAACGGCCACATCGGTGTTGATCGGAGCCTGACCGTGGTCGAAAATCTCGTGGAGCGCGCTCGGGCCCGCGGGATGGCCACGGGCATCGTGACGACGGATCGACTTCCGGGCGCCACTCCCTCGTCCTTCGTCGTTCACACCGAGGACCGCTACTCCTACCCGGAGATCGCCGCCGCGTTCGTGCAGGGCGTGCCCGACGTCTCGCTCGGCGGAGGGGCGGACGACTTTGTGGACCTCATCGACACCGCTGTCATCGACGTTGTGGGGACGGCGGCCGAGCTCGCCGCGTACGTTCCCACCGGTCGCCCGCTGCTCGGCTTGTTTACCTCGACCACCTTCCCCTATCTGGTGAACGGGTATGGGGACGCTCCCAGCCTCGCGGACATGACGCGCAAGGCCATCGAGCTGCTCAAGCAGGACCCCAACGGCTTCTTCCTGATGGTCGAGGGAGCGCGCATCGATCACGCTTCGCACGCGAACAACGCGACCCAGGTGTTTCCAGAGGTCGTGGCGTTTGACGAAGCGATAATGGCCAGCCTGGCCGAGCTCTCCAGCGATGCGACCGTCCTCGTCACCGCAGACCACGAGTGCGGGGGCCTGCACGTCATCGCCGGGAACGGGGTCGGTGTGCCGCCGACGGTCGAGTGGCGCTACTACGGCCACACCAACGCAGATGTCGGCGTGTGGGGCACCGGGCCGTACACCGAGGTGCTGGACGGCATGCGGCTGGACAACGCATGGGTCCACTCGGTGCTCGACGCGGCGGTCATGGGGCGCGATCTGGTCCCACCGACCGAGGTCGCGCTGGTGGACGGATGGCTCGGTGAGCTCCCTGAAGCGACGGTCACCCAGGTGTGGGAGAGCTCGTTCGGCGTCGAGTACAACCGGCTGGATGCGCTGCGGGTGCTCGGTGACGCGGACGGCCTGCGCATCGGCATCGACGGCGTGTTCGAGGACGACGCGAACGCGCTGTTCGTGTACATCGACACCGACTACGGCGGGGCGACGGGCTGGCCGCATGACGGCGCGCTGGCCGATGGGACGGGGCTCGCGGACGCCGCGGTCTCGACGGTGGCAGTCTCATTCGCGGATCCGGTTTTTGGAGCGGAGAGGGTGCTGGTGAGCCGGCAAGCGGAGGAGGCGTTCCGTGGGTACGACGGGGGTGACTCCGCTGGGCTTCGTGACCTGACGACTGGCGAGGACCTCGGCTGGCTTGAGTCGGCGACCAACTTCGACAGCGGCAACGTCTCGTTGTTTGACGCACCCGCGCAGGACGCGGGTGTGTTGGACGAAGGCTTCGAGGCCCAGATCCCCTGGTCCTCCCTGTATGGCACCGAGTCGCCCGTGTCGGAGCGGCGGCTGGCGGTGGTGGCGGTGCTGGTGAGCGACACGGGGGAGTGGATCTCGAACCAGGCCCTTCCGGCGTTCTCGACGGGCGTGGCCTCTGAGGCGGGCCCGGCTGTGCTCCCCGCGGCGGTGGCATTTACGGTGGACGCCGACGGTACGCTGGTCGGGGCGCCGCTCGTGGTGCCGTGATTCCTGCGCGCTCTCGTAAGTCCCGCGAATCAACGAGCCTCGAACCGTCCGGCGAAGCGCTGCGTGCCATGCTGGACGTGGTCGGGGGGCGTCTAGCGACCTTCCTCGACACCCTCGATTCGATGCCGGCGGCACGCACGGACGGCGGCGCGAAGCTGGCGCGCTCGCTCGCCGAGCCGATGCCGGAGAAGGGCCGGAGCCTTCGGACGCTGCTGGGCGTATTGTTCGAGCGGGTGGTCCCCACTGCGCTGCACACCTCCGGTCCGGGCTACCTCGCCTACATCCCAGGAGGCGGGCTGCCGGTGTCCGCCGTCGCCGACCTCATCGCCGGCATCACGAACCGGTATGTGGGCCTGTGGATGGCGGCGCCGGGGCTCGTGCAGATCGAGATCAACGTCCTCCGGTGGTTCTGCACGATGGTGGGCTGGCCGGACAGCGCGGGTGGCGTGCTGACCAGCGGGGGGTCGATCGCCAACCTCATCGCCATGGTCACTGCGCGCCGCGAGCGGTTGCCGCCGGACTTTCTGCGTGGGGTGATCTACGCGTCCTCCCACGCCCACCACTCCGTCCGCAAGGCCGCGGTGCTGGCTGGATTTCCGGTTGAAAACGTGCACGAAATCGGTCTGGATGCCCGGTTTCGGATGAGGACCGACGAACTGGCCAGCGCGATCGCTCAGGACAGGGCCGTCGGTTTGACCCCGTTCATGGTCGTGGCGAGCGCCGGAACGACGGCGGTGGGCGCGGTCGACCCGCTGCCCGCCATCGCTGAGCTGTGCGCAGTGGAGGGGCTGTGGATGCACGTGGACGCGGCCTACGGCGGCTTCTTCATGCTGACGGAGCGAGGTCGGGAGGCGATGGCCGGTATCGAGCGTGCGGACTCCGTGACGTTGGACCCGCACAAGGGCTTGTTCCTGCCTTATGGGACAGGCTGCATCCTGATGCGCGATCGTGACACATTGCGGCGGGCTCACCATGTGTCAACGCCGGAGGCTGCGTACCTGCCCCCGGCGCAGACGGACGAGGACCGGTGGGACTTCGCCGAGCTTGGCCCGGAGCTGTCGAGGGATGCGCGCGGGCTGCGGGTGTGGCTCCCGATGAAGCTCGCAGGTGCGGGCACGTTTCGTCTGCAGTTGGACGAGAAGCTGGACCTGGCGCGGATGGCCGCGGAGCAGGTGCGGAGTCACGCCGAGCTGGAGCTGGTCGCTGAGCCGGTGCTCTCCCTGCTCGCGTTTCGGGTTCGGGACCCGGACCCCAGCGCGCGCGGGACAAGAACCCGAAAGTTGTTGGCGGGCATCAATCAGCGGCAACGTGTGGTGCTGACTGGTGTTCCGCTCCCTGGCGGCTTCGTCATCCGGGTGTGTGTGCTTTCATTTCGGACCCATGAGAAGCAGATCCTGCAGTTCGGCGAGGATCTCGCCGCGGCGCTGGCCGCTTTGGACCCGCCCGCCGGTCCTTGATAGCCGGCGGCTGCCATGATCCCCCACCTGTTGACTGATTTGCTCGCCGGTATCGCCGAGCAGGCCGACCCTGAACGCACCACCCCGCTCGAGCCGGTCGCGCCTACCGGCAACGCCGCGCACGGCGACTACCAGTGGAACTTCGCGTTCAGACTCGCGAAAGCTCGCAAGCAGAACCCGCGCGCCGTGGCCGAGTCGCTAGTGGGGCAGCTCGTTCACCCGCTCATTCAGCGGGCCGAGGTCATGGGCCCCGGGTTCATCAACCTCACCTTCGATGACGAGGTCCTCGCGCGGCTCATCGGCGAGCAGGCGGCCACCCCGCGGCTGGGGCTCCCGCAGGTGGGCGCCGGGAAGACCGTGGTGATCGACTACAGCTCGCCGAACGTCGCCAAGCGGATGCACATCGGCCACATGCGCTCGACGCACATCGGAAACGCCCTGTACCGGCTCCACCTGGCCGCGGGCTACCGGACCATCGGCGACAACCACATCGGCGACTGGGGTACGCAGTTCGGCAAGCTGATCGTGGCCTGGCGCACGTGGCGCGATGACGCCGGCTACGCGGCCGACCCGATCGGCGAGCTGGAGCGGCTGTACGTGAAGTTCGGGGAGGAGGTCAGGCCGCTGAACAAGGACGGCCCAGCGGACCCTCCCGATGTCGCGGCTGGGAAGCAGGAGCTCGTCGCCGCAGCGCGCGCCGAGACCCTCAAGCTGCAGAAGGGCGACCCCGACAACATGGCGCTCTGGCAGCAGTTCATGGACGTCTCGATGGGGGAGTTCAACGCCGTCTACGCCCGGATGGGCGTGCGCTTCGATGTCACGATGGGCGAGAGCGCGTACCGGGACCTGACTGATGGCGTCGTCGAGCGCCTCAAGCGGGACGGCATCGCCGAGGCCTCGGAGGGGGCGTGGATCGTCCGCTTCGAGGAGCCATCGCTGAAGAACAGCCCGGTGATCGTGCAGAAGCGAGACGGTGCGTCGAACTACACCACGACCGACCTCGCGGCGATGCAGTATCGCGTCGAGCATTGGCGCCCCGACCGCATCATCATCGTCACCGACATGCGCCAACAGCTCGTGTTTAACCAGCTTTTTTCGATCGCGCGCCGCACCGGTGTGACGGCGGAGCTCGTACACGCATGGTTCGGGATGCTGGTGCTGCCCGAGGGAGCGATGTCCACCCGCGCTGGCAACATCATTCGTCTGGTGGACTTGTTCGATGAGGCGGTCTCACGCGCGCGGGCCATCGTCGATGCGCGGGAGCTCGCAAAGCCGCCGGATGCGCCGCGGTTGCCCGACGTGGAGCGTGCCGTCATCGCCGAGGCGGTGGGAATGGGCGCCATCCGGTATGCAGATTTGTCCCAGCACCCGCAGACCGACGTGACGTTCAGCTGGGACAAGATGCTGGCATTTGAGGGAAATACCGCGCCGTACCTGCTCTACAGCTATGCGCGATGCGTCACCCTGCTCGCCAGGGCCGGGGAGACACCGGATCCGGGAGCCATTCACCTCGGCCACCCGCTCGAGCGGGAGCTGGCGCTGTCCATCTTGCGTACGCCCGAAGCGGCGCTCGCCGCGCTGACCAACTCCAGACCGAACCTGCTGGCCGACCACTGCTATGACCTTTCTAACCGGATAAACCGGGTGTACCACGACCTTCCCGTGCTGACTGGGGGCGACGCACGCGCAAGCCGGCTCGGGTTGCTGGACTGTGCGCGCCGCGCGCTGGGAACGGGCTTGGACTGGCTCGGCCTCACGGTCATTGACCGCATGTAGGCGAACCGGATTAACGAGCCGCATGATCTCCTTCACCGCCCGCCCCGCCGCCGCCGCCGGGAATTCAGGCCGGGTCATGGTGGTCCCGGCCTGGACGAACGAGGAGGTCAAGGCCGGAGTGCATACGCTCCTGGCCGAATGGGAGCATCGGCTCCCGCTCGATCGGGCGACCGCGATCGTCATCAAGCCGAACCTGAACAACGATCTGGTGGCGCTCTCGGGGAACTGCACCGACCTTCGCGTTCTCGACGCCCTGTGCTTCGAGCTGCGGGAGCGCGGCTACACTGACATCACCATCGCGGACGGCTCAAACGTCGGGATCGCCCGGCGGGACATCTCGACGTTCAAGCGGCTGCGCGTCGATAGCCTGAACGTCCGCTACGGGGTTCGCACCGTGGACCTCAACAAGGACACCGGAACGCCGGTTGTGCTGCACAACGACGCGCACCCCGAGGTCGCGAACACCATCCTGAACGCTGGCTTCCTCATCAGCGTCCCGAAGGTGAAGACCCACGCCGAGGCCCAACTCTCGTGCGCGATGAAGAACTGGGTGGGCATCTGCCGTGGGCAAGACAAGCGACACATGCATTACAACCTGTCGCGGAACATCTTCGCGATCAACGAGGTTGTGCAGCCTGACCTGATCCTCGTAGATGGGCTCGTGGGCATGGAGGGCAACGGTCCCGGCGACGGCGAGCCGTTCCGCTTCGGCCAGCTTGCGATGAGCGACGACGCGTTCGTGAACGACGTCGTGATCGCGCGTCTCGTCGGGCTGCGGTGGGATGAGGTTCCGTACCTTGTCCACGCCGTTGAGGCGGGGGTGCTCGGCCGAGACGTAGCCGAGCGGGTCTTGCTTGAGCTTCCGGTCCTGAGGCCAATCAAGCGGCCGCCCGAACGGACCCGCCTCGCTAAGCTCGCGGAGAACCCATCGCTGGAGTGGCTGAAGCGGGCGGTGCGGCCCATCGTGCAAAAGCCCGAGGTGACCGAGGTCGCCTACAAGCTCAAGATCGTGCAGGACGTGTACTTTCTGGAGGACGATACGCTGCGGGTGGTCGGCCGAAAGGCCGAGCGATGCAATACATGCACACGATGTGTTGGTTTCTGCCCGACCGGCCTGACCTTGCAGGAGATCGGGGTGAAGACGACGTTGCCCGATTGCGCCCAGTGTTTGTATTGCTGGTGGGTGTGTCCCAACGACGCGATCGTCTTGGAGGGTGAGCCTCACGGGATGGCTCGGCAGATCGCGCGGTATAAGAAGGATATTGAGCAGCTGTGATACTTTCCGCTGGAGCGTGCATCCACATCGTAGCGCCGTCGGGCGTGGTGGATTCGGAGCGCATGGCGGCGGGGGCGGAGGTGCTTCGCAGCTGGGGTTACCACGTTGAACTTGACCCGGAGATCGCCGAGCGCCACCGTTACCTCGCTGGAGACGATGCGGACCGGCTCCGGGCGCTTCGCCGGGCTGCTGCTGCTGCCGCTGCTGGTCAGGGCGCGGTCTGGATGGCACGAGGCGGGTACGGTCTTGCGCGGCTGCTGCCGGCGCTGCTGGCTGAGCCGCTGCCGCCGGTCCCGTTCATCGGGTTTTCGGACGGCACGGCGCTGCTGAACCACCACCCCGGTCCCGCTGTGCACGGGCCGGTGGTGAACAGCCTGCTTGGCCACGCTGATCCGGAGTCGGTCGCCCACCTGCGCGCGGTGCTCGCGGGCAGTGCGCCCCCGCTCGAAGGGGAGGTGTGGCTGCCAGGGGCCGCAGAGGGCAGGGTGGTCGGAGGCAATCTGTGCGTGCTGGCCTCTCTCGCGGGCACTTCTGGGGCGCTGCGCGCCGCAGGCTGCATCGTGGCGCTCGAAGACACCGGGGAGGTCCCCTACAAGATTGATCGGCTGCTCACGCAGTTGATCCAGAGCGGCGCGTTCGAGGGGGTGCGGGGCTTCGCGCTCGGGACCTTCGATGGGGCGGACGCGCCGGAGAACGCGGGTTGGTCCCTACGCGACGTGCTGCTGGAGCGGCTGGCCCCGTTCGGAGTGCCGGTGCTCGGCGGCCTTCCGTTCGGCCACACCCCGGCGAACCGCGCGTTCTGCTTCGGGCCGGCCTCCATTGAGGGCGGCGCGCTGCTGTGGAGCTGAGCGGGGAGCGAGATAAGCGCCCCGCACAAGGTGCATGATGCCGGACCCAGAAACCCCCGACATCCTCGAACCACGGCTTTGGCGCCGTGACGGCTGGACCGCTCGGGTCGTGAAGAACGAGGACGACGACGGGTGGGCGGTGGAGATGACCCGTGACGGTGACCCCGAGCCTGCGCTCGTCGCCCCGTGGACGATGGGCCGTGACAAGAAGAACCCGAAGCCGCTGGATCAGTCGGCGTTCACGACCTGGGTCAAGACGGCCTCCGAGGTGATTCGCCGTCACGAGCATGCCGCCCACGCGCGACTGCATCGGGCCTTCAGCTATGTTCGGCCGGATGGGCAGCGGGTGTGCGCCTCGCTCGACATCGCGCCCGATGAAGACGACCCCCACGCGATCCTCGCGTGCATCGACGAGCTGACCGGCGAGGATCTGCGCACCGGCCGCGTCGAGGTCGGCTACCGGCTGTCTGCGGCGGGACTCGAGAAGTTCCTGACATGAGCCCGGGGCTGCTCCCCGGGCTGGTCGTGGCTGGGGTCGCCGCCGTTTTGGCGTGGTTGTCGGTGGTGGACCGGATGTCCCCGTTGGCGATGTACGTCGTGGAGCTGGAGGGGGCGTTGGGCGTCGCGCTCTGGATTCCTGTCGTGGGGATCGCGGCCGGGCTGCTGGCGAGGGTGAGGTGGGCCCGTCCCGCCCGCAACGTCGAGCGGCGCGAGACGCAGGAGAGTCAACGCCAGCGGGGCGCGGCGGGGTGGTCTCCGCGGGCGAGCATCGCGCCTGCCCCCGAGCAGGGTGCGGACGCCATCAACTGGCGCGCGGTCATCGACACGCGCGCCCTGCGGCTCCCGGTCGGGCCGCAGGGCAGGGTGCGGATCGACGAGGTGCCCGACGTGCCGTACACGTTGGTATTGACCGGGGTCACCCCCCAGCAGGCCCGGAACCGCCTCGCGCTGTTCGCGGAGCTGCTCTCGGGTATGCCGACACCGCCTCTGGCCCGGGTTCGGCTCGAGTCCTCGCCGGACGTAGGGGGCCCGATCCACAAGCTGCTTGGCGCCGAACTGGCACGCTTCTTCGCGCCTGAGTCCTTTCATGTCGTCTCCCGCGAGGACGGCGCGGACATCCGCTTCTCGCTGCCAGATCCGCGTTGGCCCGACCCGCGCTGGCCCGCCTGAGTTGACCCGAGCGGCCGGCGTAGAGCGGCAGGCTGGGTCGGCGGCGCGGTTTCTTGATACCATGTGGCATCCGAGAGTCCCATGCGTCGTCTTCTGGTCGCCGGTCCCGCGCTCTGCTCCCTGCTTGTAGGGTCGACGCTCTCCGGTTGTGCGCCCACGTGCGCCGAAGGGTTTTACGAGACGGAAGCAGGGTCCTGCCTCCGCAATCACTACGGAGATCCGCACGGTGGCGGGCTTATCGGAGATGACACCGGGGGCGGGGGCGACGCTATGCCGACCTGCGTATTGAACGTCGGGACCTTCGGTACCGACGCCGACGGCGTGGACTTCCTCGAGGTGGCGCTCAGCTGCCAGGACACCGACGGCGACCTCGCCGGCGGCAGCGTGGAAGGCGTGTTTGACGGGTCTGTGAACTTTGACCTCCTGATCGTCGAGGGCCCGGAGAGCGGGGAGGACTACGACAACGCGCATGTGTCGCATACAGACCTGTGGTTTTGGCTCGCAGACGTGCCCGGTGGCGAGTATACGGCGACCGTCTCTGTCATCGACGCTGCTGGAAACTCAAGCTTAGAGCTTGGTCTCACGCTGTCGGACACGCCACAATAGCGCTGGGTTTTCTGGTCGCGCTGGTACCGGTGATGTTGGCTCTGAACCCGGCGCATGGAGCGACGTGGGAGCTGGCGTACGTCCGCCAACAGGACACCGACTACGTCTTGCCCTCACGCGCGACGCGGGCCGACTACAGCGCCCTCGTCGCCGACCTCGCCGCCGCTGCGCCCGGCGGGAGCATTCCGGCCGACGCGTCCGCCCGCGCCCTTCAGCTTGATCTCCTGCTCGTGCAGGACGGGCAAGCGGTCTTCCTCTTTGAGCCGCTCGAGCATCTCCGCGGGGCTGGAGTGGTCGCGCTCCGGCTGGGCCCGCTGTCCGAGGAGGTCGTGCTGGAGGCTCCGCACCCGCTTGCCGACATCCGTACGGGCGCGATCACCGGCGGGCTCTTCGATCGTGGGGAGATCCGCGCAGCGGTCATCGCCACCGTTCATCGTCGGGCTGGGCCTGACGCGGACCCGGCTGCGAGCCAGACCTCCTGGCTTGGCAGCGCCACAGAGGGACTGGCCAGAGGACTCGACGACGCGATGTTCGTGCAACTGCATGGGTTTGACGGCAGCTCCACGGACGCGGACGCGGTGATCTCGGCCGGCACCGCCCAGCCGGGGCACGAGGCCTATACCCTCGCAGTGCGCCACCTCGCCCTGGCGATCGGGGAGAGCGACGTGCGGACGGGCGAGGACGTCCCTGCGTTGGCGGCTACCCGAAACGCTCAGGGGCGCTGGCTGGCGAGCCGGGGGCTGCGGTTCTGGCACGTCGAGCTGTCCGAGCCGGTGAGGTCGATGCTGGGTGGCTCCGAGGCGGCTCGGTCCACCTTCGCGGACCAGCTGCTCCTGCTCGCCGGTCGGGAACCGGGTGTCGCGCGACGGAGGCGTTTGAGTAGGCTGTAGCCCAACCTCCATGCGTTACGCTGCGAAATGTCCAACCTCTCCCTTGCCTTCGTGCTCTTCCCCGCCCTCACGGTCCTCTATGGGTGCGGCCCCTCGGGTATCGAGGGGTTAAACGAAGAAGAATGCTCGGATGGCGAGGACAACGATAGGGACGGCGACAAGGACTGCGCCGACCCCGGCTGCGAGGGTTACCCAAGTTGTAGACGGGAAGCTGACACCGACACCGACACCGACACCGACACCGACACCGACACCGACACCGACACCGACACCGACACCGACACCGACACCGACACCGACACCGACACCGAC
>SHYV01000123.1 GCA_009692605.1 Myxococcales bacterium
TCAGCCGTCTGGGCCAGCCGTACGTGGGCTCCTCCAAGGCCTTTGCCTTCAACGTGCCGTCAGCCCGCGGCGTTGGGTCGGTCACGGTCGACAAGGCAGGCGCGAAGGCCGAGAGACGCGAGTTTTCGATCGCGGGCGGCATGTGTCCGTCTACGACGACTCCAAGTCGCTCAACGAGGGGGCGCTCGCCATCCCCGGCTACAGCATGGATGGATGGTATGGCCGTATCTACGGGGGTTGTGGCTACTTCGACGCAGACAAGCCGATCCGCAAGTATACGAAGTCGGAGCTTCACCTCCGGTGGGTGTCCGGCAGAGAGCCTTAGCCCCCCCGGTACAGCCCGGCTTGCGCTGACCGCTCCAGCAGCAAGCACAGGTCCGACTCGGTGGCGTCAAGCCGCTCCTTGGCGGCGCCCTGTGCAGCGGGGCTGCGTTTGGACAGCGCGGCCGCCCAATGGAGCGCGCCTTGATCGGTGCCGGCGAGGTGGGCGAGCCCGACGCGCATGGCCTCCTCCGAATCGATCACTCGCCCCCCGAGCACCACCCCCTTCGCCACGCTCACGCCGCAGAGCCGCGCGAGGCGCGTCAGCCCCCCGGCCGACGGGACGATCCCGAGCGTCGTCTCGGGCAGCGAGCACCGCGCGTTGGGCCCCACGACTCGCAGATCGCAGGCCAGCGCCAGCTCGAAGCCGCCAGCCACGGCGGGCCCCTGAACTGAGGCGATCGAGATGAACGGCGCGCGGGCGAGCGCAGTGAACACCTGCTGCGAATGCAGCCCCAGCGCCGCCAGCCAATCCCCCCCCGAGCGCTTTGCGCCGAGCTCCTTCAAGTCGGCCCCGGCGCAGAACGTGCTGCCGGTCGCCGTGACCACCACCACGGCGCAGTCCCGCAGGGCGACGATGGCCGCCTGCAGCGCGTCGAGATGCGCCTCGTCATAGGCGTTGGCCCGCTCCGGCCGGTTCAGTCGGATGGTGCCGACCTCGCCCACCCTTTCGGTCTGGATCATCGTATGGGTCCAGCCGCCGCTGCGGGCGCGTTCGCCATCAACCATGCCCAGCCGGCCGCCGCGGCGGCGCCCTCGGCGAGCGCGTGGCTGTCAATCTTGTCGAAGGTGTCTGCGTCGGTGTGGTGGTAGTCGAAGTAGCTCGAGTCATCGGGGCGCAGGCCGGACACCAGCGTGCCACTCTCCTCCAGCGGGCCGATGTCCGCTCCCCCCCCGCCCTCCCGGACCGGCATCCCCAGTGGAGCGAGCGACGCCCCGAGCCAGCTCATCTGGGCGGGGCTCCCCTTCCCGTCCCACGACAGCGGCACGCCGCCACCGAGATCGCTCTCCATCGCGGCGATGTGCACCTCGTTCGCGTGCGCCAGCGCGTAGGCTTTGCCGCCGTCGAGGCCGAACTCCTCGTTCGCGTAGAGCACCCCCCGAATGGTCCGCGCCGGCCGCTTGCCCGACGCCGCGACCTCCTGCTGGATCGCGCGCATCGCCTCCATCACGTGCACCACGCCGGCGCCGTCGTCGTGCGCTCCCTGCCCCACGTCCCAGCTGTCCAGGTGGGCGCCGATGAGCACGACCTCGCTGGACGTGCCTGGGATGTCGGCCACGACGTTCCAGCTCGGGGTCGGTGGCAGGTCCTGCGACGCGAGGGCCAGCGTGAGCGTCACCTCGGTCCCGGCCGCGACGAGGCTGGCGATCCACTCGCTGTCCTCGACCGTGATGGCGGCGGCGGGGATGCTGGTCCCTTCTGGATCGTAGTGCATCGCGCCGGTGTGGGGAGTGTAGAGCGAACGTTGTGTCACCGAGCGCGTGAGGGACGCCACAGCACCGAATCGCGCCGCCTTCGCCGCCCCTTGGGTGCGGTAGGGGACCGTGGCTCCGTAGTGCTTGATCGACGGAACCCCCTGCGGCATCGCCACGTCGTACAGGACGATCTTCCCCTGAACCTGCGGCCCCAGCTCATCGAAGGAGCGGACGACGACGACCGTTCCGGTGACGGTGCCCGCAACGGTCCCACCGAGCCCGATCACGCCGAGCTCACGGGCGACCGGGGCGGTCATGGTGAGCGACTCTGCGCCGCGCACCCAATGCCGCACGCTGACTGGCTCAAGGCTGACCTTCAGGCCGTCACGCTCCCAGACGCCTTGCGCCCAGACTGCGGAGTCGACGAGCGCCTTGGTCCCTGCGAAGCGCCGGCTGTAGTTCCTGCACAGCACTCCGAGGCGCGCGTAGGCCTCGCCCGAGGTGCGGGCGCTGCTGAGGATTCGCCCAAGCGCGGGGTCCGAGGGTGATTTTACTAATGGCGAGACGGGCACCGGCGGAGACACGGGTGCCAGCGCAGCGTGATGTACACAGGCGAGCAGGACGGCGAGGAGGAGCGGGGCGGGCATCACCGAAAGCTAACGTTGGTCACCCGCCGAGGTACGCCGCGCGGATCGCGTCGTCGTTCAGCAGGTCCTTCGCGGGGGCGCACTTCTGGATCGTGCCGGTCTCCAGGACGTAGCCGAGGGTCGCGATCTTCAGCGCGAGGTGCGCGTTCTGCTCCACGAGCAGCACCGTGGTCCCCTCCCGGTGGATCGCGGCGATGGTCTCGAAGATACCAGCCACGATGACCGGCGCGAGCCCAAGCGACGGCTCGTCCAACAACAGCACCTTCGGGCGCGCCATCATCGCCCGGGCGATGGCCAGCATTTGCTGCTCGCCGCCAGACAGGGTGCCCGCCAACTGGGTGAGCCGCTCGCGCAGGCGTGGCCAGATCGTCAGCACGCGGTCGAGGTCCTGGGCGATGCCCGCTTTGTCGCTGCGCGAGTACGCACCCAGCTGCAGGTTCTCGCGCACCGTCAGGTTGGGGAAGACCTGCCGCCCCTCCGGTGACTGGGAGATCCCCTTCTTCACGATGTTGTGTGGCTCCTTGCCCGCGATCTCCTCCCCATAGATCCGGATCGAGCCGCTCTTCGGCTGGATCAGCCCGGAGATGGTCCGAAGCAGGGAGGTCTTTCCCGCCCCGTTGGCGCCAAGCAACGCGGTGACCTGTCGGTCGGGCACGTCGATCGTCACGTCGCGCAGCGCGTGGATGGGCCCGTAGCTGACACACAGGTTTCGAATTTCGAGGGCGTTTTTCGCTCCGGCGGGCGTGGTCAGCTCGGTCATACGGGCTCCTGCGCGCCGTTCGCGTGGCCCTGCGCGGCCGTGTCGGTCCCCAAGTAGGCCTCGATGACCACCGGGTCGCGCTTGATTTGGTGCGGCGTCCCCTCGGCGATCCGGGCGCCGTGGTCGAGCACGGTGACCCGCTCGCAGATGCCCATGACCACTGGCATGTGGTGCTCGATGAGCAGGATGCTGACTCCGAACGTGTCGCGCACCCAGCGCACAAGGTGCATGAGCTCGTCGGCTTCCGACGGGTTCATCCCTGCGGCGGGCTCGTCGAGCAGCAGCAGCCGCGGCTTGGTCGCCAACGCCCGGGCGATCTCGAGCCGGCGGCGCAACCCGTAGGGCAGGGCGTCGGCCGGCTGGTCGATCATGCCGAGCAGGCCGAAGGTGTCGAGCAGCTTCGTGGCCTCGTCCACCGCGTGGGCCTCGTCTGCGGCGTGGCGCCCGATGCGCAGCACGTGCTCGAAGAACGTCGCTGTACCGTGGCGGTGCATGGCCACCGTCACGTTCTCGAGCACCGTGAGGCCTGGGAAGAGCCGGATGTTCTGAAACGTTCGGCCGACGCCGGCGGCGGCCACGCGGGTCGGGCCGATGCCGACCAGTGAGTGCCCGTTGAACAGGATCTCCCCCTCGGTCGGTGCGTAGATGCCGGTGATCAAATTGAACACCGTCGTCTTCCCGGCGCCATTGGGGCCGATCAGCCCGATCAGCCCGTTGTCCGGGACGACCAGGTCCAGCTCCGATACGGCTCGAAGCCCGCCAAAGCGGATGCCGGTCTTCTTGAGCTCGAGCGAGGGGGGCATGAACCACAGCCCTTAACGGGCGACCACGCAGCCCGGAGGTCTGGTGTGCGACGCGACCGGATGTTCATGCAGCCGGCCATCACCATACGTGCGCTGCATGGCCCGCATCGCCTTCGTCAGCCTGCACAACGATCCTGCCTGGACCACTCCGGAGCGGTTCATTCTGGGTGACGTGACCCGTGCAGGCCTGGCGATGGCGCTCGCGCGTCGGGGCTGGACGGTGGATGTCATCGTCGAGGCCGGGTTTCGCGCCGGCCCTGTGGAGCAGCGCAGTCCAGAGGAGGGGGTCGTCCGATGGCACTTCTGCCCCCCCGGCGTCGCCGTCCGGTCGCTCCGGTCGCTGGCGCGCTTGGCGGGGGACCCCGACCCGCAGATCCGCGCTCCCGGGCTGCACGTCTTGGCTACGCTGCGCGCCTGCAGGCCCGAGATCGTCCACTCCTTCGACCTTGTCTTCTACCCCCACCTCCTCGCCCTCGGGTCGCTTGGGGTGCCGTTGATCGCCCACTTTCACGGAGGGGCCGCGGCCCGGCGTCCGGGCTGGCGGTTGGCTGAGCGCGCCGCCCTCTCCCGGGTGCAACGGCTGCTGTTCACCACCACCGCCCACGCCGAGGGCTGGATCGCCAACGGCTACCCGCGCGCCCAGGTGCGCGCCGTCCTGGAGACCTCGGTGCGGGGCGCCGCCCCCGCACCCAAAATGGGTAGGATCCGCGGAGGGCGGATCCTACCCATTTTGGTGTGCGTGGGCCGCCTGGATGCGGTGAAGGACCCGCTCACGACGTTGCGGGGCTTCGAGTGGCTGCTGGAGACGCACCCCGACGCGGTGCTGCACCTGTGCTGGACCGACGCGCCGCTGCACGCGGAGGTGTTGGCGCACGCCGCCCGGCTCGGGCCGGCTGTTCGCCTTCACGGTCGGCTCGACCACGCAGCGACCCTCGACCTCATCCGCGGCGCCGACGTGCTGGTGCAGAGCTCCACCCGTGAGGTCTGCGGCGTGGCGGTGCTGGAGGCCATGGCGCTGGGTACCCCGCCGGTGGTCACCGACATCCCGGCGTTCCGCCAGATCCTCGGGGACACGGGGGCGCGGTTCGCGCCCGGAGACGCGGCTGGGCTCGCGATGGCGATTCGTCGCGTGCTGGCCGAGGTGGACCCGGGCGCGCGTTGTCAGGCCCGCTTCCATACGGAGTTGTCCTTCGAAGCGCTAAGCGAGCAGGTGGAGGGGGTCTACCGGGAGCTGGTGGCGGCCGGCTGACCCAGGACGTTCCGGGTTAGAAATACCAGCGCCCGCCCACCGTAGCGAGGGGGCGGATCAGGCACGCTAGGTTCAGACCCGCGCCGAGCGCGCCGTAGCTGCTCGAGCAGTAGCCGGAGTAGCCGACGGTGAAGCCAGCGTTGACGAAGACCTCTGCCGGGACGGACTCGAACTGCAGCGCCGCCCCGGCGCCGCCGCCGGCCCCGATTCGGGGGTAGAAAGCGTAAGGCACGGTGTTCGCAGAGAGCTCGAGATCGGCGTGCCAGTACAAAGGAAGCTGGCCGAAACCCCAGTTTTCGCCGAATATCATGACGTTGCTTTCGTACCCGATGCGCATCGACTGGTAGACGATGCTCGTGCCGAGCATGGCGGTCACGCCGGTGCTCTCCGAGAGCCAGTATTTGCCGGAGAAGGCGACGTAGACGTCACCTGTGGCGGCGCCGAGCCCGAGCTTAAGGTCGGATCCGATGTCGGTGGCCTGCGCGAGGCGGGGCAGCAGGAGCAGGGCGGTCAGCATGGCGTACTCCGACGGGTGTGGGTCAGTTCAACAGATACTGCAACGCGACCTGTTGCGCAACGACCGCGTTGTAAAGCGCGTCGTTCTTGCAGCGCTCGGCCCGAAAGTGACCTTTCATCCCAGATGGCTGGAGATCGAACCGCCCGGTCAACGTCTCCCCGGCCAGCTCGTCGTCCAGATCGCCACGCACCTCCAGCGAGAGCGCGCTGTTCTCGCCTGCGCCGGGGTCCACGTCCATGTCGGTGTCGTCGTAGCTGTAGAAGAGCCCGGAGGACTCGGCGACCGCCGCCTCGTTCACCCGCAGCCATGCTCCGAAGCCCACGCGCGGTGACGTGGCCAACAGCGCGAGGTGGTCCTGCAGCACGTCGGGGGACACCACGTAGTCGCCGGACAGCGCGTCGCTCCAGGTGTACGCCCCGAGCAGCACGAGGATCGCGCCCTCCCGGGTGAACGCGCTCAGCAGCTGGGCCTGCCAATACTGCTGGGCGGCTGCCGCCTCGTCGATCCCCGTTTCGGGGTCGTCCGAGACAGGCTCGGGCTCGCAAGGGAGCGTCGAGTTGGAGAGCAGCGTCAGGACCTGAAACGGCGTGTCCGGCGCGCCGTCGGTCGTGGCGCCGATCAGCTCGGCCTCGCGACCAGCGAACCAGACCGCCCCGCGGATGAGGTCCGTGCCCTCGGCCGAGCGCAGCGTGCCCAAACAGCCGCTGGTCCCCAACAGCACGCTGGTCCCCAACAGCACGCTGGTCCCCAACCGCACGCTGGCCCCCAACCGCGCGCTGCTGAGCACGCTCGCGGCGTACATCGAGCCGCGCCGGCGCATCAAAAGCTGCCGGGAAGACGGGATTGTGCTGCCATGCCGACATCCTCACACGCCCGCGCGTGCCATGCGTCCGCCAGTGGCTGATCCCCGGTGTTCAGGCGACGGAGGTAGACGGCGTCCTGATCGAACGGAGGCCAGTCCGCCGTCACCCGAAAGGGCCGGCCGGCGGCCTTGAGGACGTCCGACCAACGCTGTGTGAACGCGCGCGCCTCGTGCCGGTTCCCCTCCTGAACCACCATGGTCAGGTGCACGACCGGAAACGGGAGCGCGCCCCGCAGCTCGATGAACCGCGCGACGTTTCGGAACACGCGCTCCCCGTGGTCCGCCCCCTTCACGAACGCGTAGGACGCAGCGCTCGCCGCGTCGATCGAGAAGTGAATCGCCTCGAACGTGCCGCGCTCACCGCCGCCGCCGTTCGCGAGCCGGAGCAGCCTTCGCGATCGCTCTGGCGACAAGATGACCGCGTTCGTGTGGAGCTTAAATCGACGGAAAATACGGTTGTTCCCGTTGATCGCGAACGCGTACTCGACGAACGCGTCGAAATGGGGATGGAGCGTCGGCTCGCCGAGCCAATGGGGGCAAAGGTGTACATCGTGTAGCCCCTCCAGCCCGGCCAGCGCGCGGCGCCAGGTGTCGAAGTCCATGAAGCGCATGGGGGCCCCGTGGGCCTCGTCCCGCAGGCTTTGGCTGCACATGCGGCAACGGATGTTGCAGTGGTCGGTCAGCTCGAGGTTGACGTTCACGAGGCCGCCGGCAGCCGATCTCGGATCGCGCGCTCGTGGACGAGGATGTTCTCCGAACACTCGCGGCATCGGGGAAGGGGCGTTCCGGCGAGCATCGCTCCCCTTACCCGTTGGATGAACGGATCGGAGCGCCAGGACGCCGCGACGGAGGTCACCTCCTCTCCTTCCCCCGCGAGCACGCAGCACGGGGACGCGCGCCCGTCGGCCTGAATGACCAGGTGGTGCCACGCCTTCAGGCAGGGCGCTCCGGCGAGGCCGGGTCGGGTGCTCTTCGGCGGGGCAGCACCCCGAGGGGTCAGCAGCGCTGCTGCGGTGGTCTCCACGCCGAGTTGTCGGGAGACCTCTGCGATCTCCGCGACGATGGATGGCAATTCCGCGATTTGTTCCGGGTCGAGGGCCAAACGCGACTGCTCCGGCCGGTAGGCGATCAGGTGGTCGAACTCGACGCGCTGGCAGCCGAGCGAGGCCGCCAATCGCGTGATTTCGGTCAGCTCGTCGAGGTTCTCGCGCGTGACCACGGTGTGGAGCGCGAGCCGGGTGGTGGGGGAGCGTTGCCGGAGCAGGCAGAGGCCGCGCAGGGTTTGGCGGAGCGCGCCTTGTTGACCGCGAAGCCGGTCGTGGGTCGCCGGGGTGGCGCCGTCGACCGAGACGTGGACGTCGTCCCAGCAGATCTCCGCGAGCAAGGGGACGAAGCGGGCGAGCCGCGTTCCGTTGGTGGTGAGGAAGCCCGCGAGGCCGCGTTCACGTGCGCGGCGGAGGATCGCGGGTGTAGCGAGCGCGAGGAGGGGCTCTCCTCCGCCGAGGACCATGATCCGCTGCGCACCAAGGTCAGCGGCCTCGTCGATGATCGCCGTCCACCGCTCTGGGCTTCGTTCGTTCTGGGGAGGTCGATGCCGATCCGTGGTGTCGCAGAACGTGCAGGCCAGGTTGCAGCGCAGGGTGGGGTAGACCTCGAGGGTCCACGGCCCCAACGCCTGCCCCCCGGCGCCAGCCCCCCCGGCGCCAGCCCCCCGGGCGTTCTGGACGACGCGGGCGGCGATGGCGTCACGTTCATCCATCCCGCTCAGTCCGCCGCGCAGGAGAGGGTGGCGACATCGCAGGTGAAGCTCGCGTTGGAGCCCCACATGGAGGACTGGGTCGTCGCTCCGGCGAGCACGACGTCGTCCGGGGTGTTGTCGGCTGGCCCCTCCCCCCAGTCGCTGGTGATGGACTGCAGCACGCCGGAGTCGAACAGCTCCGCCCCGCCGCCCGCGAGGCCCGAGTTGCTGGTCACCGCGGACCCGGTCAGCTTCACCTCGGAGTCCCGGAGCCCGAGTCCACCCCCGAGATCCGCGTGGTTTCCCGCGATCACGACGTCGCTTAGGATCAGTCGGGCCCCGACGCCGTAGATCCCGCCGCCGACGGTGCCGCCGTCCACCGGGCGGCCGGTCCCGCCGGTCAGCGTGATCCCGGCGATGTCGAGGTCCACGTCTCCCACCGAGATGACCGCGCCGCACGCCCCGCCGGTCCCGTCGATGATCGTGACCCCCGAGCCATCGCCGTTCAGGTTGATGTGCTCGTCCGAGTGGTCGCCGGTGGACCCACTGGCGCAGCCACCATCGACGTCTCCGTCGAGCGCGAGCGACTCGGTGTGGGTCCCAGAGCAGACGTGCACCGTCGTGCCGTTGTCGGCTGCGTCCAGCGCGGCCTGAATGGTCGGGTACCACTCGCAGGTCCGGACCCAGGCGGCCCCGTTGTCGCAGGGGTCGATCTCGACGTCGCACTCGGGGGTGTAAACGGGCTCTGAGTCGCCGCCGGCCGAGTCGGCGTTGCCAGAGCAGCCGGCGAGCAGGGCGGCGAAGGGGGCGGCGAAGGGGGCGGCGAAGGGGGCGGCGAAGGGGGCGGCGAAGAAAACTGCGGCGAGTTGCATGCCACCCTCTAGCCCACAATCTGCCTGCGGCGACGCTGGGCGAGGGCGGACCAGCACGCGCTATCCGCCCGGTTGGCCATGCTTCGTGAGCATGGCGCGGGTGGCCTCGCCGTACACGGGGTGATGCAGCGCAAAATGCAGGCTGGCGTCGAGCAGGCCGACCGGGTTCCCGGTGTCGAAGTGCCGCCCCTTGAAGATGACGCCGTGCGCTTCGCCCCGCGCGGCGTAGACCGCCAGCGCGTCGGTGATCTGGACCTCTCCGATCGCGCCGGGGGCCTGCTCCCGCAGCAGCGCGAAGATGGACCCGGGGAGGATGTAGCGTCCCACGATCGAGAAGTTGCTCGGTGCCAGCTCCGGCTTGGGCTTCTCCACCATCCGCTCGACCTTCATACGGTCGGCGGCCACCCAGATCCCCGCGCAGATCCCGTACCGGTTCGTGTCCGCGTTCGGCACCTCCTTCAAGGCGACCACCACCCCGCCCGTCTCGGCGTACACGTCGAGCATCTGGCCCAACGCAGGGGAGCTTCCGGTCTCGACTTTCGCGTTGCCCACCGCATCCCAAGTTCGCCCGTCCACGATGTCATCGGGCAGCATCACCGCGAAATCGTGGTCGCCGATCACCTCGGCCGCCTGCAGCACGGCGTGGCCGAGCCCCCGTTGCTCTTGCTGGCGCACGCTGATGATTTTTGCGTGGCGGGCGATCGCGACCACCTCGCCCAGCAGGTCGCGCTTGCCGGCGGTTTCGAGCGCCAGCTCCAGGGCCGGCGAACGATCGAAATAGTCCTCGATCGCGGTCTTTCCGCGCGCGGTGACCAGCACGATGTTGTGGATGCCCGCTGCGACGGCCTCGGCCACCACGTAGGCGACGCAGGGTCGGTCCACGATGGGCAACATCTCCTTCGGGATGGCCTTGGTGGCAGGCAGGAACCGGGTCCCCCATCCGGCGACCGGCAGCACTGCGGTGCGAACTGTGCTCACGGCCGCCCTACAGGTCGCGCGAGGAGCGCTCGAGCTGTTCGAACTCGGTTTTGCAGTCGATGCAGTGGGTCGCGACGGGCCGAGCCATGAGCCGCTTCTCGGCGATGGGCTCGCCGCAGGCCTCACACAGCCCGTACTCGCCCCCGTCCAGCCGGGCGAGCGCCTCCTTGATCTTGTGGATCAGGCCGCGCTCCCGGTCGCGGATGCGCAGCTGGAAGTCACGGTTCGACTCCATCGACGCGAGGTCGATCGCGTCGGCGAGATTCTCCTTTTCGTTGGTAAGATCGCCCAAGGTGGCCCCGGCCTCGGCGAGCAAGGCGCGCAGGCGCTCGTTTAGCAGAGTCCGAAAGAAGTCGATGCGCTCTCGTTCCATGGGCGGCTCCGGCTGCGGGTGAAGTAACGCGCGGGTCGGGGCTACGGATTACGGCGGCGTGGATGTCGACCCATGACCATTCCCACGACCACGGGCATGGGCACGGGCATGGGCACGGCGGCGCCGGCGGGTCGGGGGATGCGGGCGGGCCGGGGGATGCGGGCGGGCCGGGGGATGCGGGCGGGCCGGGGGATGCGGGCGGGTCGGCGGGCGGGGGCCGGGTGGGGCCGTCCCGCCTGTTCATCGTGCTCCTGCTTCAGTCCGCCTACATGCTGGTCGAGCTGGTGGGCGGTTGGCTGACCGGCTCCCTCGCGCTGATCGCTGACGCGGGACACATGGCGACGGACGTGACCGCCCTTGGGATGGTGCTGATCGCGGCGCGCATCGCGCGGCGCCCGGCGAACGCCACGCAGACCTATGGCTGGCGCAGGGCGGAGGTGCTCGCCGCCATGGGGAACGCCGCCGCGCTGTTCGCCGTGGGGGGGGCGGTCGTCGCGGAGGCCGTGTCTCGTCTGGGTGACCCGCAGTCGGTCGCGGCGCTGCCTATGCTCGGGATCGCGGTCGGCGGGCTGGTCGTGAACCTGCTCGGGCTGGCGGTCATGGGCACCCCCGGGCACGGAGACCTCAACGGGCGCGGGGCCTGGCTGCACCTGATCTCGGACGCTCTCGGATCGGTGGGCGCGATCGCCGCGGCCGCCGCGGTCTGGAAGTTTGGCTGGTTCTGGGCGGACCCGGCGGTCTCGTTGCTGGTGTCCGGGCTCGTCTTGCGGAGCGCCTGGGGGCTGATGAAGGACGCCATGGCGGTGCTCATGGAGAGCGCGCCCGCGCATGTGGACGTTCAGGGGCTGCGCGCCGCGATTCTGGCCGAGCCCGGGGTGGCGGCCGTGCACGACCTGCACGTTTGGATGATCGCGTGGGGGGATGTGGCGCTCTCAGGCCACGTCGTCACCGCGGCGGGCGACGCTGACCTCCTCCGCCGGCTTCATGATTTGGTCGGGCGGCGGACCGGCATCACCCACATCACCTTGCAGTTGGAGCCGCCGGGCTTCACCGAAGCCGAGCCGCACGCATAGGCGCCGGTTACAGGCCGCAGCCCTCAACTCACCGCAACGGAGCCTCCCTTGAACTACGCGAAGATCCAGGAACTGCTCGGCCCAGACAGCGCCTCCATCCTCGACCACACCTGCACCGGGATCCCGAAGTCCCGGCTCGCGCTGCCCGGACCGGACTTCGTCGAGCGTGTTTGGCTCGACTCGGACCGCAGCCCGCAGGTGCTCGGCAACCTCCAGCGCATCTTCGACCATGGCCGGCTCGGCGGTACCGGGTACGTCAGCATCCTGCCGGTCGATCAGGGAATTGAGCACTCTGCGGGGGCCAGCTTCGCGAAGAACCCCGATTATTTCGACCCGGTGAACATCGTCGAGCTGGCGGTCGACGGCGGCTGCAACGCGGTGGCCTCTACGCTCGGTGTGCTCGGCCAGTGCGCCCGCCGCTACGCGCACCGCATCCCGTTCATCGTGAAGGTGAACCACAACGAGCTGATGACCTACCCCAACAAGTTCGACCAGATCCTGTTCGCCTCGGCGAAGCAGGCCAAGGACATGGGCGCTGTCGCCATCGGCGCGACGATCTACTTTGGCTCCCCGGAGTCCGGCCGCCAGATCATCGAGATCAGCCAGACCTTTCAGGCCGCCCATGAAGCAGGGCTCGCGACCGTGCTGTGGTGCTATCTGCGCAACAACGGGTTCAAGAAGGACGGCGTCGACTACCACGCCTCTGCCGACCTCACCGGTCAGGCCGATCACCTTGGGGCGACGATTCAGGCCGACATCATCAAGCAAAAGCTCCCCGAGAACAACGGTGGCTTCAACGCGCTGAATTTTCAGGGCTCCAACTACGGCAAGACCGACAAGCGCATCTACACCGACCTCTGCACCGACCATCCGGTGGACCTGGTCCGGTATCAGGTCGCCAACGGCTACATGGGGCGCGCCGGGACCATCAACTCGGGCGGCGCGAGCGGCTCGAACGACCTCCAGGACGCCGTGCGCACGGCGGTCATCAACAAGCGAGGCGGTGGTATGGGCCTGATCTCCGGGCGTAAGGCGTTCCAGAAGCCACGCGCGCAGGGCATCGAGCTGCTGCATGCGATCCAAGACGTTTACCGGTGCGGAGAAGTGACGGTCGCTTGATCGGGCGCTCCGGGCTCGCTACACTCCCCCGCGCGAATGTCCGAGATCACCAGCACCATCGCCGGGACCAACACCCGACAGATCCACATCCGTCGTGCGCGCCTGACCTGCACCGACGGTGAGAACGCGACCGGGACCTGGCTGGTGGACCGCGACGTCATCCGGATCGGCGCACGCCCTGACAGCGACGTTGTGCTGACCGACTCTACCGTTTCGCGCACCCACGCCGAGATCGTACGGGGGCGCGAGGGCACGATCCTGCGGGATCTCGGCAGCACCAACGGGACCTTCGTGGGGCCGGTTCGGGTGCGCGAGGTCTACCTGTCGCCGGGAACGCACTTCAAGGTCGGCAAGACCGAGCTGGTGTTTCACCCGCACGACGAAGTCATCGAGGTCGCACCCAGCACGTCTCACCAATTCGAGGGCATGGTGGGCGCTGGCCTCGCGATGCGTGAGGTCTTCGGCGTGCTGGAGCGGATCGCGCCGACCGACCTCACCGTGCTCGTGACCGGCGAGACGGGCACGGGTAAGGAGCTTGTCAGCCGTGCCCTCCACAACCGGTCGCGCCGGGCCTCGAGGCCGCTCATCGTATTCGATTGTGGGGCCGCTCCCGAGGGGCTGGTCGAGGCCGAGCTGTTCGGGCATGAGCGCGGTGCGTTCACTGGCGCCATTTCGAGCCGCGAGGGCCTGTTCGAGGCCGCCGGGGGCGGCACCCTGTTCATTGACGAGGTGGGCGATCTCCCGCTGGAGCTGCAGCCCAAGCTGCTGCGCGCGCTGGAGCAGCGCGAGGTCCGCCGGATCGGCTCGTCCAAGTCGCGGGCGGTCGATGTTCGCGTCATCGCAGCGACCAACCGGAACCTCGCGGATGAGGTGGCGGCCGGTCGGTTCCGTGAGGACCTCTACTACCGCATCGCCGTCGTCGAGCTTCGCCTCCCCCCTTTGCGCGAGCGGCGCGATGACCTCGGCATCCTCGTCGACCATCTACTGAAGCGGGCCGAGGCGTACGCCCGCTCCCGCGGCGTGAGGGGCCTCGATGCCGATGTAGATGCCCTGTTTCGTGCGTACCATTGGCCCGGAAACGTCCGCGAACTGAACAATGTCATCGAGCGTGCGCTCCCCTTTTGCGACGGCCCTCAGATCACGCTCCGTGCGCTCCCCGAGTCGCTTCGGAAGTCCCGGGGGACCGCTCCTGTGTCGCCCGCATCCGGGTCGCCTGCACCCCAGGGTGCGCTGCCAGCGCAGGTCTCAAACCAGATGCCACTCAAGGACGCGAAGGATCAGATCATCGAGGCCTTTGAGAAACAGTACCTTGAGGACCTGATCGAGCTTCATGACGGAAACGTCTCAAAAGCGGCGCGTGTCGCCGGAATGGACAGAAAGTCCATTACACGCCTGTTGAAGAAGCACCAAATCCGTTACCGCGAGGTGTAGCTGTGGCCCTCGACCTTCCAACACTCGTGAGTCTCACCGCCGGATCCCTCATGACGGGGATCGCCGGATGGCTCTCTGTGCGCGCGTTTTCCGATGCGCGCTTGCTCGCAGAGATCGGCTCGACGCCGATGGCGGAGCTCAGCGATGGCTTGCATGAGGTTCGTGGCACCATCAAGGGATCGGACGACTTCCGGGCACCGATCTCTGACCGCCGTTGCATCGGTTGGCGGCTGATCGTCGAGCAGCAGCGGCGTTCGACCTGGGAGCTTGTGTACGACAAGCGCGAGATGGGCACGTTTTCCATGGAGGACGGAACCGGCTCTGTCCAGGTGGACGCAGGGACCGCTGAGCTCGTTCTGGCGAAGACTGCGCGCGTCCGCAATGGCGTCATCAGCGTGCCGGGGCCGGAATGGGACGCGCTTCGGGCTCGCCTCGGTGACCCCGCCATTGCGCCGACGACCCCGTTCTTGCGCTGGAAAGAGGAGTCCATCGAACCCGATGACGTGATCACTGCGATTGGCACGCTGGCTCGCGACGACGCTGGAGGGACCTGGGGTCTAAGCCCGGAGCACCTGCTGCTGTCTGACCGGGATGACGCCGAGGTGGTCCGCCAGCAGCGCCGTCGCGGCCAGCGGCATGCGCTTTGGGCGCTCGCTGGCATTGCCGTTCTGGCCTACGGAGTTTGGAGCTTTGCGGGCGGGAAGTAGACTCCTACGTCCCGCAGGAAGCGTCGGTGGCGCAGTCGGCGTCTGCGCAGTCGACCAAGCCGTCGCCGTCGTTGTCGGCGCCGTCGAGGCAGGCTTCACCGGAGGTCGGAGGAGTACCTGAGCCGCCGCAGGAGGCGTCGGTGGAGCAGTCGGCGTCTGCGCAGTCGACCAGGCCGTCGCCGTCATTGTCGGCGCCGTCGAGGCAGGCTTCACCGGAGGTCGGAGGAGTACCTGAGCCGCCGCAGGAGGCGTCGGTGGAGCAGTCGGCGTCTGCGCAGTC
>SHYV01000124.1 GCA_009692605.1 Myxococcales bacterium
GAGGTCTGGTACGACGGGATCGACCAGAATTGCGACGGCAACGACACCGATCAGGACAGCGACGGGCAGTCGGCCACCGGCTCGGGCGGCCTCGATTGCGATGACGCCGACCCCAGTGTGTACGAGGGGGCGCTCGAGGTCTGGTACGACGGCACCGATCAGGACTGCGACAGCTCCAGTGACTACGACCAAGACGCCGATGGGTACGACTCCGCCAGCTACGGGGGCGAGGACTGCAACGACGCGGACGACGCTATTCACCCTGCCGCGACGGATACGCCCTTCGATGGGACGGACAGCGACTGCTCGGGCGAGGACAACCACGACGCCGACAGTGACGGCCACGACTCCACCGAGCTCGGCGGCGACGACTGCGACGACAACAATGGCGCGGCCTACCCCGGCGCGCCCGACGCCTGGTACGACGGTGTGGACAGCGACTGCGCCGGCGACGACGACTTCGATCAGGACCTCGACGGGCACGCCATCGTCACCGCTCCCGACGGCCTCGGCGATGACTGTGATGACACAGACGCCGCGATCCACCCGTCTGCCTCCGACACGGACTACGACGGTGTGGACAGCGATTGCGACGGCCTCTCCGACTACGACGCCGACGGGGACGGACACGACGCCGACGCGTACGGCGGTGACGATTGCGACGACGCCAACGACGCCGTCTACCCCGGCGCACCGGAGCTCGCGGACGGCATCGACAACGACTGCAACGGCCTGGACGAGGCGAACGACGCCGACGGCGACGGGCTCACCGACCTCGAAGAGGCCAGCGTTGGCTCAGACGCCGCCGATCCGGACTCCGACGGCGACGGCCTCTACGACGGGTATGAGGTCTACGGTCCCGATGGCGACGGCACGATCGACGCCCCGACCGACTCGGACGGCGACGGGTACGCCGATTGGAACGACACGGACGACGACTCGGACGGCCTGCTGACCTCCTTCGAGGTGGGCGACGAGTACGACGCGGCGGACTCGACCGCGACCCCCGACGACATCGACGGCGACGGCCTTCCCGACCACCTCGACGGCGACTCCGACGGCGACGGCATCGAGGATTCGGTCGAAGGGGTGACGGACTCCGATTGGGATGGTCTGCAAGACGCCGAAGACACTGACGACGACAACGACGGCATCCCTACCAACATCGAGAACAGCGAGGACATCGACGGCGACGCATCCGCCGACACCGACGTGGACGGCGACGGCACGATCAACAGCCTCGACCTCGACTCGGATGGGGACAGCCTGAGCGACTCGGACGAAGGGCTGGCCGACCAGGATCTCGACGGCATCGATGATTTTGTGGACGCAGACTGTTGCCTCAATCTGGACAGCGATGGTGACGGGCTGACCGACCTCGAAGAGGCCATCATCGGCTCCGACCCCGACGCCGCCGACACCGACGGCGACGGGCTCGACGATGGGTTGGAGGTGTACGGTCCCGAGGGCACCGGCACGGTTGGCTCCCCGCTCGACAGCGATGGGGACGGTGCCGAGGACTGGCGCGACACCGACGACGACGGCGACGGCGTCCTGACTTCCGATGAGCTGGCACCGGACGGCTCGGTCGTGGACACCGACGGCGACGGCAGCGCCGATCACCTTGACCTCGACTCCGATGACGACGGGATCACCGACCAGGCCGAGGAGACCGTGGACGCCGACGGCGACGGTGCTGCCGACCCGGACGCTGACAGCGATGGCGTGCCCAACCGGTTGGACGACGACTCCGACGACGACGGAGCCATCGACCTCGACGAAGGGGAGTTTGACGCCGACGGCGATGGCATCGCGGCCTACGTGGACGTCGACGAGCCAGGCGACCCGGACACGGGGGACACGGGGGACACGGGCGATACGGGTACGCCGGACCTCGACACTGCGTTCGACTCTGGGGCGATGTCCGGCGGCGGCGGTTGTGCGTGCAGCGCCATCAACAGCGTCGGGGTTGACCCGATCGCCGTGATCGGTCTGGGGCTGGTGATGACGGCGTGGATCGGGCGCAGGCGGTGGTGACCCGGGCGGGCGCAAGCGGCGCGGACGGGCGCTGCAACTGGGAGAGTCAGCCGATGAGCTGGAAACCGCCTGCGCCGCTCGCCAGCACGTCCCGGATGATCGCGGCGGCGTAGGTGTCCGCCGGCGGCGACCCCTCCTGACCGACCGGGTGGTTGGTCAGGTCGGTCAGCAGCCTTGGCGGGCGGCACACCCGAAACGCCACCCTTGGCTTCTCTGCGCTCGCCGTGCGGGCGAGGCCCTCGACGGCACATTTCGCAGCGACGTAGTGCGCCCACCCAGTGACGGACACCTCTGCGACCTGCGAGGATACCACGAGCACGCTCCCGGCAGAGGCCTCCACGAGGCCCAGCAGGTGGTGGAGCGGCAGGCTCGCCAACGCGATGCTCCGCGACACGAAATCCAGCGCTCGGCCGGCGGTAGCGCCTTCCACCGCCATGCTGGGAATGGGGGGCCCGGCGTTGAGGACGAGCAGGTCGAGCCGGCCGTGGGCGGCGGTGATGCGAGCGGCGAATTCCGCTACGAAGTCGGGATCGCCGAGGTCGCCCTTGAACGGCACGATCGTGCCGGACATGCCCCGCGCCAGCTCGACGCACTCGGCCATCTCGACCTCAGCGCTGCGGTAGCCCGCGACGACCGTATACCCCTGGGAGGCCAGCGCTACGGCGAAGCCTGCGCCGAGGCCCCGGCTCGCCCCGGTCACCACGGCGACCTTGCCGGTGCCGATTTGTGAGGCGCGCAGCACCTCGTTCATTCGGGCGACGTTCGCCGGGCCGATCACCGCCCGAACCAGCGACGTGACGGTCCCCTTCGCGGCCCGGTCCCCGCCGGTGGCCAGCTCAACCTCCGCGGTGAGCAGCGAGAACCGCGCGTCGAACGATGCCACCGTGGCGGTGAGGTCGTACACCGGGGACAGGCCGTTGATGTGCGGCCGGCTCAGGAATTGGAGCCGCAGGGCGGAGAACAGCGCCCGACACCCCGGCAGCTCCATCCCCACCACGTAGGTCTGCGCTAGGAGGGCCGCGACCTGCCAGATCGGCACCCCGCGGGCCTCGAGATCGAGCCGCTGCATCAGCGCGCCCAGGGCGGCGGCGTCCCCTGCGTAGCTCACGCTGACCGCTAGCCCTACCCCAAGCTCGGCCCCAAGCTCGTGCGGGCCGCGGTCGGCTGCCTTCGTCCGGCAGGGAGGGTGCGCTGACACCGGATCGGGGATGGCCGGCGACGCGCTGGCCTCCGAGGCCCCCCGAAACCGGGCAGTGAGCTTCAGCAGCGGCCGCTGCCCGTCCACAATGCGCACGCGCGCGCTGTTCGCGCCGTCGTCACTGACCCGAACCTCGTAGGCCTGGCCGATCAACATCGGGCCCGAAAAGTCCACAGTCAGGCTTGCGAGCTCCTGACCGGGTCGCGGCGGGAGGGCCGCCAGCGCTCGGAGCGCCCCCAGGACCCCAAACACGACGCGTTTGCCCCACGGCGTCCGGTGTGCGTAGGCCTCTGACATGTGCAGCGGGTTGTTGTCCCCGCTGGCACGCGAAAACTCCTGAAGCTCAGCTTCAGAGTAGGTGACGATGGCGCTCATCGGCCTGACAGTGGCTGGATGAACGCGGTCTGCTGCACGTAGTCGGCGACCCGTCGCTCCCAACGCTCGGGTCGCGCTCCCGCTCCGGGCGCGTCCTCGTCGGGCAGCCGCTCAAACCCGAATTTCGCATAGAAGTCCTTGACCATCCCGTTCTTCGAGGTGGGGACGAAGCAGCCCTCCACGGCTTCTGCGCCCGACGTCGCCGCCCACCGGAACACCTCGTTCATCACGTATTGCTCCACCCCGCGGAGGAGCACCCTACAGCTCATCAGGTACTCGTCGATGTAGACCCGAGGTGGTTGGCCATCCTCGGGTTTAGACCGGCGCAGCACGACCACGGAGATCAGGCCATGGTCCCCAAACTTGTCCGAAAGGCTGATGTGAAGCGGCAGGAACGCGGCATCGTCCCGCATCATCGCCTCGCATTGGGCCTCGTTGAACCGGCGCGTCGCGAGGTTGAACTGGTTCGAACGCTGGATGAGCTGGGCGATTCGGGGAAGGTTGAAGGTGTCGAAACGGTCGACGACGATGGTCATCTCCAGCGACTTGAGGTAGTCCTCGATGTTGCTGAAGCTGTGCTTCAGCCCCTCCCGCTTGGCCTCCACTGCGTAGAGCTCCGCTCGCTGCCGGTCCAGCTCGGAGAACGACGCGGTCTCGAACAGGTTTAGGCTCGCCACGTACTTGACGTAGTCTACGGGGTCCTCCGGCAGCTCCGGAACGATCACCTCGGGCAGCATCTGGCGTACGAGGTTGCGCTCGAAGACGTTGTCGTCGAGGAATACCATCGAGTCGTAGCCGATGTTGAGCGTCTCCTTGATGGTCTCGATGTTCTGCGCCTTGTTCTGCCAGTTCGCCACGAAGACCGTGATGTCGTCTTCCTTCAGCACCATGTCGGGGTGCTCCCGGAATGGCTTGACCGCGTTGTGGTGGTCGTTTTTGGAGCAGACCGCCAGGAGGATGCCACGGTTGCGAAGCTCTTTCAGGAAAGCCTGAAAGGCGACGAACGCTTCTCCATCGTCGATGTGACCGAGCCGAATGCCGTCAACTCCGTCGTCGCCGATCACCCCCCCCCAAAGTGTGTTGTCGAGATCAAGGATGACACACTTGACGCCGGCACCGAGCGACGCCGTTGCGATGTCGACCGCCCCCTGAGCGAGATGGGGAAGGAAATCCAACGCGCACGGACTCTTGGCCAATACCCAACGTTTCTCGTCGAACCATGCCGCCCGGCCGAACCAGGACGCGATGTCATCTGTGTCGAGGATCGCCAGGTTTTTCCGTTCGCGGCACGCTTCGGACAGGCCGCGGTTCATGACCTGTACGGCGTCCGAGAAGGAACCTGGCACCTGATGGTCGTAGTTCCCAAACACTCGCTCGTATGGGCGCACAAAATTGGTCTGGATGATCAAGGCCTGCGTGTGTTGACGAAGCGCATCCCAAAGTCCGATCCTCTTGTCCAACTGATCGGTTGCGAACGTCAACTTGTCCGACTTCTGTGCGAAGTAGCGACCGCGAAGCGCCTGAACCGTGTTGAGGAGAATCACGACCTCGGGCTGAAAGGTGTAGAGCCCGGAGGCGGCATCAAAGACCTCGTTCTCCACCGTGTCGAAGCCGGCGTCGTACACCTCGGCTCGCACCCCCGCGTGGTGGGCCAGGATGCGGATCATGGTGGCGAACTGTTGGGTCGCACAGTCGCCGAGCACCGCGATGCGGACCACCCGAGCGCTGGACGGTGCCGTCGATGCGAGCCTTTTTGCGGCCTTGGTGAGCGCGAAGTAGTCGAGGGAGGCGGGCTGGGTTCTGAGCACGGGCTGTCACTCGAGGGCGGGGGTGGGCGGTGCGGGGGAGAGCACGGGGGGGGAGAGCACGGGGGGGGAGAGCACGGGCGCAAGCACCTCGTCGCGCAGGACAGCGGTGAGCTTTTGGGCCCCCACCCGGTTCATGTGGTCGGCGTTGTAGAAGTCCGAGTCCGAGAAGCGGGGGTCGGTGGAGTAGTCGAAGAGTCGGACGCCTGAGTCGGCCTTGAGGCGCTCCATCATCTGGCGCTGGTGGGCCCGCGCGTCGGGCCCGAACTCGGCGTTGTAACCAGCGGATACCGGAAGCCACCCGAAGTACAGGGGCACGCCGCGCTCGTTGAGTCGCTCACTTAGGGCCGCGACCGCGGCGAGGTTGCGCACCTCGCTCTCTGTCCGCATCGCCGCGAGGTGGCCGGCCACGTGTTGTCGGACCCAGATCGGGTCCAGCCCGCTCGCGGCGACCTCGGGCGAGGGGACCTCCAGCGGCTCCCAGCCATCAGCGGTGAGCCCGCCGTCGATCGGCGGAAAGCCGGCGGCGGCGTACTCCATGGCGGCCGGGGGTGTATAGAGGGCGGTATAGCTGTGCTGTTGGATGGTGATGAAGCTCTTTGGTGGGTCCTCCATGGGTACCCGCCAAAACACAGCATAGAAGTGTTGCCGCCAGGCCTCCGGTGAGTTCTTGAGCTCCTTGCTCAGGTACCAAAGTGGAGCGCCGATCACGACGGCGCGGAGCTTCGGCGTGTCTTCGATCAGCGTCGACAAGATCGCGCAATCATAGTGCAGGGATTGGCTGGCGTTGGCGAGGTTGTAGGCCGGTACGGACAGGCCGCTCGGATCGATGGCGTCGAGGGCGCCGGACCCTCCGGTGACGAGGACCTCCACGTCCTTCATCACCGCGCCCACACCCCGCACCTTTGCCGAGTAAGAGTTCTCGACTCCGGCGAGCCCACGCTCTAGCCAGCCGCCAAGCACAAGGAGCGGGGCGCAGAACAGCAGGATGCGACCGGCGACCCGCTGGACCGGAAGCTCAGAACTTGGCATAGATAAACTCGCGGACTTCGAGCACCCCGAACAGAAGGGTGGCGAGGATGAGCCCATGGTAGCCGGCCCAACGGATGGCTACCGGTGTACGGCCGGCGATGCGCGCGAGCGCGCCGCTACGGTGCAGGTGCACCACGGTCTCGCACAAGAGAAAAGCCGGTATTGCGAGGTAGATCTTGTCGAAACCTAGGCCCATCCCGCGCAGCGCCTCGGTCGCGGCGGCAGAGAAACCGGCGGAGTCGATTGCCCGCAGGAAGTCGAGCGGGAGGACGTGGGTGAGGATGTAGCCCGCGTCGGTGAGGCTCCCCGCCCGGAAGACGGCGAACGCGGCCACCACCATGTGAAAGGTCACGACCGGATCGATCAGTTTGCGCGCCCGAGCCAGCAGCGGCCGAGTCTTGAACCAACGGTTTCGCGCTTTCAGGGTGAGCGCCGACACGCTAACATACATCGCGTTGATCAGGCCAAATGCAACAAAAGTCCAGCTCGCTCCATGCCAGATACCGATCGCGAGCATGTTGGCGACCACTGCGAGCACCAGCCCCCAATCGCCGTAGTTGCGCAGCGACATCCGCAGCGGGGTGAACACGTAGTCGGTGAGCCACGAGGAGAGCGTCATGTGCCAGCGACGCCAGAACTCCTGAATGTTGGGGGAGGAGAACGGGGCGTCGAAGTTCGCGTGCGAGCTGATCCCGAAGAGTAGGCCGAGCCCGATCGCGACGTTGGTGAGCCCCGAGAAGTCAGAATAGAGTTGGATCGCGAAGGCGTACACGGCCAGCAATATTCCGAGGTTCGAATACTCTTGAGGCGCGGCGAACACGCGGTCCACGAGCATCGCGAGTCGATCCGCCACCACAAACTTCTGGAATACACCGAACAGGATCCATCGGAGCCCGCTCACGATCCGCTCCGCCCGGACATCGGGGCTCGCGGGTTGCTTCAATTGCGGCAAAAAGTCGCGTGCCCGTTGGATCGGCCCGCTGAGGATCTGCGGAAAGAACAACGAGTAGGCGGTAAAGGCGACGACGTCGGTCTCCGGCTCGGTCTTCTCCCAGTACACGTCGACGAGGTAACTGACGAGCTTGAACGTGGTGTAGGAGATGCCCAGCGGCGCGACTAACGAGGCGAGCGGGGTCGACAGGGCCGGGGCGTACTTGAACAGCGCGAGCTGCCCAAGCAGCAGGGCCAACCCCACCATCAGCCAGCGCCACTTTCCGGCGTCCTGAGGCTCACTCCCGATCCGCTTACCGATGCCGAACGTGGCGACGCTCGTTCCGAGCAGCAGCGCGGTGTAGTGCACGCTCCACGTGGCGTGAAACGCCACGGAGAACGCGAGCAGCAACGGCGCGCGCAGCCCTCCCCTCGGTCCGCCTACTGCGTGGAAGAGCACCAGCGCAAACGGTAGGAGCAGCAGGAAATCAACCGACAGGAAGGCCATTTACGCCGCCTCTAGGCTCGGGACGGAGGCATCTTGCGGTGGATCAGGTTTACAAACTCGCCGACGTTGTTCAAGGAGCTGATTTCCTTGGTGGTGAATGAGAGCCCAAACGCCTTCTCCACCGCCACCACGAGGTTCACGTGGGCGAGCGAGTCCCAGTCGTCGATGTCTGAAGCGGTCGTAGCGGCCACGATCAGGAGGGCGTCATCATCAAATACGTCGCGAAAGACGGCGGTGAGCTTTTCGAGGACGGCGGTGGGCATCATGTCGACTCTCCGGGCGGGCGCCTATCCCAATGGCCGGGCCCGGCAACACGCCGGCAACACGCCGGCAACGCCAACTGAGGGCTCTGGGCCTCTCCGTTGCGCTCGGGTGCGCTCGGGTGCGCTCCGGTGGGCTCGGGCGCTCTCGGGTCCGTTTCGAGTCGGGCGACAGCGGCCATCGCGGGCTAAGGGGCCCGACATGCTAACCATCGCTGATCGCACGTTTTCGTCCCGTCTCATCCTCGGCACGGGGAAGTACCCCGACTTTGCCACCATGCGCGCTTGTCACGAGGCGGGCGCCACCGAGATGGTCACGCTCGCGATCCGGCGGGTCGATCTGCGCGCGCCGAAAGGGGAGAACATCCTCGAGTTCATCGACCGCACGCGCATCCACGTGCTGCCGAACACCGCCGGCTGCACTACGGCCGAGGACGCCGTGCTGACGTCCAGGTTGGCTCGCGAGCTGCTCGGGACAAATTGGATCAAGCTTGAGGTCATCGGGGACCCAGACACCCTCTTCCCCGACGCCGAGGGCACGCTCGAGGCGGCCCGGGAGCTGGTGAAGGACGGATTTGTCGTGTTGCCGTACGTCAGCGACGACCCGGTGCTCTGCCGGCGGCTCGCGGACATCGGCTGCGCGGCGGTGATGCCGCTCGCGGCCCCGATCGGGTCAGGGCTCGGGATCCGCAACCCGACCAACCTGACCATCATCATCGAGCAAGCGAAGGTCCCGGTGATCGTGGACGCCGGGGTGGGCACCGCCAGCGATGTGGCCTTCGCCATGGAGCTCGGGGCGGCGGCGGTGTTGCTGAATTCCGCGGTGGCCGGCGCGCGTGACCCGGTGGCCATGGCGAGCGCGATGAAGCTCGGTGTAGAAGCTGGGTACCTCGCGCGCGGCGCCGGGCGCATCCAGCGAAGGCTCTACGCGACGGCGTCGAGCCCCATCGATGGGCTGATCCGGTCGTAGGCCGCTACAGGATCCGCTCGACGAACCAGCCCAGCCCCATCAGCGCCACGAGGCCCGAGATCACGGGTACTGCGTGCTCCCACCATACAAATCGCCGCAGCCCGAGCAGGATGGGCATAGCGACCGCCACGACCACTGCCTGACCGAGCTCCACGCCGCCGTTGAACGAGAGCAGCGCGAGCGCGAGCGCGTCTCCCGGCAGGCCCAGCTCGATCAGCAGGCCCGCGAAGCCGAAGCCGTGGATCAGCCCCAGCAGGAAGGTCACCACCACACGGCGACGCGGTGGCGGTCGCCAGTAGTTCTCGATGCCCACGAACGCGATGGACAACGCGATGGCCGGCTCCACGATCGCCGTCGGGATGTGGACCAGTCCAAGCGCGGCCATCGACAGGGTGATCGAGTGCGCGACCGTGAACCCGGTGATGATGAAAAACATAGCTCGAACGCTGGGAGCGGTGATGAGCAGCGCGAGCAGGAACAGCAGGTGGTCGTAGCCGGTCCAGATGTGCTCGACGCCGAGCGCTCCAAATCGCAGCGCGACTTCACCCCCGCCCTGCCCGGGCTGGCCGGTGTGGCTGGTGAACTCCACCTGTTGATTCTTGATGTCGGCGACCGCGATGGACTCTCCGAACGCCTCCACGTAGTGTCGGTGACCGGGCTCCATTTCGCTCAAGAACCCGGCGTCGTAGAGGCCGCGCTCCCCACCGGGGCAGACGAGCGCGCTCCGCACCTCGACCCCGTCTCCCTCGACCGCCGTGATCACTGGCTCTTCGATGGTGCACGGCCCGCCGAGGTCCACGCGCACCCGGTCAACGGTGAGCTCGGCGATCAGCAGGCGGGACTCCTGCAGGTCGGTCAACGGGAATTTCTCGGCCAGCTCCGGTGCTGCGATCGTGATCGTGAGCGACTCGGCGTCGATCCGGGCGTACGACAGCCCGGGTCGGTGGGCGTTTGCAAGGGAAACCAGAGACAGAAACATGGGGGAATTAGTGCCCTTCGCTCTGCTCGGTGACCCATGGAGCGAGCCCGAACACCAGCGCCATCACCCCGTAGCCCGCCGCCCAGCTCCAGCCCGGGGTCAGCGCGACTACGGTGTCGCTGGGGGTCCAGGCGTAGCCGTGCATCAACCCGGTGAGCGACAGCGCGGCACCCAGCAGCGCCCAGACCGCCGCGTGGTGGAACGCACGATCGATGAGGGAGACCGTGATGCTGCCGAGCACCATCGCCGTGAAGATGAAGCCCTGTTCGAGCGCGAAGGCGCCGTGGATCCACGTGTCTGAGCTGTGGAACGCCTCGATGAGATCGGGTGTGAACGGGTGTTCGGGCGTTCCCGCCCCGGCGGCGCGCAGTCCGTTCTTGGCCATCAGCGCGCCCCAGGCGCCGACCCCGGGCAGCAAGCCCATCACCACCGCTGGTGCGTGCTCGCGTGAGACCGCCTGGAACGCCTGCGCCGTGATCACGATGCCGATCCACAGCACGATCGCCATTCCGGCGTCCACGGGCACGGCCCACGCCAGCCAGGACAGCGCGCCTGTCAGGCAGATCGCGCAGACGAACACGCCGTTCAGCACCGAGTACCCGGCGCGCGCGCCCATGGCCTTCCATCCCGGGTGTCCGATGTAGATGGTCGTCGGAAAACACGACCCGAGCAGCCCCGCGACCAGCGTACTGACACCGTTCCACGCCAGCGAGGGCTTCGTCGGGTAGGCGTCCCCCGCGGCCTCAGCGGACTCGATGTTCTGGAGTGAGCCCACGACGTTGAAGATCCCCATCGGCAGGACCACCGAGAAGTACGTCCACAGGGTGCTCGCCCCGCTCAGCAGCTCGGTCGTGACGGGGACCGGAAGGTGGAGCGACAGGCCCTCGGTGGGCGTCGGGCCGACTGGAGCCAGACCGCTGGCCCACGCGATCGCGGTGCCGATCCCGACCGCTACGAGTCCTCCGGGCAGGCCGCCCTTGAACTTCACTCGACCGAAGTAGGTCAACAGGGTGATCCCGAAGGTCGCGAGCCCGACCAGCGGGTTGGCGAACGTCCGGAACAGGAAGCCGAGGGAGATGAACCCGAGGGCGATGCCCGAGAGCGTGGAGAGCAGCGCGGCGCGGGGGGTTAGCCTCCGGATAAAGTCGGCGACGAAGGCTCCGAAGAACTCGATGAGCCCGCTCCCGATGCACGCCCACACGCCGGCGATCCACGCCACCCGGGCGGGGTCCTCGGCGCCCGCTGCTTCGGCCACGAGCTTTGCGGGGAGCATGACGAGGAACACGTGGGCGAACAACGAGATCGTGTTGATGCCGTAGGGCAGGGCGCAGATGTCCGTCCGCCCTGTCTGGGCTGCGAGCTTGTGGGCCTGCCAGCTGTAGAAGGCGTTGCCCACGAGGATGGAGAGCGCGGCGCCGGGCAGGATGCGCCCCGCCACCAGCTCCGTGGGCAGGCCCAGCACAAACGTACATAGCCCCTGAATCAGCAGCAGCTGCACGAGGTTGTCGAGCGCCAGACCGAAGAAGCCGTCGATGTCGCCGCGGGTGAACCAACGCATCGGCGTAGGGTATCCGGCGCGCACGGTTGGGGGCAGCACGGATAGGGGCTGCCGATGATGTTCACACCCCGACTACTGGTCTCCGGCCTCTGCACGACGCTGCTCGCGCCGCTGCTCGCGTGCGATGCCCCGACCCCGCCCCGTGCCGCTCCGACCCCGACGGTCGTCCCGGGAGCGGGGCCTGTCGCGGCGAGCGGCTTCGACTGCGTCGGCTGGGCGCGGACCACCCACATCGGCGGGATGGGCGCGGACGCACCATCTATGTGCGCGGAGTCACCGCGCCTGCCCGGGTTGTGGCTGGTTCAGGGGCCCAGCGGCGGGGACCTGATCACCGTGGCGATCCTGGACGGGAAGCCGGCGAAGGGCGGTGGCGGCGCCGTCGCGGCGTTTTTCCGGTCGGCCGAGATCTGGGCCCGGCCTGTCAACGCTGACGACGTGGGGGGCGTGTTGAGCGCGGTCGGGGCCTTCCCGCCGGGGTTCACCAACCGGTCGCCCGCGAGCTTCGAGGCCCCGTTCACCTATACGCTCATCTCGCCTCTCTCGGACTGGCTGGGCCACGGCGGGCCGAACGCCGTCGCCGGTGCGTTGCCGGCAGGGCCGCAGGTGCGCGCGACGCTCACGACCGGTCCCGACGTGCCGACACAGTGGGTCATCGACTCAGGCAGCGGCAGGGACTGGGTGCCCGCGGCGACGATCAAGTGGGACAAGGGGCCGCCGGTGGGACCGCTCAGGTGATCCGGGTCTCGACGGGGTGCGTGAGCACGTCGCGGACGCCGGCTTCGATGGCGCGGGGGGTGAAGCCGAGGTCCCGCACCGATTCGCTGTCGTCGAACGAGAGGGAAAGGGGGAGAGGGACCGGGAGGAGCAGCGGGCCCTTGCCGGTGAGGCGCTTCCAAAGGGTCAGCACCTCGAAGATGGACGCGATCGGTCCGGTCACGTTGTAGGGACGGCCGATGGATGCTCGGTTTGCGATGGCCCCCACTACGCCCCATGCGACGTCTCCAGCGTGCACGTGCGGCACCCTCACGGTCGACGCGAAGGTCACCCGACGCTGCATCCATCCGGCGTACATGGCGGTGAGCTTGGTGTCCCGGGGGCCGTACATCGGGCCGGGTCGTAAGACGGTCAGATCGAGGCCCAGCTCTCCAGCGAGCCGCCACGCGAGCGCCTCCCCGCGCGCCTTGGACAGCGAGTACCGCCAGTTCGTGCCGATCATGGTCGCCGTGAACGGGAAGCCGCCGTTGGTGAGCAGGGGCGTCTCCAGATCATTTGGTGCTCCGAGCCGGGCCCGGTAGACGGCGACCGTCGAAATCAGCACGACCCGCCTCACTCCGGCGTCGGCGGCGGCGCGCAGGGTGTTCTCGACCCCTTGCAGGTTAGCCGCCTCAAAGGCCCGCCAGAGGGCCGCCCGGCGGGTGGACAGCGCTGCGTTGGCCACAACGACGTCCACCCCGCTGAACGCCCGGCCTAGGCTTTGCCTGTCTCCGAGGTCTCCCTTTACGAATTCCACGGGTCCCTGCATGGCGCCGTAGGGTCTGGCTTTGTCTGGCGAGCGGACCACGCCTCGAGCGGCGTTCCCGGAACGGAGGACGGCATCGACCAGGTGCGAGCCGAGAAAGCCCGTTGCTCCAGTGATCGCGGTGAGGGACATCGGATCGACGCTAACCCAGGGGGTCGAATCCACTGGCCCTACACCCCGGTTTCTTGATACCGTGTAGCCGCATGAAGATCCCTGAACGCCTGCAGCCTCTCCTCGAAGAGGGCTTGATCGACGAGGTGATGCGCCCGCTCATGAGCGGGAAAGAGGCGCAGGTGTTCGTCGTGGCGGCGGGAGGCAAGTTCTGCGTCGCCAAGGTCTACAAGGAGGCTGAGAACCGTAGTTTTCGGCAGCGTACCGCGTACACCGAGGGCAGGCAGGTGCGAAACAGCCGGCAGCAACGGGCGATGGAGAAAGGCTCGAAGTACGGCAAGGAGCAGGTCGAAGCCATGTGGCAGACCGCCGAGGTCGACGCCCTCTACAAGCTCGGCGCGGCCGGAGTGCGTGTTCCCAAGCCCATCGTCTTCTCGGATGGCGTGCTGCTGATGGAGATCGTGCTCGCCCCGAACGGGGAGGCTGCGCCACGGCTGTGCGACTGCCAGTTCACGACCGCGGAGGCATGGGATGTACATGCCTTCGTGATCCGGCAGGTCGTGATGATGCTCTGTGCCGGCGTGATTCACGGCGACCTGTCCGAATACAATGTGCTGCTGGCATGGGATGGCCCGACGATCATCGACCTGCCGCAGGCGATTGACGCCTCCCACAACCAGAGCGCGCGGGCCCTGCTGGTGCGCGACGTGCACAACATCACCCTGTTTCTGGCCCGGTTTGCCCCCGAGCTGGCCGAGAGCCGCTTTGGCGAGGAAATCTGGTCGATCTTCGAGCGTGGCCAACTGCTCCCTGACTCGCCGTTGACCGGGGTCTGGCGCGGGTCGACGCGCAAGGCGGATACCCGGGGCGTCTTGCGGGAGATCGACGCGGCGGCCGCCGAAGCGCGGGCCAAGCGACCGGACGCCGGGGGCCGATCGGGCGGCGGTGGCCGCGGCCGGGCAGATGGACGGGCCGAGGGGGGCGGTGGCGGCGGCCAACGGGATGGTGGCGGCGGCCAACGGGATGGCGGCGCCGGAGGCCAACGCGATGGCGGAGGTCACGGTGGGGATCAAGGTTATGGTGGGGGTCAAGGTCACGGTGGTGGAGGCCACGGTGGGGGCCAAGGTCACGGCGGTGGGGGCGGAGGCCAACGCGGTGGTGGAGGCCACGGTGGGGGCCAAGGTCACGGCGGTGGGGGCGGAGGCCAACGCGGTGGTGGTGCGGGAGGCCACGGTGTGGGTCAGGGTCACGGCGGTGGGGGCGGCGGACGTGGCGGCGGCCAAGGCGGGGGCCACGGGGGTGGCGGCGGTGGTCAGGGCGGTGGACGGGGGAGATGAGGGCGCTGAAGGTAACCCTTTAGTCCAGTGAGAATTGGGCGTCGGGATATCGGCGGACTCCCTGACCTCGCCCCTCGGTCGGTGGTCGCGGGTGCGGATCAGTTTTCGCTATAGACCTCGCAGATAGGTCTGGATATCTTGACGTGTCCACAGTATTGGGTCGGCCTGCCCACCCCGCCCGCCAACGAGACTGACACAGAGAAGATCGCCCGCTTGGAGATAGCTCTCGCGACCAGCCTGACCGCCAACGCCGAGCTTGCCAAGGTCGTTGAGGAGCTCCGCCACCAGCTCGAAGAGTGGAAGCGCGGCCACCGGGTCCGGGAGCATCGCCGTCGGTCGAAGGCGGCAAAGGCCGCGCGGGCGGCGAAGGCCGCCGCCGCGGTCGCAGCGGGCGAGCCGGAACGGAGGTCTGGGCGAGC
>SHYV01000125.1 GCA_009692605.1 Myxococcales bacterium
CGCGAATGGGTGGTCCCGTCGATGACCCGGCTCCAGGAGTAGTACGGGCCGTGCCGGGCGGCGGGGTCGGTCTGGCAGGCACAATGCTTATTTCCGCACTTCATCATCCGGTCTGACACGCTGCCCCGCCGCATCGGTACCAAGGGCGGAAATGCGGAAAGGATGGTCTGAAGTTCGGGCGGGAGCGAGCTCAGGTCAGGCATGGGTTAACATTCGGATACTATATCCGAAGGTTAGATGCCGCGCCGCAGCGGCTCAAATCGCGGTTTCACGAACGTGGCGTGCGCCCGGAGGGCGCGGGCTTCTTGCATCTAAGGGCGGTTGACGGCCAGCGCCGGGCTGGAACAGGAGGTCGGCGAGCGTCCCGGCGTCGCCGGCCCGGATATAGGGGTTGGATGTCCAGACTCCATTCGGTCTGCGCCGTCTCCGCATCGGCGCTCCTCGCTGTGACGACCGGTTGTTCGGGCGGACCGGGTGGCCCGGCGCCCGCCGACCTCGTCCTGCTCAGCGGCGTCGTCCACACCATGGACATCGACCTGCCCAGCGCCACTGCGGTCGCGGTGGCCGATGGGCGAATCGTAGCGGTCGGCTCGGACGAGGACGTTCAACCCTTCGTCGGCGCGGAGACGGTCATCGAGGACCTTGCTGGCGGCGCCGTGATCCCCGGCATGGTCGACGCGCACACCCATCTGGTCTGGGGCGGTGAGGATCTCCAGATCATCGACCTCACCACCGCGTCCTCGATGGACGAGCTGCTCGCCGCGGTCGCCGCCTACTCCGAGGCGAAACCCGACGTCGAGTGGGTTCAAGGTGCGGGCTGGGCCGCGCCGACCTTCGAGGGCCAGATGGACAAGAGCCTCCTCGACTCGGTCGTCCCGGACAGGCCGGTTTGCCTGACCTCCGGGGACGGGCATTCGGTGTGGGTCAACTCAGCCGCGCTCGCAGCTGCGGGGATCACCGCGAGCACGGCAGACCCCGTCGGCGGGCTCATCCTGCATGACGAGAATGGAGAGCCGACCGGCGTCCTGCGTGAAACCGCCGCAGAGCTTGTTTTTGAGCTCATCCCGCCGTTCAGCGACGAGGAGAATGACCAGGGCCTCGTCGAGGCACTGGAGCTCGCCCACTCTCACGGAATCACGACCGTCATCGACGCCAACTTCGGGTGGGACGTCATGGCGACCTACCTGCGCGCCGATCAGGCTGGCACGCTCAACATGCGGGTCCACGGCGCGCTCGAGGTGCTGCCGGGCCTCGACTTCCATCAGGTGAACGCGATCGCCGCCCAACGGGATGACATCACCTCCGAACTTGTCATCCTCGACGCGGTGAAGTTCTACCTCGACGGCGTCATCGAGTCGGGCACCGCTTTCCTCGTCGAGCCCTACGAGAACGGCACCAACAGCCCTCCGCTGTTCAGCGCCGCGCAGCTCGACATGCAGTTCGCCGCGGTGGAGCAGGCGGGCCTACAGATCCACGCCCACGCTATCGGCGATGGAGCGATCCGGCAGGGGCTGGACGCCATCGAGCGGCTCAACGAGCGCTCGTCGGCCGGGGCGCGAGCCGACCTCAGGCCACTCTTCGCCCACATCGAGCTCATCCACCCGATTGACCTGCCGCGGTTTGCAGAGCTTGGGGTCTACGCCGACTTTCAGCCACTGTGGTCCTACCCGGACCCCTACATCACCGATCTGACGATCCCCGTCATCGGCGACGATCGCGCCGCATGGCTGTACCCGATCGGCGAGATGGCCGCATCGGGGGCTACCATCGTGGCCGGCAGCGACTGGAATGTGAGCGACATCAACCCTTTCGTGGCGATGGAGGTGGCGATCACGCGGCAGGACCCGGACAACCCAGGCGAGGTGCTGTCCGAGGGCCAGCGCGTGGACATCGACACCATCATGGCCGCGTACACCCGTGACGGTGCCCGGGCGGTTTTTGGTGAAGATGACATTGGCACGATCTCCGTAGGCAAGTACGCGGACCTCGTCGTCCTCGCGGCGGACCCGTGGACCATCGACGCCGCCGATCTGTCGGATCTCGAAGTCGAATCCACATGGGTAGCTGGCCGGGCCGTCTGGCGAGCGGAGTAGCGACCGGAGTAAACGACGCCGTTCCTGCGTAGAGTTTGTTGATAGAGCGCGGCCCATGGCCTACCTCTCGCTACGCCCCATCGGGCACCCGCTCAACCAGCTCGGTGATGCCGCTGCGCTGACCCGCATCGCCGCCGAGTCCGGTCTTCGAGAAGCCGCTCTCGCGGAGAAGTTGGCGGTGGTCAAGGCCGGCTGGGGCGCCGACCGGGTCCACGAGAAGGGCAAGCGCACGACCTGGGAGCGGATCAGCCGGCTCGCGGACCAGGGGACGGAAGTCCTGCCGTTGCAATCGCTGGTCAACTGGGGCCGAAGGTTCAAGGGCTCGAACAAGGTCGCGCCGGGCGCGGGCGTGGTCAATGCCCTGGTGACGGTGCACGGCCGGCAGGTGGTTGTCATCGCGAACGACAACACCGTGGCGTCGGGCTCGTGGTGGCCCATGTCTCCCGAGAAGATCCAGCGGGGGCAAGAGGTCGCACTGAAGCTGAAGATTCCTGCGATCTACCTCGTCGATTGCTCGGGGCTGTTCCTGCCGGAGCAGGCCCTGTCATTCCCCGGGGCGAGGGGGGCGGGCCACATCTTCAAGATGAACAGCTTGCTCGCGGCCAATGGGGTGCCGCAGATCGCTGGGGTGTTCGGGGACTGCATCGCCGGTGGCGGCTACATGCCGATCATCTCCGACCGCGTCTACATGACCGAGCAGGCCTACATGGTCATCGCGGGTGCGGCGCTGATCAAGGGGGCGAAGTCGCTGAAGCTCACTTCTCTAGACATCGGCGGGCCCGAGGTCCACGTGCACCAGTCGGCGTGCGCGGATGTGCGTGTGCCGGACGACGACGTGTGCATCCTGCGTATACGCGAGGAGATCGCGCGCCTGCCGAGCAACGGGTCAGATTTCTACAGGGGAGGGGTGGCCGCGGCGGAACCAGCCTACCCTACCGGCGAGCTGTCCTCCATCGTGCCGGCCGATCCCCGCCAGATCTACGACATGCGCGAGGTGTTGGCGCGACTCGTGGATGACTCGCTTTTCTGCGAGGTGATGGAGCACGTTGGTCCGGAGATGATCGTCGGAGTGGGCCGCGTGGGTGGCTTGTGGTGCGGGTTCATCGCGAACAACATGGAGCCGACGCCGCATCCGGAGCTGCCAGGACGGGTGAGGGCAGGGGGCATCCTGTACCGCGAGGGGATCGCCAAGATCTCCGCGTTCTCAAGGGCGTGCAACGAAGACGGCATCCCGCTGGTGTGGCTGCAAGACATCGCCGGATTCGATATTGGCGTGGAGGCCGAAGCCCAGGGCCTGCTCGGCTACGGCAGTTCGCTGATCTACACCAACTCAACCAATACAACGCCCATGGTGACTGTGCTGCTCCGCAAGGCCAGCGGCGCTGGCTACTACGCGATGGCGGGCCTGCCGTTTGACCCAGTGCTGCAGATCTCCACGCCGCTCACTCGGCTTGCGGTCATGGAGGGGCGCACGCTCGCGATCGCGGCGTTCAATACCAAGCTCGACGACGACTTTGAGATCGCCTCGACGGACCCGGTCGAGCGAGACCAGATCCGAGCGCAGATGGACGAGACGGCCGCGCGCATCGAGGCCGACATGGACCCCGTCGCCGCCGCGGCCCGCATGGACACCGATGAGGTCGTGCCTTTGGGCAGGCTCCGGGCCCATCTGGAGCGGGTGGTGGACGCCGCGTGGCAGTCGCCGCGTCGCCTGCGAAATCCACGAATCTGGAGCCTGCACGATCTGGTGGCGCTGACAAGGCCGAGGGGTGCGGCGGCGGTCGGGGAGGCCAAGCACGTCGCGATGGTCGCCGAGGCGGCGGTGGAGGGCCGGGTGCCGGTGCGTGTCGCGGCGGACGGGACGTTCTGGCAGCGGCCGGGGCCACGCGACCCGTTCTTCCTCGCGGCAGGCGGCAGCGTGGCTATCGGCAGTACCGTGGGGTTGCTGGAGGTGATGAAGACCTTTGCGCCCGTGCGGAGCGCGTCCGTAGGGACCCTGGATCGCTACGCAGCAGCGGACGGGCAGGCGGTCAGCGCGGGGGATGTGGTGGCGTGGTTGATGCCGGGGTGAGGCGGAGCGCCTTGCGGGCCTTAAATAACTATAATTGCACTTCAGCGCTGAGATGTGGTCATCGTTGCTTGCTCTCACCGCTCGCCGATTATACGAGAGCACATGGTCCAAGACTGGCGAATCCGAACCGTGCTCGGCTCTGAAACTCAGGAAGTCATCGTGAACGCGGAGAGTTGGCTCGACGCGTTGGCGGCGGCCCCGCTCGGCGTGAAGCCCGCTGCCATCGCTAAGCTGTCCTGCGCTGTGCAGGCCGACGGCACCGTGGTCGCGCGCGACATGACCTCCGGTCTCGAGATCCGGGTCACCGCGGTGAAGGTGGGGCTGCCCCCCAAGTATACGATGCCCCCCTCGAGCTTCCCGCAGCGCGCACCCCCGGCGCCCGGCGTGGTGGAGGAGGAAGAGGAGGAAGAGGCGTCCGTCCCTCTCGTCATGACCACCGACGTCATGGAGATGCTGTTCATGGAGCTCGGCGAGGTGTCGACGGCGGGAGGCGTCGCCGAGGCGTCCGGCATCGCGCTGCGCATCTTGCTCGGCCACGTGCAGGCTGGCGCTGGCGCCGTCCTTATCCGTACCCGCAAAGGCGATGGGCTTCGCTTCCGCGCTGCCTCCGGGCCCGCTTCCCGCAAGCTGGTGGACACGGTCATCCCGCTTGAAAAGGGGATCGCCGGCTTCGTCAACTACATGGGCACCGGCCTTGTGATCGAGGACGTCAGCCGGGACGGGCGGCACAACTCCAAGGTCGACCGGTCCACTGGTTATTCGACTCAGGCGCTGCTCGCCGTTCCGGTACGCTCGGAGGACGGCGCGATCTACGGCGTGGTGGAGCTCATGAACCCGCCCCGCCCGTTCACCGACGTGGACTACGATGTCGCAGCCCGGGTCGCTACGTCGCTCGGTGAGATGCTGCACGCGGTCTACTCCGCCCACTGAACCCGCTCTCCCCGCTCTCCCCGAGCGGGCCTCTGGCCCCTGCCTCACGCGTGCGATCCTGGCTGGGGACCGAGGCGGCCAGGCTGGCCCTTGGGGCGGTGCTGTGCCTGCTCGCAGGCATCTGGGTGTGGTTTGGCCACGGCCCGAACGGGGACGGGGTCACCGAGGTGGGCCCCGTCTGGGCCCGCGGCTCCGACTACCTGCTGGATGGCCCTGATGCCGGCGCGTGGGCTTCGAACGCAAACGCCATCTGGCTCGGCCGCTACACCGATCTCGATCCGCACCGGCTGCCGATCTACGCCTACCTGACCGCGGCCGTGATGAACGTCACGCCGGATGTTGCCCTGGCCGGTCACCTGGTGAACCATCTGTGCCAGCTCGCGCTGGGGCCGGTGGTGTTCCTGCTCGGGGCCCGGTGGATGCAGCCAGGATTGGCGCTGGGCGCAGCGCTGGTCGCCGCGACCTGGGCTCCCGGCGTCATCGCCTCGCATCGGTACGGCGTTGACCCCGTGGTGGCGCTGGCGGTCCCGGTGGGGCTGCTCGCCGCCGAGGTGGGCGCGCGCTCCTGGCGCTGGGCGCCGCTCATGGGGGTGGTGGCCGGGGTCGCAACCACGACCCACCTCACCACGGTTGGCCTTCCCGCGGCGGCGGTGCTGCTCTGCCTTCTGCGGGGAAAGCCCAGGGTCCGATGGCTCGGCGCGCTCGGCCTGCTCGGAGGGTGTGGGCTCGGTGTGGGCTTGATGTACCTGCAGTACCCACAGCTGCCCTTCGACATGGTGGCGCCCACGCTCGCCGAGGGCATCGCCCCGGTGGGGAACAACGCGGGCCGTGCGGGCCGGCTCTCTTCCCCGGCCTTAGCCATGGCGGCCGTGCAGGCGGGCCTGCCTGCTGCGATCACCGAGGTGATGCGGTTCGTGGCGTCCACGACTCGACCGGCGTGGCTCGGCTGGCAGCTCGCGCTGGTATTGCCCTGGCTTGGGATAGTGGGGCCCGAGGTGGCGGGGTCGTGGATGGGCAGGGGCACCCGGCAGAGGGTGGCGGTGGTGGTTCGCCGGGCGGCCGCTGGGCTCGCGGTCGGGGTCCCGGCGTTGGTGGCGCTCGCCCCACTGCTGGCTTTCTCCGCTGCACAATCGCCGCAGCGGTACACGGACAACTTCTTCCCGGTGGTCGTCCTGGTGGTGTTCCGCGGCTTTGGCTCGCTTGGCGCCGTCGCCAGCGTGCGCCTAGGCCCGCTTGAACGGGAGTTGGTTTCGCTCGGCCTTGGCCTGCTCGTCGCGGCGGGGTTGGTGGAGCCGCACCGGTTGACCATGGAGCTGCAAAAGACGCCGACCGAGGAGCACCAGGCCGTTCGGCAGCTCGGCGGGCTGATCCGCGCCCACTTTCCTCCCGGCGGCGGCGCGTCATGTACGCTGCGCGAGGCCGACGCCTATGCCGGTCGGGCGTTCTGTCCGTACTCTCCGGGCATGACCTACGCGGGCAGACCCAACTCGGTGGCGCTGCACCTGTCCGCAGAGTGCTCGGGCGAGGGGGACATCCCCTACGTGGTGCTGACTGGAGCGAGCGACGGTTCCGGCGATGGCCGAAAGATCATGGACAAATGGGTGGAGTTGAACGCAGAGCTGGTGGACCAGCTGGAGCTGCCGCAGTTCGTCGCCAAGCTCTATGCGGTGCAGCGGGTCGATTCAGGCGAGGCGACGCAGTAGGTCGCTTAGCCCGCCGTCGCCCTCAGCTGCCCGGCCTCGACCGTGACCTCGGCCCCTCGTTCGTTCGCCGCCGTGAAGTCAAAGCATCCGAGCAGATCCGTTCCATCCGCCGCCGCGGAGACCGTCAGCCGGCCTCCGGTGGACCGCTTGGTGCTGAAGGAGTCACCCGACTCCGGGTAGAACGTAGCCCAACCGCCGGCACCGCCCTCCGGGGGAAGATCGACCTGCGCCGGCCAATCCCCCGCCGCGAGCACGTCCGCGAGGGTCGCGCCCGTCGTCGTCTCCTGCGCGACCGCCGAGAGCCACCAGCCCCCGTCGGAGACGCTGTTGAACTGCAGGCCTGAGCCGGCGAGGAGCCACGTGGCGGCGCCACCCTCCCAATCTTCCCCGTCCACGGTCGCCTCGATCGCGCCGGACTCCACCGTAGCGTCGCAGCCGGCTTCGCTTGGGCCCGGGCCGGTGCATGCGGCAAGGAGAAGCAGCGGGGCAGCGCAGATGAGGGATCGGGGGGACATCGGGCCTGCTAACCGATCGTCTACACCGGCGGCCTCCGGCCGATCCACGGCGCGGCCGCCTCGATCTGCGCTGCCACCCTGAGCAGGAGGTCCTCGCCGCCCATGGCAGCCGCGAGCTGCACGCCGACCGGCAGGCCGTCGGGAGTCCAGTGCAACGGCAGCGAGATCGCGGGCTGCCCGGTTTGGTTGAACAGCTGCGTGTTCGGCGTCCGCTCCAGGCTGTTCGCCGCGAGCTGGGCCAGCACGGCGCGGATCGCAGCAGGAACCGGAAGCACGCGGAGCGCGGTCAGTCCGGCCAGCTCCGCGGGCTTCAACGCGAGCTCGCCGATACGCACCGGCGGGAAAGCCAGCGTGGACCCCAAGAAGAGGTCGTACTTCTTATGGAACGCCGCGGTCGCCCGGCCGGCTTCCTGCACCGCGTCGCGGGCGTGCTGCAGGTCGAGTCCGGTCATCGTCATTCCCACCTGACGCAGGAACCAGGTCGCTGGCTCGAACTGCGAGGCGGAGGGCGTTCGCCCGCTCCATCGCGCCATGTCCTCGATCTCACTCGCCACTCCGATCCCCACCTGGGTCAGGTAGGCCCGAACACCCTTCTCCCGATCGATCACCGGCGCGGCCTCCTCGACGATGTGACCTAGATCAATCAGGAGCTTCGCGGCGTTTTCAACCGCCTTCTTGCATTCAGGATGTGTCTGGTTTCCGTAGAACGACCGTGTCGAGAAGCCGATTCTCAGCGTGCCGACAGGCGCGCCGACCTCGTCGACGTACGGCCGCTTGGCGGGTGGAGCCCAATAGGGGTCCCCCGGCATCGGGCCGGCGAGCACGTCCAGAAAGCCCGCTGTGTCTCGCACGGTGCGCGACAGCACGCCCCACTGGACGTAGCCGCCCCACCCCTCGCCCTGCTGCGGCCCCAGTGGGACCCGCCCCCGCGTGGCCTTCAGCCCGACCAGGCCGCAGTTGCTCGCCGGGATTCGCAGAGAGCCGCCGCCGTCGCCGCCGTGGGCTACCGGCACTGCACGCGACCCGACCAACGCCGCGCTGCCGCCTGACGAGCCGCCGGTCGAATGATCGGGGCTCCACGGGTTTCGGGCGGGTCCGCGGAGCTGTGACTCGGTCGTGCCGACGATCGCGAGCTCGGGGAGGTTCGTCTTGGCGACGAACACCGCGCCCGAGCGGCGCAGCCGCGCGATGGCCTCCGAGTCCTCGTCGGGCACCCAGCCTTCCAGGAAACGAGTGGACGCCGTCCACGGAACTCCCTTCACGAAGCCATCGAAGTCCTTCACCGCCATGGGAACGCCCCGGAACGGCCCGTCGGGCAGTCCCGAGCTGCCCTCCGTCGCCGCGAGGACGCGCGCCTGCTCGTACATCTTAAACACCACCGCGTTCAACCTCGGGTTGACCTCCTCGATCTCGCGGATCGCTGCGTCGACGAGCTCAAGCGGGGTGACCTCCCCGGTGCGGACGCGCCGAGCGAGCTCGGTGGCATCGACGTCGGTGTAGTCGGTCATCGGGCGTGAAACCCGGTCTCCCCGTCCCCGTCCACGGCCCCGCCGTGCTCGTCGTCGGTGCCCTCCCAGGCAAGGCCAAAGCTGGTGTTGTCGGCGGGTGCCCGCGCGGTGTCGTCAGCGGGCCACTGGTAGTCGTCGGCGTCGGCGCCGCTGTCCATGAAGACAGCGCTCGAACCGGTGTAATCGGATCGGCCAGCGCACTCACCGGAGTGGTTGCCGAGGCCAGTTGAGTAGGTTGAACTGACGATGTAGGTGTCACTGCCGTCATTGTCGGCGTAGACCCCACGACCCTGGCAGTTGCTGGCTCCGAGCGCGAGGCCGGGCACCACGACGATGTCGTCTCCGGACTCATCGATCATCACGCCCACCGAGTAGTCGTGCCCCGCGCCGAGCATCATGTAGTAGGGGGCGAACAAGGTGTTGTGTTGGTCGTCGCCGCCGCCGTCCACGAGGATGCCAAGCGCATAGTGCGCGGCCCCGCCCTCTGCGTAGTAAAGCGCGTCATAGACGTCGTCCCCCCCCGCGTCGGCGAGCAGGCCCGTCCCCTCCCAGTAGCCGGTCCCCTGTGCAAAGACGCCCGCGGTGTACACATCGTCCCCGCCGCCGTCCCGCAGCATCCCGAGCCCGCCAGCCATGTACACGCCCACGCTGTCGCCCCGAAGCCCGAAGCCCGCGCCCTGCGTGAAGGAGGAGTTGCCCTCGCCGTTGGGCAGCTGCGGGGAGGCATAAAGCGTTGTGCCTCCATAATTATTGCCGGGGTCGGACCAGTAGGTGTCCGCGCCGTCGCCCGCGTCGGCCAGCAGGCCCCCGCTGCCGGAGTAGCCAAAGCCTTGGGAGAACGCCCAGGCGACATAGCTGTCGTTGCCGCCGCCATCGAGCAGCAAACCAAGCCCGAACACGCTCGCGCCCTGGACGCCCGCCTCCCCGGCGTAGGCATCGTCGCCGCCGTCGTCGTAGAGCACGCCCACCCCCATCGAGCCGAAGCCCTGGCTCATGCGTAGCGATGTGTAGGTGTCATTTGCGCCGCCGAGGTCGAAGAGCATGCCCACGCCGTACCGGCCGGAGCCCTGACGCCCGTTGCTGGATTCGGAGATGAAATAGCCGCTGACCTTCTGCCGCCCATCGGCGTCGGAGACCAGCGCACCGACGGGATCCTCGCTGCTCGGGACCTCCTCGTACCCGTAGGCGTCGGCGCCCCCAAGGTCCACCGCGATCGACGCCGGGTTGTCATAGGCGATGGTGGCGCCCGCGCTGCCGGTCCAGAGGTCATCCCCGCCCAACTCAAGGTGAAACAGCGTGGTTCCATCGGCATCGTCGTGTGTGTCGTCGGAGGCGGGGGAGACTCGAACGGCGCCAGCCGAGGTGTGAAACACCCACTCGCTGGTTAACGCTGTCGAGCCAAGGAACCGGGTCAGGTTGGCCTGCTCGATGGCGAACGCGATGTTGCGCGCTGCGATCGCAAAGACCTGCCGAGGGCCCTCCTCCTTGGGGTACCACTTGCCGAACCACTTCATCTCGTCGGTGTTGGTGTAGTCCGGCGTCAAGTACGCGCTCTGCAGGACCATGCCGGAGCCTCCCTTGAACAGCTGCTTGGGTAGCTTGGAGTCCTGCTCGCTCACCGAGGTGTCCATGGCGGCGCGCAGGTCGAGCGCGTCCGCGATGGTGGAGAGGATCGGCCCCACAGCGGCCGCGAGGTCCGGGTCCAGGGCCACAAGCGACGCCGCCGAGTCGGCCGGGTCCTCAATTGGGCCGGGGAAGCGCGCGAAGATCCCGGCGAGGGTACTGGTATCGTTGGGAGGGTCGGTGTCGGGGAGCGTCACGTCGAGGTGGGTGGACCAGACGGCGATCGCGGAGGAGACTGGGTGCGCGGTCGTCAGCGCAGTGTCTACGTCGGCCTGAAGCTGGCCTGCAAAGCAGGGCGCCTGCTCGGGATCGTGGTGGACGGTGGTGAACCAGGACAGGACGTACTTGTTGTCGACCAGATCCCCCCAGATGGCCCACTCGGCGTCGGTGTAGGCGAAGTCCGCGCGCGGGAGGTCGGCGTCTTCGAGGGCGGCGTCAAGCAGGGGAGCGGCACCGCCCGGAGCGCAATCGATGGGCGCAGCGGCGTCATCCCAGACGAGCGGGGCCGGCGGTGCGCTGTCCACGGTGTCCGCGGTGTCCACGGGGCCGGCTGTGCGCCCGGAGCAGGCGAGGAGCAGGAGGAGGGGGCCGGTGGCGAGGGGGGCGCGAGGGCAGGGGAGCAGCATGGTGAGAGCATATCGGAAATCCGGGGCCGGGAGGGACGCGGTACAGGCCCCTTTGGGGTCGGCTACCCAGCGGGTGCCGAGGGTGTCACCGCACCTCGAACGTCCCGCTCGCGCTGGATCCGCGGTGGTCGAAGCCGACCTCGTACGTGTAGGACGCGACTGTCATTCGGCCGAGCTCCACCGCCTCTTCGAGTGTTCCGCCCGCCGGCACCACGCGTGTCGTGGGCACTCCGTCGCACGGAAATGCGGACCCCATAGCCATCCCAGAGGAGGAAGTGACGGTCATCGAGGAGAGCATGGTCGTGCCGCAGCGTGTGGTGAACGAAACGTCCGTGCTGCACGAATTGCTGACGATCCCGTAAATCGACAGCTCGTCAGTACGCGCCCAGACGGTGCCGGCCGCACCGGTAGAGTCACGAACCTCGGCGGACCAGACGAGATCGAGATCCGAGCACGCGCTCGTGCTCGTATCGCCGCCCCCGGAGTCCGGGGGAGCCGAGTCCGAGTCCCCACCTGAATCCGGCCCCGTGTCGGGAGGTGAAGTGTCGGTGTCCGAGTCGGTGTCCGAGTCGGTGTCCGAGTCGGTGTCCGAGTCGGTGTCCGAGTCGGTGTCCGAGTCGGTGTCCGAGTCGGTGTCCGTATCGGCGTCCGTGTCGGTCATGGGCCGGTCCGTATCGGTGGCTTGGGCGATGCAGGCGGACAAGGAGGCGATGACGAACAGGGCCATGTGCATATGGGGCTCTCGGGGGAGGATAAGGGCTGCTATGACATTTCTGCACACCATGCTCCGCGTCCGGGACCTCGACGCCGCCCTCGCATTCTGGTGTACGGCGCTCGGGTTCGTCGAGAGCCGGCGATCCCGTCATGAGGCCGGCCGCTTCACGCTCGTCTTCCTGCGCGCTCCCGGCGATGCAGCGGCGCCAGAGCGGGCAAGCGAGCCGGGGCGGGCAAGCGCGCCAGAAATCGAGCTCACGTTCAACTGGGACCAGACGGAGCCCTACTCTGCCGGGCGGAGCTTCGGCCACGTCGCTGTCGGTGTCGACGACATCTACGCTGCATGCGCACGCCTCGAAGCCCATGGCGTGCCGGTGCTGCGGCCCCCGCGGGATGGGCGAATGGCCTTTGTGCGCAGCCCGGATGAGCAGTCCGTGGAGCTCCTCCAGCGCGGACCCGCGCTCGCTCCGGCCGAGCCGTGGATGAGCAGGCTGAATTCCGGGGTGTGGTAGCGCCGGAGCCGCGACGGCCGAGGCCGCGGCGGCCGACGCCGCCGCCGCGCAGGCGCGTTAGCGGCGCGTATGCCCCGCTATACGGATCCCGACGGCCGCGTCGACATCAAGAGCCTGTCGCTCGATGAGCTGACCGCCGCGCTTATCGAGCTTGGCTCGGAGAAGTTCCGCGCGCTGCAGGTGTGGAAGTGGCTATGGCAGCGGCGGGTGTTCGGGTTCGACGAGATGACGAACGTCTCCAAGGAGTGGCGGATCAAGCTCGGGGAGCACTTCGTCATCTACGAGCTGACTCCGGTCGGTGTGCTCACCAGCACGGACGGCACCCGAAAGTTCCTCTGGCATACCCGCGAGGGCCAGCAGATTGAGAGCGTGCTGATCCCCGACGAAGATCGGCTCACCCTCTGCGTCTCCACTCAGGTTGGGTGCGCCATGGCGTGCACCTTCTGCCTGACCGGCGACCTTGGCCTGAAGCGCCACCTGCGGCCGGGCGAGATCATCAACCAGCCGGTCCAGATCAGCCGCATCCTGGCTGAGGGCGAGCGCATCACAAACGTGGTGATGATGGGCATGGGTGAGCCGCTGCACAACTACGACAACCTCGTGGCTGCGCTGCGGGTCTACCTCGACGCTCACGCTCTCGGCATGAGCCATCGGCGAGTGACCGTCTCGACCGTCGGGCTCGTTCCCGCGATGCGTAAGCTGACCGAGGAGCTGCCGGTAAACCTCGCGGTGAGCCTGAACGCATCCACGGAGGAGCAGCGGCGGCAGGTCATGCCGATCACCAAGAAGTACTCGATGCAGGAGCTGCTCAACACCTGCCGGGACCTCCCGATCCACCACCACAAGCGGATCACCTTCGAGTACGTGATGATGGCCGGCTTCAACGACTCGATCGAAGACGCCGCACGAATCGTCAAGCTGATGCGAGGCATCCGGTCGAAGGTGAACCTCATCCCGTACAATGAGAACCCGTCCCGCGACATCAAGCGGCCCGGGCAGGACGTGGCGAAGGCCTTCCAGCACCATCTGGTGACGCGGGGGATCCAGTGCAGCATCCGCACGACGCGCGGCAAGGACATCTCGGCGGCGTGCGGTCAGCTCGGAAAGGCGGACCCGTCGACGGTCAGCATCTTTGGGCCTGGGCCCGTCACCCCCGCCGCCGTCACCCCCAGCGCCGAATCGCTGGCAGGAGGAGTTTAGTGCACGTTGTTCTGGATTTTGAGCGCCCCCTCGTGGAGCTTCGCCGCCGCATCGAAGGGCTGCGGGCGATGAGCCTGGAGGGCGGCACGACTGCCAACGCGATCCTGGAGCTGGAGCGGCAGGCCGTCCGGCTGCAGGAGCAGATCTTCGCGAACCTCTCGCCGTGGCAGCGCACGCAATTGTCTCGCCATCCTGGTCGCCCGAACTTCGACGAGTACGTGGCGGGGTGGACCAGCGACTGGGTTGAGCTGCACGGCGATCGGGCCGGCCACGACGATCAGGCCATCGGCTCCGGCGTCGGCATGTTTCGGGGTCACCGCGTGGTGATCATCGGCCACAAGAAGGGAAGGACCACCCGGGAGAACGTGGTGTGCAACTTCGGGATGGCCCTGCCGGATGGCTACCGGAAGGCGTTGCGGCTGATGCAGCTCGCCGATCGGTTCGGTATGCCGATCATCACGCTCATCGATACCCCCGGAGCCTATCCGGGGCTGGACGCCGAAGCTCGTGGACAAGCTGAGGCGATCGCCCGCAACCTGCTTGAAATGTTTACATTTCGCGTTCCGATCATCGCCTGTGTGATCGGCGAGGGGGGCAGCGGTGGCGCGCTGGCGCTTGGCTGCGGCAACCGCGTCCTGATGATGGAGCACGCGGTCTACTCGGTCATCTCGCCCGAAGGTTGCGCGGCCATCCTGTGGCACGACCGGGCCGAGGGCCCCCGGGCGGCCGAAGCGCTGAAGATCACCGCAACGGATTGCTTAAAATTTGGTGTGGCGGACGAGGTCGTGGCCGAGCCGGTCGCGGGCGCACATCGCTCCGCGGACGACGCCGTGGCGAGGCTCGGAGACGCGGTCGAACGCCACCTTGGGACGCTCTCGTCGCTGACCGCCGAGGAGCTCAAGGCGCACCGGTACGAGAGGTTCAGGGCGCTGGGGGCGTTCGAGATCGGTGCCTGAGCGCTGCTGGCACATACAGCCGTTCGATGGGACCACTGAAGGCGCCGCGCGGCAGGCGATCACGTCGATCCGTGTGCCGGGTGACAAGTCGATCTCCCATCGAGCGCTGCTGTTGAACCGGCTCGCGCCGAGCGGCCCGATCTCGCTCGGGGAGGGCCATCCGTCCACGCAGGGGGCGAGGATGCGCGGGCTGCTCGAATCCGAAGACGTCCTGCGGACGCAGCGGGCCTGTGAGCAGATGACCGGCGCCCGGCCTTCGGTGGAGGTCAGCCAGCTCCACCCGCGGATCGACTGCGGCAACTCGGGCACCACCGCGCGGCTGCTGCTGGGTGCGCTCGCCGGATGGAGTGACCGCAGCGTAGGGGCATTCATCCTGCATGGGGACGCCTCGCTCAGCCGCCGCCCGATGCGCCGCGTGCTCGCTCCCCTGTCAGCGATGGGCGCAGTGTTCGACCCACCGGAGGCAGCGACGCTCCCGTTGGCCGTTCGGCCGTCTCGCTTGCGTGGCATCGAGTGGGAGGCCACGATGGCGAGCGCGCAGGTCAAATCGGCGGTGTTGCTCGCCGGCC
>SHYV01000126.1 GCA_009692605.1 Myxococcales bacterium
TCTCCGGTGTCGGGCGGTGGGGAGGTGTCGATCTTCTGTGGGTCGTCGTCGCTCGAAGGAAACTCGGGTTGGCACCCCTTGCAGCCGGAGACGAGGGCGAGCGCGGGCCAGAACAACCGCATCACCCCTCCGGGCGGCCGGGACGTTGGGTGCGGGCGACGGACTGGTAAGCTCATGGGTGGGTTCAGCAGGCGATAGGATAGCCGTTTCCACCGCCGCCGCATCAGCTATGGTGAGCCTGAGGAGATTTCATGACGCTGTCCCACTCCCCGCACGCTGGTCGTCTGGCCGCGCCTGCCTGTGCGCTGTTCACCCTGACCCTGGGAGTGAATGGGGCGGGCTGCACCGGCAGCGACACCGAGATCAACAAGGTGTATCCCTCGGTCGCGCTCGCGCCAGAGGTGCTCTCCTTCGGGGACTCGCCCGTCGACTACTCCACCGAGCTGGTGCTCACCGTCATCAACATCGGGAATGTGGAAGCCAACCTGTCCGATTTTGTGTTCGGTGCGCCGTTCACGCTCGGCGAGCATGAGACCGTGGTCCCTGCCAACGAGCAGATCTCCATCCCGATCTCCTTCCTCCCCACCACGTATGAGAGCTACGCGGCGTCGGTCTCGATGACCACCGACGACCCGGACCACCCGACGCTCATCGCTACGCTCACCGGCACCGGGGTCTACGCGCCAACGCCCGACATCTGCGTCGCACCGCTCGCGCTGGACTTTGGCGCGGTCACGCCGGGCAGCGTCTCCACCCGCTACTTCACGATTGGGAACTGCGGCGACGGGCCCCTCAACGTGGCCTCGATGGAGCAAGCAGGCAGTGGCGCCTTTTCGGTGATCGGGGACCCGACGGGCTTCACCCTCGCCGGCGATCAGGAGGTCAACATGATCGTGAACTACGCCCCGGTGGTATCGACGGGAGACACCCAGACCATCACGCTCAATTCGGACGACCCCGACGAGCCCGTCACCACGGTGACCTTGATCGGCAACGGCGGCGGCGCTGAATTCTCCTACCCGGTGCCCGAGGTCGTGTGCCCGACCGACGTGGCCCCGCGCGACACGGTGACGCTCGACGGAACCGCATCCTACGACCCAGAAGGCAACGAGCCGCTCACCTACGCATGGTTGCTCATCGACACCCCCACCGGCTCGCAGGCGGAGCTCTCGAATACCAGCAACGCCACCGCCTACCTCGCGACGGACATCGCCGGCGACTACGCGGTCCAGCTCATGGTCATCAACTCGATCGGTGTGCCCTCGGCGCCCAAGACCTGCGCGTTCACCGCCGTTCCTGAGGAGAACATCCACGTCGAGCTCACTTGGAGCACCGGCTCCGCCGACGTGGACCTGCACCTGCTCAACTCCTCCGGGCAGTTCTACGTCATGCCGGACGACTGCAACTGGTGCAACCAGGGGCCGAATTGGGGCACTTCAGGGGCGGGAGATGACCCCAGCCTCGACATCGACGATCGCTTCGGGTACGGGCCGGAGAACACCAACATCGACAGCCCAGCCGACGATACCTACTCGATCAAGGTGCACTATTTCACGGACAACGGTGACACGTCGCTGACCGCCACGGTCAAGGTCTACCTGTATGGAGACCTCGCGGGTGAAGCCAGCGCCGCCATGACGCGCGACGAGGTCTGGGACGCCGGCTTGATCCAGTGGCCCGACGGGCTGTACCAGATGGAGAGCAGCGATCCCTACGAGGCGCCGCGCCGGACCTGCCAGTAGGTCAGGGCACGCCCACGAAGCGGACAAATCCCGCCGGTGTCGCCGCCCAGACGGTCGGGGGGCTCGTGCGGCCATCGACCGTGAGCTGCTGGACATCGGTGTTGGGCAACCAGGACGAGAGGTCCGACATCGTCGCGGTGGCGATGTCCCAGAGGGCGAGGCCCTCGCCGGTGCCGATCCAGACGTGCCCGTCGCCGTCGGCGCGAACCGCCTTGGCCGTCGCCGGGAACGGGTCTCCGAGCAGCGTGGTGACGCTGGTTCCGACCTCGGTCCCGACGTCCACCCGGGCGACCCCGTGGAGCGAGGAGACCAACCACAGCGCCCACTCGTCGGCGTCGAGGTCGGTGAGCCCGATTTGCTCCTCGACCTCCACCGGCCAGGGCACCCAGTACTCGGCGAGATCACCGCCGACGCTCATCGCGGAGGGGGACAGGTTGCCGTCGTTTGAGTACTCCCAGCGCGAGAGCTGGTACTGGTCGCCGTTCCAGACGCTCGCGTCGGGGGTGAACGCGACGCCGTAGGCCAGATCATGGGGGTGAGTGGGATGGGCATGCTCGGCGAAGACGCCCAGATTCGCGTCCCAGAGGCACAACCCCTCGTTCGTGCCCATCCACACGTCCCCGACCCCCGCTCCGTGGGGCTGCTCGCGCATTCGCAGGACGTAGGCGATCTCGGTCGACTCGGTGAAGTCGATGGCCTCGATGAGCGTGAGGCTGCCGTCGGTGTTGAGGCTAAGGTGTGAGCCTTGGCGGTCCACATCGCCGACGTCGCCGACCCAGATCGTGCCGTCGCTGTGTGCGAGCACGGCGTGGGGATCGTCGCGGTAGAGGCCATCGGCGGTGGTGTAGCTGCGGACGATCGAGGTGTCTCCCGAGCCGTCGAGGTGGACCAGCCCGCCCGAGGTCGCGGCCCACAGCGAGCCGTCGGGGGCCACCGAGAGCCCTCGTGCGTCCATTCCCTCGACGTCGAACACGGTGACCGGGCTCTCGACGACGTTGATCTCGACCGTCGCCGCGGCCGCTCCGCAGGCGGTCTCCAATGTGACACCGACGGTGTGGCTCCCTGCGGTCGCGATCCACGTGGCCGTTTGGGTCTCCGCCACCGTCTCCGCGTCCACGGTCCAGATGGCGGATGCGACGGTGAAATTCGATGTCGCTTCAAGGTCCACCAGGGCGCCCGCCACGTAGGTCCCGTTTGCGGCTGGCGAGTCGATGCTGGCGGTGGTCCCGGTGTCTACATCGCAGGGGTCGGCGGAGTCGTCCGCCGGGACGCTGTCGGGAGAGTCCGCCGACGAGTCGTCCGACGCCACCGGGTTCACGCCATCGGACCCCACGCAGCCCGGGGCGAGGCACAGCGAGAACGCCAGCGAGAGCGACGACGAGCGCGGGAGCGGGAACGAGAGCGGGAACGAGAGCGGGAAAGAGGGCGGGAAAGAGAGCGGGAACGACAGGAGGGAGTTGGTCACCGCTGGAGTGTACCCGACCTTGACCCGCCGTGTCCCGAGCGGAGCCCGGTTATCGGGCGCGCGTGCTGCCGTTGTCCGTCCAGACCCTGGATCCCCGTGAGCTGCCTGCGACCCGGCGTCTCGATGAGCTGGCCGTGTCGTACGCGATCCACCGCCACCCGCCGCTGTACACGGTAGCCGAGGCCAAGGCGCTGAGGGGGGACATCGATGCTGCCCACGTGAAGAACTTGTTCCTACGGGACAAGCGGGAGCAGATGTGGATGGTGACGGTGCTGGAGAGCCGCTCGATCGACACCAAGGAGCTCCGGGGGCTGCTTGGCGCCAGCGGGACGGTGAGCTTTGGGAGCCATGACCGCTTGCGGCGCGTGCTGGGCATTGAGCCGGGATCGGTGAGTCCCCTCGCGTTGGTGAACGATCCGGCGGGATCGGTGCGGATCGTGCTCGACGCCGCGCTTCGAGACCATACGCACGTCGGGGTGCACCCGCTCCACAACGAGGCCACTCTGCGCATCGCCGTAGTGGATCTGGTTCGGTTTCTGGAGGCGAGCGGTCGGAGCCCGATCTGGATGTGAGGCGGGCGCCCGGGCTATGACCGGGAAGGAAGGCGAAACCACATGCACCTGTTCAAATCGCTTGGCGTCGTCGCTATCCTCGTCGCTTCCCTCTCCGCATGCTCAGCGGATGGGAAGCACCACACCGTCCCGGGCGTCGGGATCACCGACAGCGATGTCGACACCGACATCGACACCCTGACTTCGCAGGCCGATCCTTGGCTGCGCGATGAGATCGCCGCGCCTGGCTCCATCTCCTTCGACGAGATCTACTACCACCCGGTCGATGAGGAAGGTGGCGGGGACGAGGGCCTCGAGTGGCTTGAGCTCTACAACCCCATGGCCATCGACATGGACCTGTCGGGCTGGGCACTCGGCGGGGGCGTGGCCTACGCCTTTGGCGAGGGCACCATCCTGTCGGCGGGTGGTTTTCTCGTGGTGGCCGCAGACCCGGCCCGCGTCGCCAACGCGCTGGGACCATGGGAGGGCACGCTCTCCGACGGCGGCGCCCGCATCAACCTGCTGAACAACGGCGGCCGGTTGATCGACACCGTCGCGTACGGCGACGACGACCCCTGGCCGGTAGAGGCCGACGGCTCCGGGCTGTCCCTGGCGAAGATCAACCCCGAAGCGGCCAGCGACCACGCCGAGCACTGGACGGCGAGCGCCCAGATGGGCGGCACGCCCGGGACCTCCAACTTGCTCAACCCCCTGGCACCCTCGACCACCGTCGATCTCGTGGCCCTCGACGCCTTCTGGACCTACGACGTCTCTGGCGACTACCCCGCCGCCGACTGGGCGGCGCCCGGCTACGACGACAGCGGGTGGGACAGCGGTCAGGCGGTCTTTTTCGCGGGCGGAGTGGTGCAGGATGTACGGGCTACGCTCCGGGTGACCGCGGACAACTTTTACGGGGCCTACATCGGCGATGGGGACGGGGGCGATCTGCGGCTCGTGGGTGAGGACGTCGATGGTTCCTGGACGACCGTAGACGAGTTCGAGGTCGACCTGACCGCTCAGGACCACCTCTACCTCGCCGCCTGGGAGTCCCCCGCAGACTACGGGGGTCCGCAGATGACCATCGCGGAGGTGGAGCTTCCCGACGACGTCGTCGGCACGAACGCGTCGGGCTTCGAGTGGATCCTGGGCCCCACGGACGGCTGCCCCGGCATCTCCCCGGGCGACCCTCCCCCGACCGCCGACGCGCTCTCGCCCCTGATCCAAGACGCCGTCGCCGCGGCCTCTTGGGAGGTCCCAGCGGTCGAGGCCGACCGGTCGTCCGATCCCTGGGGTTGGGCCACGAGCACTGCGTTTGTGGACGCAAAGTACGTATGGGTCGACACCTTCGGCGACACGTCGATCACCAACACCGAGAACACCTACGCGCTCTTCCGCAGTCGCGAGCCGCTGCTTGGCTCTCGCGGCACCACGGAGCTGCCCGCGATCCCGACGACGACCACCTTCCGGACCAGCTTCGCCTTCGACGCCGACCCGGCCTCGGCCGTGCTCTCCCTCGCCTGCCTCCTGGACGACGGCGCGATCTTCACCCTGAACGGCGTCGAGGTGCTCCGACAGAACATGCCGGCGGGCACCGTGGACGCCACCACGCGGGCCACCGCCCCGGTCACCGATGCATCCACGATCTACGCCGACATCTCCAGCGACGCGCTGGTGCGTGGCCTCAACGTGCTCGCGGTCGAGGTTCATCAGGCCGAAGCCAACGACCTCGACATGACCTTCGGGTGCGCGCTAACCGCTGAAATATCATCGGAGAACGCCGGACGTACCATCGTGCTGAACGAAGTCGCGGCCGCTGCGGACGCGCCGTTCTGGGTGGAGCTGCTTGGCGTAAGCCTGAGCGATCAGCAAACCTCTGGTCTGCTGATCGCCTCCTCGGCGGGCGGCGAGCTCGTGCTCCCGGCCGGGACGCTGGGGCCGGGTGATCTGCTGGTGCTGGATGACGTCGGCTTCGCCGTCGAAGCGGGCGACGTGTTGTTCCTGTACTCGGCCGACCGGGGCGTCCTGCTCGATGCGGTGAGGGTGCACAGCCGGGCACGGGGCCGCGCGAGTGACGGGGGTCCCTGGCGCTTCCCGGGCGAGGCCACGCCCGGCGGGTCGAATGTCATCGACGTGGTGGTCGACGTGGTGATCAACGAGCTTCAGTACCACCGGGCGCCGCTCTCGCGAGAGGGCGAGCCGGTGACGGCGCGGTCGGAGGAGTGGATCGAGCTCTACAACCGCGGGGATGCTTACGTGGACCTTAGCGGGTGGCAGTTGGTGGACGCCGTGGGCTTCGCGTTCCCATCCGGCACGGTGGTGGCTCCAAATTCGTACCTCGTGGTGGCGGGCGATGCGGCGACTCTGGCGGCACAGCACCCCGGCATCCCCATCGTGGGCGACTACTCGGGCCGCCTCGACAACGGGGGCGACCGGGTCTTGCTGCTCGATGCCGGAGGGAACCCAGCGGACGAGGTGCGTTATTTCGACGGTGGGCGCTGGCCCGAGGCGTGTGATGGCGGCGGGTCGAGCCTTGAGCTGCGTGACCCGCTGGCGGACAACGCCGTGGCTGAGGCGTGGGGGGCGAGCGAGGAGGGGGCCCGTTCGGAGTGGGTCACCTACAGCTACCGCGGAGAGGCCGACCCCAGCGCGGTGGGCCCAGACGGCGCCTGGGAGGAGCTGGTGGTGGGGCTGCTCGATGGCGGCGAGGTGCTGATCGATGACGTGAGCGTGATCAAGGACCCGGACGAATCGTCGGTCGAGCTGATCCAGAACGGCACGTTCGATGCCAGCGGCGCGGCCTGGCGCCTGCTGGGCAACCACCGGCACAGCGAGGTCGTGCCCGACCCCGACGACCCGGCGAACCCGGTGCTGCGCCTCGTTGCCACTGGGCCTACCGGGCACATGCACAACCACGCTGAGACGACGCAGCGCCAACCGATTCGGACCCGCGAGTATGCAGTCTCCTTTCGGGCCCGGTGGATCTCAGGCAGCAACCAGCTCAATACGCGGCTCTATTTCAACCGCTTGCCGCGTACAACGCGGGTCGCGCAGCCCGACCTGTCCGGGACACCGGGCGCGCCCAACTCGGTGGCGTTGGACAACCTGGGGCCGACCTTCGCCGACCTCGGGCAGGACGTGGCCGTTCCGGCGGCCTACCAGAGGGTGCGGATCTCGCTTTCTGTTGACGATCCGGACGGTGTCGATGGCGTGGCGTTGTTTTCCTCGGTCGGGGGTGCACCCTTTGGGGAGCAGGCGATGACCGAGCTGGAGCCCGGCCGCTGGGAGGCCGAGCTTGTGGGCCAGCCGGCCGGGACGATCGTGCAGATGTACGTGCAGGCCGAGGACCTCCGCGGCGCCCGGTCCACGTTCCCCGCCGCTGGGCCGGACTCCAGGGCGCTGGTCCGGTTCGACGACGGTCTCGCTGCGACCAACGGCCTGCACAACTTCCGCATCCTGATGACCGAGGCGGACTCGGATTGGCTGCATGACGACGTGAACCTGATGAGCGATGACCTGGTCGGGGCCACGGTGGTCTACGATGAGGCAGAGGTGTTCTACGACGTCGGCGTGCGGGCCAAGGGCAGCGAGAGGGGTCGGCCCGAGGTGCCGCGGCTGGGCTACGGGGTCGCCTTCCACAGCGAGCAGCCCTTCCGGGGCAGCCATTCGAGCGTGCTCATCGACCGGTCCGAGGGCGTCGGCTACGGCCAGCGCGAGGTGCTGATGAACCTCGTGATGACCCACGCCGGGTCGGTCTCCGGGGAGTACAACGATCTGGTCCAGGCCATGACGCCGCGGTCCGAGCACACCGGGCCGGCCGAGCTCCAGCTCGACCGGTTCAGCGATCTGGTGCTCGAGTCCCAGTTTTTGAACGGTGCGAGCGGGTCGCTTTTCGAGTACGAGCTCATCTACTACCCGCTGACCACCGATGACGGCACGGCGGAGGGGCTCAAGCTGCCGAAGCCCGACGATGTGGTCGGCACTCCGATCACCGACCTTGGAGAGGATCAGGAGTCCTGGCGTTGGAACTTCCTCATCCAGAACAACGAGCGCGAGGACGACTACGACCGCCTCATGGATCTGGGCCGGTGCTTTTCGCTCTCGGATTCGGACTGCCTGACCGACGCTGAAGCGGTGATCGACGTTGATCAGTGGCTGCGCGCCTTCGCCTTTGCGACGCTCTCGGGCGCGGTGGACAACTACGGCAGTGACGGAAGCCAACACAACGCTCGATTCTACGTCCGGCCCGAGGACCAGCGAGTGCTCTACTTCCCGCACGATCTGGACTACTACGGGGGCTCAAACCTGTCGGTGGTGGGCAACGGCGATCTGGCCCGGTTGCTGCAGGACCCGGCTCACTCCAGATCGTACTACGGTCACCTGCAAGACATCGTGGGGCGGGCGTACAACGCTGCGTATCTCGCTCCCTGGTGTGAGCAGATGGGGAGGCTGCTGAGCGGGCAGGACATCGCCGGCCACTGCCAGTTCATCGCCGACCGGGCAGAGTGGGTGATGAATGGCTCGCCGGACGCGGTGATGGCGCTCTACCCGACGCTGGACTTCCGCATCACGACCGGCGGAGGAGCCGACATCTCGGTGGCAGCGACGGAGGTCGTGATCGAAGGCGAGGCATGGATCGACGTGCGCCAGATCGTGCTCGACGGGACCGCGGCACCGTTGGATGTGGCGTGGACCGACGAGGGGCGTTGGCAGGTGACCGTGCCGCTCGCAGACGGTCGCAACGACCTGAACCTCATCGCGACCGACCTGCGGGGCGCCGTGGTGGGCACGGACTCCATCGGGGTGACCTCGACAGGGGGATGAGGCGACAGGCCCAAGGCCCGCCAGAACCTACATGTCCTCGTCTTCGTCGCCCCCGCCCATGTCGTCGAAGAAGCCGTCAGGATCGTCCTCTTCTTCTTCATCCTCGGCGTCTTCGTCGTCCTTGGTGGTCCATTCCACGTCGCACACCTTTTCGATGAGCGCGAGGATGTCCTCGGCGGTGAGATCGAGGTCCTCGGAGGACTCGAAGTGCTCTTCAAGCAGCTCCAGCAGCGACGCGTCGAGCTCGCCGGATGTCTCCATCTTGACGATGATGTCGTCCGCGTCGGGCAGCTTCAGCTCTTCGGCGGCCGTGCCGAGCAGGTCGATCACGAACGCGGCGACTGCCTCAGCGTCTGGGGTGCCGTTCTGGCTCTCGAGGTACTCGTCGAGCTGCTCGACGACGGTGTCTCGAAGCTCGTGGGGAAGTTGCATCATGAGGAAGTCTCCGGGCGGCGCGCGTATAGCCAACTCGCTCAGTGGGTCAAGGGCGGATCGTAGGAACGCTGACCGAATCTTTGAGGGGCGTGCCAGCGAGTTCCATCAACGCGGGCGTCGTGCGTCGCAGCATCGCCAACACCATCGGGTTGTCGGCGAACCTGAGCCAGGGGACCAACACCGCGCTCGCTTCGGTCGGGCTGATCGACGCACCCGCGGCTTCCCCTCTTTCGCCGGGCTGTACCGCCGCCGTCCGCACCAGCGCGCACTCGAAGACGAACCGGCCCAACATCGGCACGAACCCCCCCGCCGCGAGCAGGTGCTTGCCGAGGATCGCCTGACCCAACAGGGTGTGGAGGTAGCGGCGAGTGGCCGGAGCGAATGGCCTCGGGCTGTGCGCGGTTTGGAGCAGCGCGGCGACCTCCCGCACGAGCCCCTTTTGCCAGTCCTCGGTCGCGTCGGTCTCCTGCGCCATCGCGGCCTGAGTCACCATCCGCATCGCCTCCCGAACTGCGCCCGCCGCGAGCTCGGCGCGCCCCGGCCCGAGCGTCTTGCCGACCGCATGCACGGCCGAGCGCGCTAGGGCGCGGGCGGTGTCTTCCGGCTCGGCCTGATCGGGGTCCACCCCTTCCCAGCAGCGGAGCAGCGCGCCTTCCAGCGCCATCCAATCCGCCAGCGTCAGGCCCACTCCCGGCATCACGGCCACTGCGGCGGGCTTGAACTCCGGGGTGGGCCAGAGCGAAGGAAGGCTCGCGGCTTCTTCGGTTTGCGCGGCCAGCTCGGCACCGTTGGTGTGGGAAGCATGGAAGCCGCCGCACTCTGCGCGAATCACAAGGACCTCGCCGTTCGGATCCCGCAGGCGACGGAAGGGGAACTCCCGGCAGAACCCAGGTTTTGCCTCTGCCCCGTAGGTCGCGTGAACGGCGCATCGGTTGTCCGGGAGCAGGAACACGCAATGCCCGTCCACGTGTCGCAGGAACCAGCCTACTTCGCCGTTCGGCCCCGGCTCGGGAACCGCCCAGTCCTCGCGGCCGGCCAGTTGGCCCGCGCCGCGTGCCTTGAGATCCTCTACGACGCCCGGCTCCACCGGCCCGAGCCGGAAGTCCCGGCAACAGGCGCCGCAGCCGTGACAGGACCACCGTGCACCGGGGAGAGTCTGCATGAGGCGGCCGGTAACCGGCCGGGGCGTCAGCCGGATGAACAGCACCGAAAGCCGATGCTGCCATCGAATGTAGGCGGGTGCTCGGCGTGGGCGGGCACGCCGCACAGGCCGTCGCCCCCTCCGGCGTACCACGCGCCGCCAAGCTTGGCGGTCTCGGGCGTGCCATCGGCGGTGGTCTCGCCGGGGTCCGCCCACTCCCAGAGGTTGCCGATCTGGTCGAGCACGCCTTCGGGGCTGCCGCACTCGGCGAGCGAGCCGGTTGGCTGCGGGCCGGCCCAGGTGGTCGTGCCGTCGGCGTTGGCGAGGGCGCATACGCTCGCCGCGTCCGGGGTCGTTCCCCACGGGTAGGTCGACGCGCCGCAGGCGGTCTGCCATTCGTCGACGGTGCACAGGTGCCGGCCGCTCTCTGCGCAGATCGCGAACGACTGGTACCAGCTCATGCGCTCGGTGGCGAGGACGCCGGAGCTCGCCTCGGAGGTCGCCGCCGTGGAGCCGTCGGGGAAGCCGGCGCCCTGATCGTTGTTGCCGGGGTCACCGGTGACGGTGGTCTCCCAGGCGTCGATGCAGAAGTCCGCGACGAGCACGCTTCCGGCGGGGCAAGCCGGGTCCTCCGAGTCGTCGGGCGAGTCGTCGGGCGGGTCGTCGGAGTCGTTGACTCGGGGGCGCGGAGCGTCCTCCGTTCCGGCGCAGGAGGGCGCCAGTGACAAAAGCGCCAGAATCGCGACGGCGCGCCAAATTCGAGGTCTGGACATTTTTTGGCCTTCGGTGCAGATAGTATCGAGGGAAGGACTACGCATGGACATCCAGAATGAGCTTGTATGGTCGCATTCGCGGGGACGCGCGCTCCACGATTGTGCACGCGCCTACTGGTACACCTACTACGGGTCCTGGGGTGGGTGGGTGGCCGATGGCGACCCCGCCGTTCGGCAGGCGTATGTCGAGAAGAAGCTCACCAGCCGTCCGATGTGGACCGGCACCGTGGTTCACGGCATCGCCGAGACCGGGCTCAAGCGCGCGATGCAGGACGCACGTCGGGGGGCGGTCCGCGAGTGGTCACTTGAGGAGATGCGCGCCGCGGCCCACCGGACGGTGAACGAGGACATCGTCGGCTCGGAGACGGGCGCGTGGCTGGAGCGCCCGGCGCGCCGGACGGGGTTCGCCGAGCACTACTACGCGCTTCCGGTCACCCACGCGGATTGGGATGCCGCTGCGGATGAGATCGACCGGCAGGTGGTGAACCTCCACGGAAACCGGATCTACCAGCGCCTGCTCGTGACCGCGGCGCGTATACGGGAGGTCGAGGAGCTTCGTAGGTTTGCTGTTGGAGATCCAGCATTTGGCGCGCAGGTCTACCTCGCTGTGGATGCCCTCGTCGCCGACGGTAAGGGCGGAGTGGTGATCATCGACTGGAAGACTGGCGAGAATCATGATGACGCCGAGATCGGCTCGCAGCTTGGCATCTATGGGCTTTACGCCACCCAGGAGTTGGGGGTTCCGGAAGACCAGATCGTGGCGATGCACGTCAATCTTCGTCATGGCACCGAGACACGGCACCCGGTGGGCCCGGTGGAGATCGCCCTGGCCCGCGCGGCCGTATTGGCTGGGGTTGCCGAGATGCGGGCGCCGCTCAGGGATGTCGCCAACAACTTGGCCGACAAGGACGATTTTCCGACTGTGCCCGAGGGATCCGACCGCTGCCGGTGGTGTAATTTCCGGCGGTCGTGCGGGAGGGGCTGAGCACTTCTGTACGGCTCACGCCCGGCGGATCGCGTCGATCGCCGCTTTTCGGTCCTTCGCGCCGAACACCGCCGACCCGGCGACCATCACGTGGGCCCCGGCTTCGCGGAACCGGTGGGCGTTTTCGGGCTTGACGCCGCCGTCGACCTCGATGAGGGTCTTGAGCCCGCGACGGTCGATCTCCCGGCGAATCTTCTCGATCTTCGGGAAAACCCGGTCGATCAGCGACTGCCCGCCGAAGCCCGGATTGACCGTCATGCACAGCACGACGTCCACCTCATCGAGCACGTAGTCGAGCACGTTCTCGGGGGTGTGGGGGTTGAGGGATACCCCCGCAAGCGCGCCAAGCTGCTTGATGTACTGCACCGAGCGGTCCAGGTGGACGCACGCCTCGGCGTGCACCGTCAGGACGTCCGCGCCGGCCTTCCGGAAGTCGGCTAGGTATCGATCCGGCTCCACGATCATGAGGTGGACGTCGATCGGCAAGGGCCGGGCGAGTGACTGGGAGGCCCGCCGCGCGGCCTCGACGATGAGGGGCCCGATGGTGATGTTCGGGACGAACTTCCCGTCCATCACATCGACGTGGATCCAGTCTGCCGATGCGATGCTCGCGATCTCATCGTGGAGGTGGCCGAAATCTGCCGAGAGGATGCTCGGGGCGATGAGTACAGGCATGGGACAGCTCCAGGGGGTCAGGTGAGGTGCTCGCCGAGGGCGCGGGCCCCGTTCATGAAGTCGGCGCCGCTCACCGGCTTCTTTCCGGGCAGTTGCACGCGGAGCAGCTGAAGCGAGGCCGTGCCGCCGGTCCCCACCCGCGCCCCGCGACCGATCTCGCCGGGGGGCAGCCGGCTTTCGGCAGGCTGGGTTCCAGACGGTGGCACGGATGGCGTTACGGCGACCGCTTCCAGGATCTTGAGCGGTTGGCCTCGAAACGTGGCGTATGCTCCGGGCCATGGCGATGTGCCGCGGATTCGGAGATCCAGCTCCCGGGCCGTCGCGGTAAAGTCCAGCTTACCATCCGTCTTCTCAAGCATGCGCGCGTACGTCACGCCCTCGGTTGCCTGGGGCTGGGGGGTGAGGAGCGGCCCAGCACGGTTCGCGAGGCGGTCAACGGTGTCCACCGCCAAGCCGGCGCCGAGCTCCGCCAGACGGTCGTACAGCGCCCCTGCGGTCTCATGCGGGCCGATGGGGGTCGTCAGGGTCAGCAGGATGGGCCCGGTGTCGAGGCCCTCCTCCATTTGCATGGTGCAGACGCCGGTCTCGTTGTCACCCGCGAGCACGGCCCATTGCACAGGCGCCGCTCCCCGCCAACGGGGCAGCAGGGAGCCGTGCACGTTGACGCAGCCCAGGCGCGGTGCCGCGAGCACCCGCGGCGTCAGGATGCGCCCATAGGCGACGACGACGATGAGGTCGAGCTGCGCCGCCTCGATCTGCTCGGCGAATTCGGCGGTACGGACCTTCGCAGGTTGCAGGGTGGGGATGTCGTGGAGGTTCGCGTACTCCACGGTCACCGGGGGCACGACGGTGTTCCCACGGCCCGCGGGCTTGTCCGGCTGCGCCACCACCAGCGCCAGCTCGTGCCCAGCCGCATGCAGGGCCTGAAGCGTGACGAGGGCGAAGGTCGGGGTCCCGAAAAAGCCGATCCGCATGGCCGGGGGATAATCACAAACCGGGGCTGCCGACCACCGCCGCGCGGAGGTTCTTTCGGGCCGCCGCTTCGCAGCGAGCGCGAAACCAGTCCGTGTGGAACAGCGTCGGTGCCTGGCACATCCGGGCCATGAACGCGCTCCGGCCGGCCTCGTAGAGCTCGCTCCCCACCACCGGGACGTACTCCGCGGCGATCTGCCTGCTGTAGCGGGCAAACCGGCTTGGGCTCGCGCCGAGGATGGACAGGTCCGCGTCGAGGAAGTGGATCAGGTCGTGTGGATCGGCGTGGTCCACCGGCGGAGGCTCGGTGTGGTTCGCCGTGGCCCGGATCAGCTCCGCAGCCGCGAGGGCGCCGGGCACCAGGGCGAGCAGCATGTCGGCGCTTCGTCGCTCGTTGTCGCCGGGTGCCTGAGAGGGGTCAACCCCGTACACCACGTCGTGGAAAAGCAACGCGAGCCACACCGCGGAGGGGTCTTTCCAGCCCGGCCCGCACTGGACCTCGGCGTAGCGATCGGCAAGCTCGGCGAGGTGCTCGAGCGTGTGGTAGTGACGGCCCGGCGTGGTGTACGCCGAGGCGACCGCTTGCCACACGCTGGTGGGCAGGATGGCGGGAGCGGTGCGCATCACCCGGTCCAGCCAGCCTCGCTCTTTGGCCGCGAGGCGGATCCCCAGGTCGGCCGGTGCGGGAAGGGCGGGGCCGGGGAGGCCGGTGGCGAGTCGGCTCGCGGGCGGGCTCGCGGGATCGGCCGGTAGCGGCCTCGGCACCTGCGTGCCGAGCCACGCGGCGAGCGCCCCAGCCGCTTCGCCCGGCGGGATCAGCCCCGGGGCGAGCACACCAAGGCGCCAGGCCCCTTCTACGGTCGCGACCACCATCGCGGCGACGGCGCCCGGTGCACAGGGCCCGGCCTGTCCCGACGGGTCGGGCTGCGCGTCGCTCACCGAGAGCGCCGCGTGCACGCGGTCGCGCAGGGTCGTCAACGCTCCTGCCCACGCGAGTCGGACCGGCTCGTTCCATTGACTCGCGTCGCCGATCGCGAGCCATGCCCGTAGCGCCTCGGCGTTTTCTGCAGCTTGCCCATCCGGAGTTACGCCGAGCAAGGCCGCCACGATCGTGCCCACGCTGTCTCCGCTCGCTGGTTCTCCGCTGGCCGGTTCGCCGCTCGCGTGCCCTCGCCCGTCCGGGCCTGGGGCGGCCCGCACCCGGGCGAGGATGCCGGCTGCCAGACGCTCCACCGCTGCCAGCACGACCTCGTCCTTTGAGGCGAAGTGGTAGTGCAGCAGGCC
>SHYV01000127.1 GCA_009692605.1 Myxococcales bacterium
CAGGACGTCGTTGCCCTCCGCGCGCCCCAGGCTGACTAGCGGCTTCCGGAGCGGAATGTCCCGGGACTCTTCACGGACGGGATCGACGAGGTGCAAGTAGGCCATTGACCGCACCAGTATCAAGGAACGGCAACGGCGCGGGCGACGAAATCAGATAGTGGCCGCTGGTCGCTGCCGTCCGCAGCGCGCTCCCTCGGCACTTCGCCCTGCCCCCGGCACCCTCCCCAAAGCCCCCGCTTCCCATTCTGGAGTTCCTCATGTTCTTCGCCGCGCTCCTCGCCCTCTCCACGCACGCCAACGCTGCCACGTACGAGGTGGACGCGAGCCATTCCCACGTCAGGTTTTCGATCGTCCACATGACGATTTCAAAGGTTCGTGGTGGATTTGGTGCCGTCACCGGCACCGTGGTCTACGATGAGAAGAACCCTACCGCGACCACGGCCACCGGGAGCGTTGCCGTGTCCACCATCGACACCGCTGAGCCCAAGCGCGACGAGCACCTGCTCACCGCCGACTTCTTCGACGCCATCAAGTTCCCGGACATCCGGTTCGCGTCCACGTCGATCACGGCGACCGCAGCCCCTGCAGCCGGGTTCGACCTTGTGGGCAACCTGACCCTCCACGGCGTAACCAAGCCGGTCACGTTCCACCTCGACCCGTTCACCGCGGAGATCAAGGACCCGAAGGGCAACTTCCGCCGGGCAACCCACGCGACGGCCACGATCAACCGTCAGGACTTCGGCATGACGTTCAGCAAGACGCTGGACACCGGCGGGTTCGTGGTCAGCGACGAGGTCCAGATCGAGCTTGACCTCGAACTGAAGCGCCTCTGAGCTAATCCGCCGGGGGCGCCAGAACGCCCCCCGGCCAGATCGCCTCTAACGCGCACCCGCAGCTAGACGAGGCCGACCAACAGGCGAGCGCCGACCCATCAGGCTCCGGATCGAGGAGCACGATCGCGTCGTCCGCCCGGATCGAGCCCGGGCAGATCCAGCCGTCCCCGGCGGCGAGCACCGCCACTGGGTACAGAACATGCCCCTTCTCCCACACGAAGGCCAGCGCTTCTCCGTTTGGCGGTGGCTCAGGGGCCTCATCGACTCGATCGTCCGGGATGCCGCCGCTCTCGACGGGGTCGGCCTCGCGGCCGGGCTGGGACTCGGGCCGGTCCGCCACCGTGGCGCACGCACCGAGGAGCGGCCGGACGAACCGGGCCTGCCAAACGCTGGCCTCGATAAACGCGCGCCCTCCCCGCGCATCGCCCTCCAGAATTCCCTTCAGGCGCTCCGCCCACTCCGCGTCAACCAGCGGCGCAACGGTCGCCGCAGACCGGAGGGCCGCCAGCCTGCCCGCCTGCGCGTGCACGGCCTGCGCCGCCTCCCTCCACGCGGCGCCGAAGCGCTCGATGCGCCACCCGATGTCCATCCGCTCCGGCGCGCATTCGTCCGCGGCGCCCAGCGTGACCCAACGCGACTGCAATCGCGACGTCGCCGCGCGAACGGCGTTTGCTTCGGCGAGCAGCCCGTTGAGGCGCAGCTCGGCCTCCTGGAGCTCGGGGGCCCCAGGGGCGAGGTCCGACGGGCGCCCAGCTCCAGCCGGGCCCACGAGGGACAGCAGAAGCAGGCCCAGCATCACCCGGTCTGGATCAGGGCAGCGAGGCGATCGAGCCCGCGGAGCAACGTCGGCTCGTCCGGACCGAACGAGAGCCGGATGTGTCCAGACAGGCGCGACCCGAACGCGGACCGTCGGTTGCCCGGGTCGATGTCAAAGAACGCGCCAGGCACGCAAATCACCTGATGCTCCAGCGCGGCCTCGAACAGCGCACGCCCGTCTCGACACCGGCCGGGTAGCCCCTCGAGCGACGGGAAGAGGTAGAAGGCGCCCTCGGGCGGGTCGGCGATGCGCATCCCCATCGCCCGGCAGCGAGCGACAGCAAGATCCCGCTTGGCGTGAAATCTCCGTCGGATCGCCGCAGCCTCGGCGTCCGCCACATCGGGAGCCAGCAGCGGGATCGCAGCACGCTGCAGCGGGTGTGGGGCCCCTCCATCGAGGAAGGAACCGGCCGAAGCGAGCCCCCGAACGACCGACTTCGGACCCACCGTCCACGAAAGACGCCACCCAGGATAGCGCCAGTTCTTCGTCAGTCCATCGACGATCACGACGGGGTCGGTGTCCACGTCCTCGACATAGGCCGCAGCAGAGACCGGATCACCGCCCGCATAGACGTAGTGGGCGTAGAATTCGTCGAGGATCAGCACGGTGTTGAGCTTACGCGCGATGGACACCCAGCGGTTCAGCTCTTCGCCGCGAACGACGTTGCCGGTGGGGTTGCACGGATTGGACAGCAACACGGCGCCGAGGCCCATCGATACGATGCGCTCTCGCAGCGATTCAGGCGACAGGCGGAAACCATCCTCGGGCCGAAGCGGGATCGGGATCGGGACGAAGTCACGAAACACACCGAGCAGCTCCTCGTAGGCCGTGTAGTCCGGCAGCATGTGGCCGAGGTGCACCGGCCCCAGAGCCGCGGCGATCCGGGTCAGCCCGGCGCGACCACCGGCAGAGATACATACGTTCTCCGCAGTGTACTGCGACGGCAACCCACGCCGGTACCGATGGTTGTAGAGCGCAGCTACTGCCTCGCGCAGCTCGCGTAGCCCGTCGACCGGGGCGTACTCGTACGCGGACGGATCCACCACCACGTGCCCGATGCGAGCCGGCGAGCCGGGAAGGTCACCGGTCTCCGGCGCCCCTTGACCGAGGTTCGCCCAATCCGGGCTGCCGTACCGAAATCCCCGGGCCGCCGCCTCCATCATCACGTAGATCACCCCAGTGCGAGGAACGGCGCGAAAGCCGGGAAACGCCACGGGGTCCGAGGGATGCATCGCCGACGGCTATCACCGCTTGTAGGGGTTCAGCGCCAGAATCTGCGACCGGCCGTTGCTCGACCGGGCAGGTCAAGCCCACGCACGGGTGATCCCCAGCTCGTCGCCGCGCACCATCGTGACCCGGACCGACCCGCAGACCGGACACGGGTGCTCGTCCGCCGGAAATTCGGCGCCGCAATCCGAGCACTTCCAGAGCACGGCCACAACGTTCACCCGGACGTCCACCTCCGGCAACAGCAGGGTCAGCGCCACCTGAACCCGCGCTGGGTCGAGGGAGTGCGCCTCGCCGACCTCCACCTCGACCCCCTTGACCTGTGCGACTCTCCCACCCAGCTGGGCGCGGAGCCCCTCCAGGAGCTGCATCGCCACCTCGGCCTCGACGCTGACGTCCGGTTCGGTGTGCACTTCATGCTCCTCGCTGCTCGGGTACGCCTAACTGCGCCGGGGCGGACCGGGTTCGCCAACCTGCGTTGACAGGACCTGAAAACGGCGTAGTCTCCGCCCGCTTCGGAAGGCCCATGCCCGTAGAGATCAAGCCGGTTCAGCTGCCCAACTCCGCCAGCGCGTTCATCAACGTCTGGTTCGACCTTTACGGGGAGAACCTCAACTGGGTGGCGCCGCTGAAGTTCGAGCGCAAAGACTTCCTGAACCCAGCAAAGAACCCATACTTCAAACTGGCGAATATCCAGTGCTTCATCGCCTACAAGGATGGCAAGGCAGTGGGCACCATCTCCGCGCAGGTGGACAAGGGGTACCAGACGGTCGAGGCCAACGTCGGGTTCTTCGGGTTCTTCGAGTTCATCGACGATGAAGCGGTGGCGCGTGGCCTCATCGACGCCGCCAGAGACTGGTTGCGCGGTCAGGGCATGGCCCGGATGATGGGCCCGTTCAACTTCAATACCAACCACGAGTGCGGTCTGCTCGTCGATGCGTTTGACCAGGACCCCCTGGTATTGATGACCTACAACCTATCTTACTACCCGGCGATGTACGACCGCCTCGGCCTGTCGAAGGCCAAGGATCTGTACGCCTACTGGCTGGAGAACAACGGCCCGCCGCCGGAGCGCATCACGAAGCTCGCCGATCGGTTCATGGAAAAGCACCCTGAAATTAAGATCCGGCCTTTCGACATGAAGAACTTCACGTCCGAAGTGGCGATCGCGAAGGACATCTACAACGACGCTTGGGCTGACAACTGGGGCTTCGTCCGGCTCACCGACGACGAATTCCAGAAGGTCGCCGACGGATTGCGGCCGATGATCGATCCGCGCTACTGCTACGTCGTGGAGCGCCATGGCACGCCGATCGCCTTCTCGCTGACCCTGCCGGACTACAACCAAGTGGTCAAACCCATGAAGGGCAGCCTCTTCCCCTTCGGCTGGTGGTACTGGCTCACGATGCCCAAGAAGATCAACCAGATCCGCGTCTTCGTGCTCGGTGTGCGGCGCGACTGGCAACACCTCGCCATCGGCGCGCCGCTCTACACGCGGACCTGGGAGGCGGGCCGCGAAGCCAAGGTCAAGGGCGCGGAGTGCTCGTGGATCCTGGAGGACAACCACCGCATGCGCGGCGCACTCGAGAAGATGGGCGCGAAGATCTACAAGACTTACCGGCTCTACGGCGCCGATCTGTAGCTCTCCCCTCCATGATACCTGAGCGGGGAACCGGAGCCACGTATGTCCACTCTCGCAGACGACTCGCCGTCGTCCACGTCTCCTAGCCCGTCGGCACCGCGCGGGGGGCCAATCGCTAGCGCTACCGGGGATCCCTGCGTGCTCGTCATCTTCGGAGCCTCCGGCGACCTCACCCGTCGCCTGCTGCTCCCGGCGCTCTACCACCTCGCGTGTGACGGCCTCCTCTCCGGCAAGTTCGCGATCGTCGGGATGGCGATGGACGACTGGACCACCGAGGCGTTTCGCCAACGCATGGCGGCTCAGGTTCGGCAGTTCACCACACGCACCCCGTTTGACGAGCAGGTCTGGAATGATTTCGTCGACCGACTGCACTACGTCCCCGGCAAGTTCACCGACGCCGCGGCCTTCGAGCGGCTCCGAACCGTGGTGAGCGGGCTGGACGCGAAGCTTGGGTGCGGCGGCAACGTGTTGTTCTACATGGCCACGCCGCCATCGGTCTTCGGCATGGTCTCCAACGCCCTCCACTCCGCCGGCTTCGATAGGCTCGGCGAAGGATGGAAGCGCGTGATCGTCGAAAAGCCCTTCGGGCACGACCTCGCCTCGGCGGCGGCGCTCAACCGCGAGATGCTAAAATTCTGGCGGGAGGACCAGATCTACAGGATCGATCACTACCTTGGGAAAGAGACCGTCCAGAACCTCATGGCGTTCCGGTTCTCAAACGGGATGTTCGAGCCGCTGTGGAACCGGAACTATGTCGACCACATCCAGTTCACCGTCGACGAGTCCGTCGGGGTCGAGGCCCGGGGGAGCTACTACGAGACCTCTGGCGTGCTCCGCGACATGATCCAGAACCACATGTTCCAGATGCTGGCCTACCTCTGCATGGAGCCGCCCGTGTCGTTCGCGGCCGACGCGGTCCGCAACGAGAAGGCGAAGCTGCTGGATGCGGTGCGGATCATGACCCCCGAGCAGGTTCGGACCAACACGGTGCGCGGCCAGTATGGACCGGGGCGAGGCACCGATGGCGCTCCACTCGCCGGCTACCGGCAGGAGCCCAATGTCTCTCCGACCTCGGGGACGGAGACCTTCGCCGCGATCAAGCTGAACATCGACAACTGGCGCTGGGACGGCGTTCCAGTCTACCTCCGATCAGGGAAGCGCTTGTGGAAGCGCGGCACCGAAATCGTGGTTCAGTTCAAGCGGGCGCCAGACGTGTTGTTCCGCAACACGGAGGTGGACAGCATCGAGCACAACCGGCTGATCTTCCACATGCAGCCCGATCAGGGCATCGAGCTGCGGTTCCATGCGAAGGTCCCGGGACCGGCGCTCCGCCTGCAGAACGTGAACATGCACTTTGCCTACGGAGACGCCTTCAAGGCCTCGCGGGCCATCGGCTACGAGGTGCTCGTGTACAACTGCATGATCGGGGACGCTACGCTGTTCTCACGGACCGATCTCGTCGAGGGCGCGTGGCGCATCGCCCAGCCGCTCCTCGACTACTGGTCGAGCACACCACCGACCGATTTTCCAAACTACGAGGCTGGCTCCTGGGGTCCAAAGGCAGCGTTCGACATGCTTGAGGACGACAAGCGGCGCTGGGTCGAGATCATCAATCGCGACGTGATGGAGCGGGTCCCGCTCTTCGCGGGCAGCGACCCGAGCTTCCTCAACTCCCTCCTGATGATCCTCGAGCCAGACGTCTTCGAGCCGGGCGACTTCATCGTCCGCGAGGGCGACTCGGCCGACGCGATGTTCTTCATCGCCCGCGGAGCTGTGGAGGTGATCGACGCGTCCGGTGAGCGGGTGAAGGAGCTCGGGGTCGGCGACTTTTTCGGTGAAATCGGCATGCTAAGCTCAAAGCCCCGGAACGCCTCGGTCCGGGCGATCACCCAGACTGACGTGTTCCTCCTGAAGCGCACCGACTTCAACAAGGTGCTCGCCCAGCATCCCAGCTTCGCCGAGTCGGTGGAGCGCATCGCGCGCGAGCGGTATCGCGCGCCAGAGGCGTCGTAGTCCGGGCCGCGCACCAGCTCAGACCGCGGGCGCCCCCACCGGGCAGATCTGAACCAGCGTCGCGGTCCCGTCCGCGAGCCCGACCCAGACAAGACGAGCGACGGCACCGCCGCCACTGCCCTCCGCGACGTGGAGCGCGTCACCCGATCGGGGAGCGGGACAACCGCCGAGCGCGATGGCGCGCTCCCCGGGGTACCGGCCAAGCTCGTCGCCCGTGGGGCACCGCAAGACCAACCCACCCCAAGGTTCGAGCCACAAGGTCGAGCCATCATGGAACCCAACGGCTGTGAGCGGGCTCGGCCCCGCCTCTCCCTGCTCGATCGAGATCTGGACCGCGAGCCTCTCTTCCTGACCAGGTAGGATGCGCATAACCCTGGTGCTCCGGTCCGTGGGATGCCCGGAATTATCGCTCACGGTGTACTCGAGCAGGGGCCCGGGAAGCGGGACAGGACGGCAGTAGGTCAAGTGCGAGCACGGCAGTTCGAGCAAGCGGGCACCGGCGGCGTCGAACCAAACCACGCCATCCCGCGTCTCCGCGGCGATCGTAGGCTGCTCCTCCGCGCTGACGCTGATGAACGTGACCGGCGCAGCCACCTTGAAAACCGGCTGACCCGCGCACGTCACCTGTCCGGCGGCGTCCACCGCCCACGGTCGGCCAAGGATGTCGCCGCAGACGGCTCCCGCTGGCGCCGGAAGCTGCACCCTGCGGACCGTCCGCCAATCCAGGCGGGCCACGGGGGCGTCGAGCCCGAGGATTCGACGGATCTCAGCGTGTTCGGGTTCAAGACCGCGCAGGAGCACAGCATCGAGCACCGCCTGCCCACCGTTAACGATCGCACAGGCCTCTCCGCGCACGATGTTCACCAGGGCCTCGACCACCGGCGGAACAGTGGTGCCCGACCACGCCCACTCGACGCGGCCGGGCAGTGCGTCCAACACAACGCGCCGGTCCTCGACAGTGGGCTGGGCCGGCGAGAGCTGCACCCACACCCACCGGATGATGGTGTCCGCGTCGATCCAGGGCCCGGCCGGAACAGCGCCGATCCACCATCCCAGGATGAACGACCGCCGAGGTTCCTGCCCAATGACCGTCGCGTCCTCCTCCTCCACAGTGGCCACCCCCGTGACCTGAACGCCGAACCTCGTCCCGCTGCGCACCGCCTGTCGGAGCACGAGCCGCGAAGCCCAGTGGGCCACTGCGCAACCGTCACCCACCTCCTCTACCCAGGTACCCGGACCTAGCGTCACGGTGGAGTGCCCCTCGACCGACAACGCGGAAGCGTTCAGCCGGGCGATCTGGCTTCCTGACACGTCGACGCTGCTGCCCCCGCAGGCAACGATCGCCCACCCGTCTGCGTCGACGACCGTGCAGTTCTGCAGGGACACGGTCGAGCTCCCCCAGGTTTGGACAGCGACCCGTGTCTGCCCGGTGAAGGAGACCCCGTTGAACAGCACAATCGCCTCGCCGTTGGAGGTCGACGCGCAGGGCCCACCCACAAGGCTCCCCCCCTGGATCACGGCGTGCCCTTTGCCCATGCCGCTCAGCACCCCAGAGAGCTGCGCCCCGGTCGCGTTGAACACACACTCCTGCATGGCCAGATCGGCGTCCTGCCAGAAGCAGACGAGGTAGGTCGTGCCCCCGCTGAACACGCACCGGGCGAGCGCCGACTTGGAGCGCCCGGAGACGCTCAGGGCTGCGAACCCGTTGTCGCTGAACGTCACCCCGGTCGCCTTGAGCTCGCCCGTGCACTCGATCGCCGGCCCACTCGAATCGACGCCTGGCGGGTAACCGACACACTGCGTAGCGCCCGAGAATGTGCCCCCGCTGATCGTGAGGCGCCCCTTCGGAAGGACCTGAATAAGCCCGCCGCTGTTGCTCGTCCGCGTGACCGTCACGTCCGTGAGCGTGAGCTTCCCGCCGACGATGAAGCCCGGGCCGAGGGTCTCAACGGCGATAGTCCCCGGCCCCACGATGCACAGGCTCTTCGGGATCTGTGCAGGCTCGGTGACCCGAAGGGTGTTGCCGTCCAGATGGATGACCCCTGAGCAGGGAACACCCATGGGCGACTCCGCCACGGCGACGTGACACGATGCGAACAGCGCCGCGCATTTCACGCCCGGGGTGCGCCCCACGACCACCGTGATCCCGGAGACCGTGCCAAATGCGCTCGAGAAGGTGACCGTCGCCCAATGGGTTCCCGCCGGGACCGAGCCCGGCGATGAGACCCCGCACACGCGATCGCACCGGAGGCCGGAGCCGTCCTCCCCGGACCGGGCGCCCAGTCCTCCCCGATCTGACCGGCGCGCGCGACGTTGCCCAGCTTGCTCGCCACGCGGCGGGGGAGCCCGTCGCCCACCCGCTCCACCTCGGAGCCGGCACCGAACGTCCCCTCGCCCATCACTCGTGTGATCGGGTACCAGGCGCCGCTCGGTGCGGCGGCGATCAAAGCGGGAACCTCCGGGCGTAGCGTAACCGAGCGGGGTATCTTCAAAAATGCTCAGGCCCTACGACTTCGTCGCTGACTCCCTCAGAGCCCACTTCGGTCCCGCCCCTGCGGTCGGGATCGTCCTGGGCAGCGGCCTCGGGCGGCTGGCTCTGGCGCTGCCCGCGTCGGTGCCGTACGCCGAGGTAGGGCTCCCCTCCCCGGGAGTCGCCGGCCACGGTGGTCGCGTCCACTTCGGTGAGCTGGGTGGAAAGCGGGTAGCCGCGTTCGCGGGACGCCTGCATCTCTATGAGGGCCACTCGCCCGACGTGGCGGCGCTGCAGGTGCGGGCTCTGGCACGTTGGGGTTGCAAGACGGTCATCCTCACCAGCGCGGTCGGTGGCTGCAGGGCGGACCTCCCGGCGGGCACCATCGGCGTGGTGTCCGACCACCTGAACTTTCAAGGACAGAATCCGCTTCGAGGACCAAACGACGACGCGCTCGGGACGCGGTTTCCCGATCTGTCGAACCTCTACTCGGCGCGCCTCCGAACGCTCGCCCGCACCGTCGAGCCCTCCCTGCCCGATGTCGTCTACGCCGCGATGCCGGGCCCAAACTACGAGACCCCAGCCGAGATCCGGATGCTGCGGACCCTTGGGGCAGACGTTGTGGGGATGAGCCTGGTCAGTGAATCGATCGCGGCGGGCCACGCTGGATTGGATGTTCTGGCGCTGGCCGTCGTCGCGAACGCCGGAGCGGGACTGCACGCCGGCGCCCTCACCCACGTGGAGGTCACCGAGGCGATGGCGGCGGCCAGCGGTCGGCTCATCCAGCTCGTGGTCGCGCTGTTGGGAAAACTTTGAGCCCGACCGCCGAGCAGCGGGCAGCCCTGTTGGCGGCCGCCACCGACGCACGCAAGCGAGCCTACGCACCCTACTCACACTTCCCGGTGGGCGCGGCGGTCCTCACCCGATCCGGCGTGATCTACTCCGGCTGCAACGTCGAGTCCGCCAGTTACCCCCTCGTCTGTTGCGCCGAGCGCGTCGCGATCTACAAGGCGGTGAGCGACGGCCATCTGGAGATCGTGTGTGTCGTGGTCATCACCGACACTTCCCCGCCGGCGGCGCCGTGTGGTGGCTGCCGGCAGGTGATCCACGAATTCGGCGCCGACGCACACGTGGTCTGCTTCAACCCCGCGGGCGACGCGCGGGAGACCTCGATGGCCACGCTGCTGCCTCTGGGGTTTGGCGGCGCCAGCCTCCCGGCTACCAGGTGAGGCTGAACCAGTCCGCCGTCGAGAACGACGCGTAAGGGTAGCCCCAATTGTCGGGAAACTGGTCGCAATAGTACTCTGGCTCTCCACACCAGCCCGAGCCGAAGCCGAGCTGGAGCTTGTCGGAGAACAGCTCCAAATCAGCAACCGGGAAATCAAACTGGACGGTGTACTCATCCGGCGACGAAATAATCGGCGCCGGCAGCTCGCTGAACATGCCGGTCGAGCCGCTGTAGCCCTGAAGGGTACCCAGACCCGACTGGGCCACGATGCGGTAGTACGTGTAATCCGCACCCGCTGACAACCCCCAAGCCTCAACGAAAAGGGAAGATGGGTCGTACACGACAGACGAGACCAACCGGATCTGCATCACCCCGTCGAAGACGCGGTAGGTGCCGTTCACCATGTCGAAGTCCCAGCCTTCGATCGCGTCGGTGGCCGAATCGTCATCCGCGGTGATCACGTTCCAGACCGGCTCGCCCAGCAGGATCTGGGCGGTCGATGAGTAGGTATGATCATCGTCTGTCAGCGTGAGCTCCAGATCGAGCACCTCGCCAGCCGAACCCCCGGTCACCGTGACGTCAAAACGCGCGTCGGCGGTGGAGCCGCGTGGAAGTGAGCCAAAAAGCTCGCTGTCTGCACCGACGTCGGCCGTCGCGACCGACGTGCTGGCGACGCTGAGCAGGCCGGTCACCGCGCCCGAGGCGCTGTCATCACCGGTGTTGGCGAGGTTGATGGTCAACGTGGCCGCCTCTCCCGGGTCGAGGATGCCGTCGTCATTCCCGGCGCTGTCGTCGATCTCGATCGAGGTCACGGTAAACACCGGATACGGAACCGGCAGGCTCATCGGCACAACCCAGCTCTCGACACCATCGTCAAGGGTGATGTCCACCGAGAGGTCGGAGCTGTCCACGTGGGTGGCAGCGACGTCGAAGCGGAAGGCGGACACCACCACGGTCTCGCCGAAAGCCATGGGGTCGGTGCTCACCGACACCGCGGCACCGTCGGTAATTGTGACGTCGGCGTCGGTGGTAGAGAGCGTGGCCGTGACCGGGCCGCTGGTCGCAGCGCCAATGTCCTTGATGCGCAGGCTCAGGCTCACGCCAGTCGACCCGGGCTCCAGCGAAGCCGGCGAGGACGCGGCGGAGACGGTGAACGCGGGTGGCTCGGGGTCCCAACACACGGCGGAAGCCCCTCCAGAGATCGACGGGAGCGAGGTGGCATCGTAAGACTGTCCCCCGTAAGAGATGGAGAACCCCGTCACGGCACCACCGCCGTCGGACTCGACGTGGGTCCACCAACGCAGATCACCCGCGGCGGGAGGCAGCATGTCGCCCTGATCGGTGATGTCCGACGACGCAGTCACCGGCCCAGCAACGGTGGTCTCCGCGTGCAGCGTCGTCGACCACCCCGGATCCTCCACCGCACCGACCCCAAGATCGATCTGCAACCAGCCATCGACGTCCGAGGTCCAGTCGACCGTCGCCGTGCTCGCGTACCCGATCAGGAGGCGAGCCTCCTCGATGTCCTCGGCGTCCCCGGAGGACACCCCGACGGTCATGGGCACGTAGCGATTGTCCTCCTGCCCCTCGTCAACCGTGAGCGTAAAGGTCGCGGAGGCCGCGCCTCCAGCGGGAACGAAGCCCACCGCTACCGAGTCGGCGTCCGGGCTCACCCCGCCGGACGGAAACCCGACCGTCACCACCGCATCCGTCGCGTCGACCGTCGACGCGTTGCTGACTGTCACCGTCAGCGTCGTGGAGTCTCCAGGATGAACTGTCTCGGGATCCAGCGTCCAGATCTCAGTCAGATCCGCCTGCAACCCTCCGATCTGTACGTCGTCGATGTACCAATCATCAGCGCCCGCTCCCTCCCAATACCACGCCACGTAGACCGTGGACCCCACATAGGCGGCCAAATCGACGACCTGTGAGCGGGACCACGCGTCCTCGAGAGGAGCGCCGAGCGCCGTCACAAGCGTATACGTGCCGTCGCCGGGGTCGCGGTTGGTGGTCGAAATATACAAGGCGTGGTTGGCGGTAGCGGTGAAATTACCAAACTCCCGCCAGCTCACCTGCGCGCTGGCGGCGCTGGTGAGGTCGATCGCCGGGCTGATCAGCCAGTCGCTCGACGTGACCGCCCCTTCGTACCCAAGCGGGTGAAACGCCGACGATACCCCCGAGTAGACCTCGACCGTGGAGCTCTGCCACGGGTAGCCCTGAAACCCGGTCATCGCCGAGCCCCAGCCAAGGGTCGCGAGATCGACGCTGCTGCCGTCGTCGCCCTCAAAGTTCTCGAAGTACGGCAGGGCGGCGCCCTGGACGCTCACCGCGACCGAGTAAGCGTTTGACGTCGGGTCGGTCACGGGCAGGTAAGAGGTCGCAGCGGTCGCAGCGGCATCCGCGGCCTTGAAGTAGTATTCTATCGCCGGATATTGCACGTCGGTATCGGTGATCGAAGCGGTGAACGTGCCGTTCTCCCCCCCGGTCATCACGAGCGGGATCCACCCCGTGTTCCCAGCCGTTCGATGGTACACGGTGACCGCGCCCACCCCGTCATCGTCCACAGCGGTGAGCTCAAGGTCAAGGGGACCCCCTTCGCCGACGGTCAACGACGCCGTATGGCTCAGCTCCGGACCGCTAAGGGCCACCGAGGTGTCCGAGGTGTCGTCCTGGTTGTCCTTGCAGCCGGTGAGCACGAGGCCCGCGGGCGCGAGGCCAGCGAGCGCGAAGCCCACGAGCATGGAAGGAGACACGCAAATCGTGAGTAGGCGCCTGTTCATCCTTACAACCCGTACAGCCAGCAAGAGGTGAAGCAGCCGTAGGCGACGATGTTCCCGCTGATATCGGAGAAGCCTACACAGTCGTAGCCCTGAGGGCAATCCTCGTCGGACTCACAGGTGACCGAGCAGTAACCGGCGTAGCAGGTGTTCCCGTTCCCGCCACAGTCGGAGGCCGTCTCGCAGTCGCGGCAGTAGTACCCGCCAGCGTCGTAGCACTCGCCGGTCGGATTGCAGAACTCGTTGAACGCACAGTCTTCCCGAGTGTCGCTGCACTCAGCTGCGGCACACTGCGCCGCCTCGGTGTCACAATACTCGCCATACTTGCAGTCGGTGTCGAGCAGGCAGCCGCTCGCGCACTTGTTGTTGGCGTCGCAGTACTGCTCGATGCCGCATTGCTCGCTGGTCGCGCAGCCCTGAGCGACACAGCTGCCCTCGACGCAGTCACTTCCCAGCGGACAGGCCTTGGACTCAGTGCACTCATAGGCGCTGGTGCCACAGCCGACCAGCGAAATGAACATGGCGGACGCCAACCATCGAGTCATCATCTCAGCCCCCGGTCTTGACGCGGTAATCGACCGAGATCCAATAGTCAGCAGGCGGGATCTGGTCGTGATCAAAGTGGAGACTGTTGGTCTCTTCGTTGTAGGAGTAGTCGGTGTCAAGGGTGAGATCCTTGATCTTGTTCTCCTGCGTGTCGTCGTAGAGCGCCACCTCCAGCGTATCCACGTCCGGAACGCGGCTTAAGGCGAAGTCCACCTGAAGTCCGGAGAGGGTCAGCCCAAGATCGTTGACGATGGGCGAGAAATCGTCGGCGCAGATGGAGTCCATCAGACCGCCCGTCGCGCTGACGGCGGCCACGTACCGACTGCCGTACGCAGCCTCCCCGTTGCCCTCGGAGCTACAGGACGGGCCCCCCTCGAACTCGGGCGGCGTGTCGCCGATGACCCCGGAGATGTTCATCCGGGAGTGGTCGCGGTAGGCTTCCTCCCCCTTCACCGCGACAAACGCGTTGAGGTAATCGTCCACGGTCAGGGGCGAGGCGTCCTGCTCGTCCGAGATGATCAGGATGGACAGGTTCGCATCGTCACGCAGGAAGCCGGCGTTCTCAGTGGATACGAGCGGAAGGGGGCAGATGTGATCCGGGGGCGACGTCGGCGTACACACCGCGGCGTAGGCGCCTTCAAGGCCCATCTCGGTGCCACTGCCGCTGATCCCCTGAGCGACGATCTCCGCGAACACCTCGGAGGGAGCGTCGGTCTCCGGCGTGATGTACAGGTCGTGGTTGTTCAGCGTAAACGCGTCGCCCAGCGCGACGGCCGCGTCGATGCCGCCGTTCACCGCGGAGTCTGCGGAGCGAGCAAACACGAGCGACGCCCCGGCCGCTATCGTGGTGCCCGCGTCGATCGCGAAGAGGTTGCGCCCTGCGTCAGCGAGGAACCACCCGGAGAGGTCAACGTCAACGTCCGAGATGTTGGTCAGCTCCAACCACTCTCCGACCTTGTCCTCCACGCCGTCGGGGTCGGCCAGAAATTCCGAGATCAGGACGCTGCCCAGCCGATCATCCGCTCCCGACCCTGCACCGCCACATCCAGGATTGGCCGCTCCGGGGCTCGGGACGACCTCGGCGCACCAATGATCGAGCGAGTCGTTTGCGGTGACGGTTTGGTAGCTTGGGTCCAGCGAAAACACGACGCCGGGCGCCACAGGCCACTGCTTGTCCCACGCAACCGTGTCCTGCTCCTGTCCCTCAGCGTTGAGCAGGATGATCTCGTCATCGCCGCCAATCAAGCGCCCGGAGAATTTCTCCT
>SHYV01000128.1 GCA_009692605.1 Myxococcales bacterium
TCATCGAGAAGGACCGACTCGTCCAAGAGCGGCACGGCGAGGTTGCCGGGCGCCTGGACCCCCGTCAGGCGGACGTCCTTGAGCATCGGATCGAGGAAGATCCAACGGGGTTCGGAGAAGCTGCCCTCATTGTTCGCGGCTACCCAGGCGCGCACATACCAGCGCTCGGTCTGAACCACCGCGCCGAGACCCGGCAGGACGACGGCCGCCCCTGGGAGGCCCGCGCTTCGATACAAGGCCGCCGCCGCGCCGGCGCTCTCGGTCTCGGTGATGGGCAGGACCTGGGCTTCGAGGAGCGTGATCTGAGACAGCTCGAGGCGCGCGGGAATGCCGGCCCGCCGGAGCAATTCGACGAGCAGGGCCGCGCCGTCGAGATCGTTGCCACGTTGAGCGCGGGCCGTGGTCGAAGGCCCGCGCTTCAGGCCTCGGTAGACCTCGGGCAGGACGTGGTCGAAGACCCACGCGAAGTGGCGCAGCGGGCTCGGGCCGAGCTCGGCGGCGAGCGTGTCGAGCTCGGCTGAGGGCGTGGTTCTGAGATCGAGATCGGTCGGTGGGGACTCGGCGACGAGATTGTCTTCAATGACGACGGCTTGGACGGCCTGGACGGCGGCCGATGCGGCGCGAGGCGCAAAGCCGGGGGCCGAAACAGCCGGGCGACCCGCGAAGGGCGACCCAACCTCGGCGGCGGGCAGGTGATCGAAGGCCGACGGGCGACCGGCTTCACGAACCTCGCTCGCCCGAAGCAGCGCGCGCACATGCCGCTCGACCGAACGAAGGCCCGCGCGCTGAAGGGCCTTCGAAGAGGGCGGCAAGGCTGGCGGAGCGTCGTCGAACTCGTCGACCGCGATGCCTCCCCGTCTGACGACCTCGCCGGTTTGCGCGAACGCCGCGCGCAGGGCATTTCGTAAATGAGCTTGACCATCTGGGCTCCCGGCGCGGAGAGCGCGCTCGGCAAGGACGAGATCGGTCAACGCCGCGGACGCCGAAGCGCGAGGGTGAAACGTCGTGAACGCCTTGCGGGCGAGGCGGTCGCCGAAGGCGCGGTGCTGCTTCGGCGTGAGGGGCGGGTGGCGGACGCGAGAGAGCCTTTGGGGCGTGGCCCTGGAGGGCGGGGAGGCGGTGGGTGCGTCGGTGGAGGCGGTGGGGTCGGGCGGGGTAGGGGGCTCCGGTGGCGATGCAGCGGGATGACTCGCGAGGGCCAACTCCGATCCGGCGGGGGCCGATGATGCGGCGGCCGGGAGTGCTTGCGAGACGTAGGGCGGCAAGAGGGGCGAGTGCGGCGTCGAGGTCGGAGCGGGGCTCGACGCCGAGACAAGATCGCCGGTCAACGCCCGAGGCGCGGTCGAGGTCGGGCCAAGACTCGGGCCCGGAGCGCCCTCTGGACTGCCCGACGACCACTCGCCGAGGAAGAAGAACGCGGCGAACAGAGCCAACGCGACGAGCGCCGCGGCCCTCCAAGGGCCACCCCCGCTTTGCCGTGTCACCCCGCTGGACATCGCCGCCCCCCTTCGAAGGAGACGCTAGCACCGATGTCTCCAACAGGGGCGTTTCTTGCGTAGTCGCAATCCGGCATTTCAGGCCACCCCGCTGATGCCTTCTCGGTCGACCGTGACGCGCCAACTCTCGCGGAGTCGGCCACATGACCCGCCCGACTCAGCTGTATTCGATCTGGATCGTCTCGATGATGGTCGCCATCGCCGCCTTGACGACCTCAGTATCTGGATCGCGGACGATGACATAGCCATCGCCTTCATAACTCTCCGCGCGGGGGGTGCCGGGTACCGGCAAACGCGACTCGACGACGAGGTGTCCGACCTTCGCATTGGCCTGGTCTACGCCGTGGACTCGGGCGACGCGACCGTGGCCGACGCCCCGCAGGAAGGCCACCCCAACGGCGAACTGGCGTTCGAACGGGCCGTCAAAGGCGTCGTCCACGACCGCCCTTGCCCAGGCCCGATACATATCGGTCCCGTAGGCGTAGCTATTGGCGAGGACAATGTGGGCGCCGGGTGGGCGCGCCGCGATTTCGCCGATCGCCAGCGAGCCGTCGTCGCGGCGGAACCACTCCATGTGCGTGAAGCCGGTCTCAAGCCCGAGCGCGTGGACGGCGCGGACGCCGAGCATCTGGGCGTCGTCGAATCCGGGGCCCTCGATGTTCCGGGGCAAAACCACGACCCATTGAATCCACGGCGTCTCCATGACCTCCAGCGGCGAGGGGTAGTAACGCGTGAAAGACTTGAAGACGACCCGGCCGCCAATCGTGATCGTCTCGAAGCTGAACTCGCGACCGCGCAGGAACTCCTCGGCGAGGGCCGGGTTGTTGGGCCCGGCGTGCAGCGCCCTCAATGCGGCGCGCAGATCGTCGGCGGTGCGGATGGTCCAGGTCGACTTGCAACCCATCCCAGCGGGTGGCTTCAGCACGAGCGGGAATCCGACCTCAGCGACGAAGTCTTCGGCGTCGGACCAGGTGGTGATCAGTCGATGCCGCGCACACGGAAGGCCGTGCCGTCGCAGCTCGTTTTTCATGCGGGCCTTGTCCCGGAACAGGTCCGCCGTCGCCGGATCGGTGCCGACCACTCCGAGGGCATGGCGCACCTCCGCGAGCTGGACTTGGAGGGGCTCCAGAATCCCCAGGACTCGGTGGATAGGCCCATGCCGGCGCTCCAGGATCCGCGCCCCTTCGATCAGATGATGGGCGTCCAGGCCGTCTTTGACCTGCACCACATCGTCGAAGAGCCGAGCGTCGTCCCGAGGTGGCGGCTTTTGCACGAGCCCCAGCAGGCGGACACCGTCGAGGGCCGCGGCCCCGCGCGCAAAGCGCATCGTTGTCTCTAGGGGGAACGGCGCCGCGAAGATCACATTTCGCATGGAGGCGTTGTAGCATGCCGCTCCCAAAGGAGCCCCCCTATGAACGTCGTATTCTTGGCGGCCACCTACCCGCCGGAGATGCAGCAGTACACACGCGGCCTCGCCGAGGTCGGCGCGAACGTCTATGGCGTCGGTGACCAGCCCAAAGCGTCTCTCCCTGCATCGCTCAGACGTCACCTCCATGACTACTTGCAGGTCCCACGCTTGCTGGACGAAGACGATGTGGTCGAGCGCGTCTACGCCTGGATGCGCGGCCGCTCAGTCGATCGGGTGCTCGCCAACTGGGAGGTCATGGTCGTCACCGCCGCGCGCTTGCGGGAGCGCATGGGCCTGCCTGGCATGTCGGTCGACACGGTCGTTGGCTTTCGGGACAAGCAGATCATGAAGGAGCGGGTCGCTGCCGCCGGGCTGCGCGTGCCACGCTCCGTCCGAGTTCAGACCGCGACCGAGGCCCGCGACGCCGCCGCCGTCCTGGAGTATCCCCTCGTTCTCAAGCCCATCGCCGGCGCGGGCAGCGCGGATACTTATGCGGTGGACAACGATAAGGAGCTCGAAGCCGCGCTCCACAAGATGCAAAACGTCGGCGAGGCCAGCGTCGAAGAGTTCATCTTTGGCGAGGAGTTCACCTTCGACACCGTCTGCATCGAGGGTAAGCCCGCCTTCGTCAACGTCGCACAATACCTGCCCAAGCCGCTCATCGCGCGCACCAACGAGTGGATCAGCCCCGTGATCGTCACTGTGCGCAATCTGGCCCAGCCCACCCTGGCCGACGGGCTGGTACTCGGCGGCAAGGTCCTGGACGCGCTCAAGATGGGCGACGGCTTCACCCACATGGAATGGTTCCGCAAGCCGAGCGGCGAGGTCGTCTTCGGCGAGATCGGCTGTCGCCCGGGCGGGGCGTGCCTCGTCGATCAAATGAACTATACCTGCGACATCGACCTCTTCCGCGAATGGGCGCGGGTGGTGTGCTGGGGTCGGTTCGACGCGCCGACGACGCGCAAATACAACGCGGCGATCATCTTCAAACGCGCCATCGGACAGGGCCGCATCACGCGCATCGTCGGGCTCAAAGAGTTCCTCCGCGACTACGGCGAATACGTCGTCGAGTCCAAGCTGCTGCCCGTCGGAACCCATCGCCGCAACTGGAAACAAACCCTGCTCTCTGACGGCCACATCATGCTTCGCCACCCGGATTGGGCGACCGCGTGCGAGCTTTCGAACATCGTGGCCACGGAGATCACGATGTACGCCGAGTGAGCGGTTGGGTTTAGACCGCGTCGGGTGGCGTGCCGTCCGAGAGCTGCTGCTCAAGCAGCTTGGCGGCGATATCCATGAAGTCCTCGTCGGTCACGATGCCCACGAGTTGGTCCTCTGAGACCACGGGCAGGCACCCGACGCGGAGCCTTCGCATCAGCCGAAGGGCCTCGACCGTGGTGGTCTCGGGCGTCACCGTGGTCACATCGCGCTTCATGATGTCGGAGACCGGCGTTCGGCGTGCCGAGCCGCCGCTCATCACGAAGCGGAGCACGGCGCGATAGGTCAGCACACCGACGAGGCGGTGGTCTTTGTCCTCGACCGGGACGTGGCGAATCCGCTCCCAGATCATCAAGTTGGCGACGACCTCGACTGCGTCGTCGGCGTGGACCGTGAACAGGTCCGTCGTCATGTATTGGTCGATGCGGAGGTAGTTGCCGCGGCTCGCCTTGGCCTCGTCGAGACGAGCTCGCTCCCACTCCGAGACAGGTCTCCCGGTCTGTTGGCGCTGCACGGTCGCCGCGACGAGCGCGTTGGCCCTCTCGGCGGGCGTCGAACGGTCGCGCAGCGAGTTCCACGACGAGAGCTGCCAGCGCGCCCCGGTCCGCGCGGTGCTGACCCGCTCTTCGACGACCTTGAGGTAACGCTGGCTGTCGGCTTCGGAGCAGCCCTGGCGGCGGAGTCCGGCCATGGCCAGCGGCAGAAGCCGCCCGAGCACGAGATCGCGGGCCGAAATGTCCTCGTTGTCCAGCCAGACGAAGTGCGCGCCGATGCCCTCCCGCGCGGCGGTATAGAAGTTGGCGCCGGCCTGATCGAAGTCGATGCGCTTGGTGTAGTCCTCGCCCGAGGCGCCCATCTCGACCATCAACCCGCTCCAGAAGGCGGCATTGGCGATCTCGTCGAGCGTGCTCGGCCCGGCCGGCATGACGCGGTTCTCGATCCGGAGGTGGGGTTTGCCCTCAATGATCCCGAAACAGGCCCGGTTCCAACGGTAAATCGTGCCGTTATGGAGCCGCAGGGCCTTGAGCTGCGGAATCTCCCCGCGGTCGAGCACGGCCATCGGATCTTCGTCGAGATCGGTGCCGACGAGCGCGCGGAAACGCGCGATGTCCTCCTTGAAGATCTCGACGACCGACTCTTTGACCCAGCGCGTCCCGAAGCTGACGCGGGCCTCGGTCTCGCGGAGCGCCTGGGTGTGGCTGCGGGTGTCGACCGCCTGCCGGAAGAGCGCGATCCGGGTCTCGGCCCAGAGCCTCCGTCCAAACACGATCGGGGAGTTGGCCGACACCGACATGATCGGACCGGCCAGCACCTGAGCCAGGTTGTAGAAACGGGCGAACTCGTTGGGCGCGACTTGGAGGTGGACCTGGAAGCTCGAGTTACAGGCCTCAAGCATCACCGAATCATGCTCGATGATGAGCTCGTCCAGGCCCTTGATCGAAAACGAAAACTTGCCGCCGCGCAGGGCCGTCACGATTTGATTCAGCTGAATGTACCGCGCGCTCGGGACCATCCCCTCGAGCCCGAGATCCGCCTTGCGCATGGTCGGCAAGATGCCCATCAGGACGACGTCGATGCCGATCTGGCGAGCGCAGGTTCGGGCCCGATCGACGAGGTCATCGAGCTGCGCGTGCATGCGCGAAAAGCCGTCCCCGGAGAAGACCTGGGGATCGCAGTTGGCCTCGAGCTGGAACATGCCGAGCTCGGTCGTGTAGTGGCTGTCGTGGCCAAGCTGGTCGAGCAGCTTCAGCACCCCGCGCGCCGGTGCCCAGGCTTCGTCGATCAGAAACATCTCTTGTTCGGCACCGATCCGGCGGATGCCCGTCTCGAAGAGGTTCTCCTCGATCATGCGCTCCAAGGCGCGCACATCCGCGAGGATCGCGCTCATGAACTCGCGTTGGCGCTCGCCGACGAGCTCGCCATCCGTTTCCTTATGCGACCGCGTCGTCATGGCACTACCCCCTCGCCATTCGTCCATTCGCCCAGCACCTGCGGGAGCATCCGCCGCCAAGTCATCCAGTCGTGGTGCCACTCCCGGCCCCAGGAATCAACCCGGTTCGGGACGCCCTGCCGACCCAGCGTCTTGGCGAGCGCCCAGGACTCACCGATGTCTTCGGCGCGACCCTCTCCAGACATGATGTGGATGTAGCGGGTTCGCAAGACGTCCAGATGGTGCCCGCCGAGCCGCGGCACGAAGTGGAGCGGCGACGAGACCCAGAACTCGTCCGTGAACTCGGTCGCCTCGTAGAAGCGACGTAGATCGTAGGTGCCACTCATCGCCAGAGCCCGGGCGAAGACGTCGGGGAACCGACACACCATCGCGACGGCGTGGAACGCACCAATGGACGCCCCGGTCGCCCAGATCTCGATGTCCGGCGTCCGGCAATCGGCCCGGACCGCAGGCGCGACCTCATGGCGGACATATTGATGAAACTGGTTCTGCAACCACATCTGATGGCGTGGCGTGCCCTCCCGGGCGAGCAGGGCGCGACCGGCCACGCTGTCACAGGAGTACACCTTGATCCGGCCGGCATCGATCAGCGGAGCCAAGGCGTCGATCATCTGAAAGCGCTCGATCTCCTCGGCGTCGCCGCCCGCGGTCGGAAAAAGCAGGACCGGACGGCCCGTCGTCCCCCAACGCACAAGGGTGACCTCGCGCTCCAACCGCTCACTCCACCATCGCGTTACGATCTTGTCTTCGCGGCCCACGCTCATGCCCCCTTCGGCGCGGTTTCAGACCGCCAAGCCTGCACGCGCCCCCAGAAGAGCTCGGTGAACGCCTCGATCTCGTGTTTGGGATACAACGCGGTGACCTTCAATCGGAACGCCTCCTTGGCGTCCGCGGTCCCGAAGAACTCCCAGGCCACCTCGTCGAGGTGGGAGAGGTGCTGCGCGCAGAACTCCTCGAAACGTGTTGTCTCAAAACGTGCCTCGGCGATAGCCGCGTAGGCTCGGAGCTTCTCTCGGTAGGGCAGATCCTGGGCGGCGACCTCGTAGAACGGGCTCCAGTCCAGGGTCCGGCGAAAGGCCTTCCGGGTCACGGCGCAATAGATTGACCATCGGAGCTTGGCGATGACCAGCCATGGGAAGTGGCCGTGGAGCGAGGTCACCTGCGAGTCTGGGCATGGATTGGCGAAGTCGATGGGGTACCAGACCCCGTTCTTGCGGAGCGCCTCGCAGGAGTTGAAGTCCCAGCCGAAGAACGCATTGATCGTCAGGGTCGTATCCCGCAGGAGCTGGGCCTCGTCGTCGGAGATGAAGTCCTTGTCCCGGGTATAGCGATCGTGCAGCGGCGCGTCCGGATCGTACCGAACCAGGTGGGTCTGCGGTCCGAAGCCGATGCACCGAACGAAGCTGTCGAAGGGATCAACCGCAGCCTGCAAGTGCATGACGACCTTGCCGCTCTCGTCGTACCGCTTACGCAGCGCGGCTTCGTCCGCGATCCGGCTGACGTCGCGCCAGCCGCCGCCGTCGTAGGGTTTCATGAAGAGGGGGTAGCCGATGGCTCCGCCCACCTCGCCGAGGTCGAAGAGTTGGGCATAACGCTTCAGCGTTGGAGCCAAGTCTGCGCTCGGCTCATAGGCCTTCGGCGGGACCATCCAAGTCTCCGGAATCGGCATCCCCAGCGCCATCATCGCGCAGTACGAGGTGTGCTTTTCCATGGACTGGACCGACCAAGGATTGTTCAGCACATAGAGGCGATCCATCAGGATCGCCTTCTTGATCCACTCCCGGCTCGGCCCATACCAGTGGGTCAGTCGATCCAGTACGACGTCGTAGCGACAGGGCTGGCGAAGGTCGAACGGCTCGATGGTGACGCGCTCGCACTCGACCCCGATACGGTCGCCACCGAAGTCGATGTCGAGCGCGAGCTTGCCCAGGATCTGCTCGTAGCAGAGGGGCCAGCAGATGTCCGCGCCGAGGGAGAGGCCGATCTTGCGTGTGACTCTTGCCATGGGGGGCTCCACATTAGTCGTAGACGTGAAGGATCGGGCCGGGCATGAGCCAGGAGAGCCCTTCTCGGAGGCGGTCGCGCCAGTTCTCCCAGTTGTGACCGTCCCGGGCTTCGACATAGCGGACGTCCATGCCGGTCGCAAGCAGCATCGGGACGAGCGAGCGGTTCTCGTAGATCAATGACTCGTACATCCCACAGCTGACGAAGATTCTCTCGGAGATCGCCGACGGGTCGTCGCGAAAGCGGTTCATGAACGCGACGACCGGATCAAAGAGGGGCCCACGGTGGTTGCGGCTGCCGATGTCGGTGAACGCGAACGAGCCCGACTGCAACAGCAGCCGCCCGTAGAAGCCCGGGTAGCGGCACGCCGCCGAGAGGGCCGCGACCGCGCCGAAGCTCGCCCCCATGAGGCATCGGCCCTGGGGCTGGCTGTCGAGCGGGAAGACGCGCTCGACGAATGGGATCAGGTCTTCGGTCAGGAACCGGGCGTGCCGCTCGTCGTCGGCGTATTCCCCCAAGCGGTTGGGCGAGCTCGTCAAGACCACGATGGTATCGGCGACCTCGAGGCGTCCCATCAAGTTGTCCAAGACGCTGCGCAGCGAGGCATAGCGCAGGTAGTCGTGACCATCATGGACGACGAGGAGCGGGTAGCGGCGGGCGCGCTGGAATCGCGCCGGAAGATATAAGCCGAAGCTCCGGCGCCCATAGGTCTTCGAGTCGAAGTGGACCTCGTCGTAGCGGCCCGGCGCCGAAGACGGGTCGTGATGAATCCACGACGGGATGTCGTAGCCGGTGCCGTGGGCGACCGAGTTGGCGCCGAAGGGGTCGCGGGCGAGATTCCCATTCAGCGGATCCTGGATCCACTCGCCTCGCCCGTCGCGAACGACCTCAAGCTTGTACTCCACGCGGGAAGCGGGCGGGATCTGGAGCGTGAGGTGCCAGACGTCCGTGCCCTCCATGCGGGCGAGCTGCTGGGAGGACTGCAGGCCAAAGACCCAGTGTTTGAGGTGGACGGCGTCGGCCGCGCCGCGCCAAACAAACGTGATCGAGGAACCGCTGACGATGGGGAAAGAGTTCGCGGCGAAGAAAGCGTCGACCTCCTCCGGCGTGCGTGGACCGCGCTCAAGCTCAAGGATGGCGGGTGCGGTCATGGGTAGGCGGCCTGCGTGGGCGGAAACGTCTGCGTCGCCGGTCCGGTCCAGCCCTGTTCGACGAGCCCGGTGGCGGTGAGGCGCATCGCGGACGCCTCCACAAGGACGCCCCCTTCGAACTTGACTCGGGCGCCATGCTCCATCGCGACGCAGGTGCCCGGAGCCATCCGGCGAGCAAAACGCTGGATGCCTTCCCGATCCTCCATGCGGATGCGCCGGCGCGGATCCGGGAGGACCACGATCCCCGGGGCCAGTTCGAAGCCAGCGTCCAGGACCTGGGCGATGTCTGATCCGTAGGGCGGATAGTCGTGGAATAAGAGGATCCGGTCGGTCAAAACCATCGCCCCTGCGGACCAGGCAATCACCGGCATGCCGGCGGCCAGTTCGAGGAGTTCGAAGAGCTTCAGGCGATTGAGCAGCGCCGCAACGTGCCCGCCCGCGATGACCAGCGCCTCGACCGTCGAGAGCACGGCGGCAAGTTCGGCGCGGTGGCGCGCGATGAGCGGTCGCTCGCGGATGGGCCAGCTCTCCGCGAAAGCCTGGCGCAGCGCGCGACAGCGTCTGATGTGGTCCAGGTCGAGTTGCCGAAACTGATCGACCGAGACCTGGTCCTCTTGGGCGAGCAGCTCCGGCTCTATGTGCCGGGCCGCGATCGTGCGCGCGCCGTCGTCGGTCTTGTCGAGGCGCACTCGGTAGAAGCTCTGAATGTGGCGCAGTCGGTTCTGACGTTCCTGGTAGGCGCGCGCGAACTCCGGGTCGCCGGCAAAAACCTCGGCGGCGCGGGCGTGCAGCCGGAGATTGATGGTCTTGACACCGAGCGCCGTGATGAGCGCGGCGTCGTCGGACTCGCGCTCTTGGTACCCTGCGCGAACCAGGGCGACTGGACCGCTTATCCCAAGCTCGGCCAATACGATGCCCACGTCCGGGGTCGTCTGCTGGGGGCCGAGCAGGACAACCGTTCCACTTCGGATCAGGGGCTTTTTTTCAGGCGTCCTCAACGGGCAAGGACCCGCACGGTCTGACCGACGGAATCGAGCATCTGCCGCAGAGAGTCGTAATTCTCGTGTTTCAAACGAATCCAAGCGTTGGCCATATAGCCGGCCGAGACGGGCTGGGTGGGCGTGCCGACCGGGGGCGCGTGCCAGTCTATGAGGTGCGCGCCGAAAGAGCGGCGGACCGCGTCGAGCCCCTCGTATCCGCTGATGTGTCCGTCCCGCTCGGGCCGAAGCGCGATGATGCCGGCGGCGAGGCGACGGGATGCGTACTGGCTCTTGCGACCCTTGGCGATGAGCATGGCCCACTCACGATAGAGGTCCATGTCGTTGGCGACGTTGTAGAGATCCCACGCTCGGACGCCGGGTGGCCGGCAGCCGATCTCCGAAAACTTGAGCCCTCGCGGACCCGAGAACCACTCCATGTGGGTGGCCGTCGTCTCAATCCCGAGCAGCGAATTGACCTTGCGGCCCATCGCCCTGACCTCGTCGTATCCCGGCGCGCTCTCCAGACGATTGGTCACGAGGAACTGCGGTGAGATCCAACGGGTCCGCATCGCCTCGAGCACGTTCGGGTAGTAATGGGTGGCGAACTCGTGGACGACCTCACCGGAGAGCGTGAGCGTGTCGAAGAACCCCTCATGCCCCTCAATGAACTCCTCGATGGCGACGGAGCGGCCCGAGGGAACGCCGAGCCCGCGCATCGCCCCTTCGAGCTCGGCGTCCGAGTCGACGCGGATCGCCCCCGCCGCGCCGGCCCCATCCCGTGGCTTGAGGATGACCGGATAGCCGACGCGCTCGACGAACTCACGCACCTCGGCGGTCGAGCTGACGCCTGCTGACTCGGCGCACGGCACCCCGCCCTGGCGGAGCACCTCTTTCATGGCCGGCTTGTCACGGCAGAGGAACGCGGTCCGCACGCTTGTCCCCGGGATGCCCGCCGCCTCGCGGACGTGCGCGGTCGGCATGATGTGGGCCTCGACCGTGGCCTCGAGCCTGTCAACGTGGACATGCCGCTGGATGCCGCGCACGGCCTGAAGCACCGCCTGCTCATCGCAGACGTTCTTGACCTGCTCGTAGTGGGAAAGCCAGCTCTTGAGCTCATCGTCGAGGGAGCCCTTCGACCCCTCGCCGATCGCGCTGATGGTCGCGCCCACCTCGGCGAGCGCGCGGATGAAGTGCTTTTGATTGGCGGGAAACCTGGGTTCGATGAAGACGATGTGCACGTTCAGTTCCCCTCGCCAAGACGTTGGTAGACCCACTCGTAGAGCTTGCCCTGCACCTCCCACGAGAAGTCCTGGGCCATCCCATTCTGGATCAGCGTTTGCCACTGGGCCGGATCGCGGTAGGCGGCGAGCGCGGCCAAGACGGCCCAGCGCAGCCCGGCCTCGTCGTGGTGCTCAAAGAGGAAGCCGTTGCCCGTGCCGCTCGACGGGTTCCACGGCCGCACGGTGTCGGCGAGGCCTCCGGTGCGGTGGACGATCGGCACGGTGCCGTAGCGCAGGCTATAGAGCTGGTTGAGCCCGCAGGGTTCGTAGACGGACGGCATCAAGAAGGCGTCCGCGCCCGCCTCGATCAAGTGCGCCAGGTCGTTCTTGAATCCCCTGTAGAAGCAGACTTGGCGCGGGAACGCTCGCTGCAACCGAGAGAACATGTCCTCCAGCCCAGGCTCCCCGCTGCCGAGCACCACCAGCTGAAAGCCGTGGCGGCGCAAGAGCTCCGGCATCACCGGGGCGATGAGATTGAACCCCTTTTGCGAGACGAGCCGGGAGACAATGCCGAAGACCGGCACCCTTGGCTGATACGGCAGACCGAGGCTCTCGAGGAGCGCCTGCTTATTGAGCTCCTTGCCCGTGAGATCCGCCGCGCTGTATCGGTGGGGGATCAGGCGGTCACACTCGGGCGACCACTCACCGTAATCGACGCCGTTCAAGATGCCGACCACCGTGGTTCGGCGCGCTCGCAGGAACCCGTCGAGCCCGGCGCCGTGGGCCTCGGTTTGGATCTCGTTGGCATAGGTCGGGCTGACGGTGGTGATGCCGTCGGCGTAGAGAACCCCCTGGAGGAGGAAGTTCACGCGCCCCGCGCTGAGCAGCTCATTGTGGAAAAGGTGAGCGACGGAGCCAAGGTTGGTGTCCGGCCCGATCGCCGAAGGGAAGCTGCCCTGGTAGTTCAGATTGTGAATCGTCAGGAGAGAACGCGTCTTTGCGAAGAGCGGGTCCCGGGCGAAGAGGGTCTTGATCATCATCGGCAGGAGGGCGGTTTGCCAATCGTGGGCGTGGACGATGTCGGGGGCGAAGCCCATCCGCTGGCAGAGAATGATCGCCGCGAATTGGAGCGCGAGGAACCGCCGATGCTCGTCGCTGTCACTGGTATAGATTCGGCCCCGCCCGAACAGCGCGGGACAATGGACGAAAAAGATCGGAGGTCCGCTGCCTACGCGGAAAAACTTGATCTGATACTGATGGTCGCCCAGCCGCAGGTCTGTGTCGAAGACAGCCTCGAAGTGGGCCTTGGAGACATCGACGGTGTCATAGAGAGGGACGACCACAAGAACCTGGTGACCCGCACGATGCAGATAGGCCGGCAACGCCGCGATCACGTCGGCGAGGCCTCCAGTCTTTGCGAAAGGCGCCAGTTCAGACGCCACGAACAGCACATTCATAGGGGCACGGACGCTACCACAGGGTACCGCCGGTGTCGCGATGTGCCCACGCTTACCACCATCGCCGGAGCGCGGACGCGAGGGGCCTCGCCAGCCCGTCGACCTTAGCGGCGCTGATGTGCATCTGGGCAAACGGCTCGAAGGGGTCAGCCACCAGGTCGCGGCGGACCTCCAAGCATAAGGCGCGGCCCGGACGGGACATCACGTGCTCCCAGGCGAGGCTGCTTGGATGGAGTGGATAGGTCGCACTCTCGGCGACTGGGACGGGCGCGAGCTCGGCCCGCAACTGCTCGACGACCGCGGCCGGCGCGTGGCTCGTCCCGTCGGGATCGCGACAGATCACGTCCAGCATGGGCCTGAGCGGCCAGGTGCCCCAGACTTCGGGCTGGTAGGCGTGTCGCAGGTTTTCGACGATCTTCAGGTCGACCTCGACGTCTACGGAGCGCGGGGCATAGGTATGGAGGAGCAAGGTCGCGCCGGCCGGACCCAGCGACGCGGCGGTCTCGCGTACCTCAGCGACATAGTCGTCGTAGTACGCACGAAGCAGGGCGCGGTCTCCGGTGGTCGTTACCCACGGCATGAGTCCAGGCGTGAGCTTGCCGGCGCGGTATTCTTCCGGCGACGCGTCGATCCGGCGGTTGCAGTCGATGAACGTGCGTGGGATTCGGCACCGCATCAAGACGACCGTGCGCGTCGGCTCGGCCGCGACGAAGTGGTGCGCCACGGCCAAACCAAGCTCCGGCGCCCCGGCATCGGTGTTCACATGAAAGAAGTCGACCAGCCCGTCGGGCAGCGGGCTCTTCAGGCGAGCGGCCAGGGCGGTGAAATCGTCGGTCAGCGTTGCACCGTGCGGAATCTCGATCAGGAGATCGGGCGCCGACGCCGAGTTCGGCGGCGCGTCTCGACCGCACACAACGTGCACATCGACGATACCGGGGAGGGACTTGGGCGGCTTCATGCGGCCACCATCGCACGGATCCCGATGTGCCGTCAGATGAGCGTGTGCCGTCAGACGAGGGTGTGAAAAACCCGCTGGACGTCGTCGTCTTGCTCGAGCGTGTCGACGAGCTTGAGAACGTCGTTGGCCTGGGCCTCGGGCAGTTCGGTCGGCGTGAGGCAGATGTACTCGGACTCGGCGGAGACCGGCACGATCTTACGAGCCTCTAGGGCGCGCTGCATGGTCCCGAAGTCGTTGAAGGCGCACCGAACAATGAGCAGCGGCTCACCCTTCTCGCCGGTGGACTCTCCGAGCTCGTCGAGGCCGTGATCGATGAGGTCGAGCTCGAGGCTGTCGGCGTCGAGGCCCGCGGGGTTCAGCCGAAAGACGCCCATGTGCTTGAACATGAAGGCGACGGAGCCTGTGGACCCGAGGTTGCCGTGATGCTTGTTGATGTGCATCCGGACGTTGGCCACGGTGCGGACGATGTTGTCGGTCGCGCAGTCAATGAGCATCGCGACCCCGTGCGCTGCATAGGCTTCGTAGATGATCTGATCGTAGTTGGTCGCGTCGACGCCGAGCGCCCGCTTGATGGCGGCCTCGACCTTGTCCTTGGGCATATTGGCGGCGCGAGCGTTCTGCACGATGCGTCGGAGCGTGGAGTTCGAGTTGGGGTCGCCGCCCCCGGCCTTGACGGCCATGTTGATGTCTTTGCCAATGCGCGTGAACATCTTGGCCATGCGGTCCCAGCGGGCGAACATGACGTGCTTGCGAGTTTCAAAAATGCGACCCATCTCGGCCCCTCCGACGCAGAAAAGTACGCTGGACCGATACCCGGAAGCGGCGCGAAAAACCAGATCAACGCGGCCGCTCTCAGCGTTGATGTCTGGAGAGCC
>SHYV01000129.1 GCA_009692605.1 Myxococcales bacterium
GGAGACACCGGAGACACCGGAGACACCGGAGACACCGGAGACACCGGAGACACCGGAGACACCGGAGACACCGGAGACACCGGAGACACCGGAGACACCGCACGCGCCATGTAGGCCCGGGGCGCAACAGCGCGCCGGCGCTGCGTTTTGTTGATAGAGGCCCGTACACGTCCGGACTTCATGCCAGTCACCGAAAAAGCCTACAAGAATTTAGACTTCCTCACCAGCTCCGAGGCTCGGCCAGTCCGGATCCTCTGCGAATACGAGGAGCCGCAACGTCGGTTCCAGACCGAGGGGGTGCGGGACACGGTGGTTGTGTTCGGATCGGCGCGAGTCACGTCTCAAGCCGAATCCGCGGAGGCGCTCAGCCTTGCTCAGCTGGCGGTATCCAACAACGTCAGCTCGGACCCGGGCCATGTGGCCGAGCTGGACCGCGTGAGGGTGCAGGCGGAGCGCCAATGTCGGATCGCCCGGTACTACGAGGAGACACGGGAGCTCGCCGAGCGCGTGACGCGGTGGAGCATGGCGCGCGAGCGGCAGTACCTGATCTGCTCGGGGGGAGGCCCGGGCATCATGGAGGCCGCGAATCGAGGAGCGGCTGACGTCGTCGGCGGACGCAGCGTCGCGCTGGGCATCTCGCTCCCCTTCGAAGAGAAGGTCAACCGCTTCGCTACTCCCGAGCTCGCGTTCGAGTTCCACTACTTTTTCATGCGCAAGTACTGGTTCGCGTACCTCGCCAAGGCGATGGTCATCATGCCCGGTGGTTTTGGCACATTGGACGAGATGTGCGAGGTGCTGACGCTCCGCCAGACCGGAAAGATCAAGAAGCTGCTGCCGATCGTCCTGTACGGCACAGACTACTGGGATCAGGTGCTCAACGTCGGGGCGATGGTCGACTGGGGGACCATCTCCGCGAAGGACTTAAGCCTGATGCACCGATCGGACAGCGTGGACGACGCGTTCCAATTCCTGACCACCGCCATCGAGGCGAACGAGACCTCCGCATGACCCCCTTCGGCCTTCGGAACAAGCTCAAGAGCATCCTCGGACGGTCCGGGCAGACGGAGCGCGTCGATGAGCGCGTACCGCTCACGTTCACCACGCCCGATGGCACGGTCACCGAGGTCCAATCAGAGCTTCGGTACACGCTGGTGATGGCGAGTCAGACCCTCGAAAAGCCGATCGCGACGGGCTGCCCGGACGGGCACTGTGGCCATTGCATCGTGGATGTCCTCGATGCGACCGGGCTGGGCGAGCCGAGCCCGGCGGAGGCCAAACTGCTGGCGGAGAAGACCGAGAAGAGCATTCGGCTGGCGTGTCACGCGCGTGTCGTGGGACCAGGGGCGAAGATCAAGGTCCGCGAGGTTTGGTCGATGGACTCCGTCCGCGGGGAGTAGGACAGTCCGCCCGATTTCCAATCAGGGAGCGGCGGCGACGCCGCATCGGCGTCCGCGTGACCCACCGCGAGCGCCGACACCAACCCGCCAACCCCAGCAGGGACGACGATCGCCGACCCGCGTGGCCCCAAAGCGGCCGGGCTCCGGACGCGGTAGTCCAGTGGTATGCACCGGCGGCCACGAGCGACCACGTCCAGCGCAAACAATCTATGAGGAGCGCGTTGGGCGGCGTGCCCTCTTTGCTTGCCTCCCTGGCGGCTCCAGCCGGTGCGCGGTCGCTATGCTACGCCCTCGGGGCGCTCATCCCCAGTGGGTGGCTACTCGCGTACTGGGACGCACCGTTGGTGGAGGACTCGCTCTTTTGGTTCGTTCCGACTGCAATCCAGCAAGTAGATGTCGGCCCGGTCCTCGCGGCGCATGGAGCGCTCCCCTTGGCGGTTCTGGGTCACGGTGCGCCGGTTCCCCCGCATTGGGGAGGAGGACTTCCGGACTATGGGCATCCACCGTTCTGGTACTGGTGGCTCGGGGCCTTCCTTGCCCTCGGGAAAACGCTCGGCGCGGTGCGTGCCGCCTGCATCGTGCCCGCTGTTGCCATCGGGCTCGGCTTCGTCGCGCTGGCGGAAGCGCACCGACGTCCGTGGGCAGGACTCGCGGTGTGGGCGATTCCGGGAGTTCTCGCACAACTCCTTAGGCCGGAACTCGATCTTCCGTTACTCGCCTGCGTACCCTGGGCCTTGGTGGCTCTGCACCGTCACGCCTGGTCGACTTTTGGCGTGGTGGCGGGGGTGGCGACCTGGACCAAGGAGCCTGGCGTGCTTCTGGTCGTGCCCGGCGTCGTGCATGCCATCCGTCAACGACAGGCGCCCTGGCAAATCCTGCTGCCGCTGGGCGCGCTCGCTGCGTGGGCCTGCGTCCACGGCGGGCTCGCTCCGGTTCTTCATCGGCCATCGAGTATGAGCCAGTTCGGCGAGAACCTACTTGGAATTTGTAGATTCGTCGCATTTGACCAAGGGCGCATCGTCCTCCTGCTCGGCGCCGCGGGTCTACTCGCTGCTCCCACGGAGACCAGCTTGGTCCTCGCCTTCTGCGTTTTCTTCGCGTACGTCCGGTACTATGCCACCTCCGGCACTTTGGACCAATACACCCACCTCCGGTACCTATTGCCGGCCGTGGCCGTCTTCGTCGTGACCACCGCGGCACGAATCCGCGTTCCCGTCGCCGCGGCACAGCTCTACTGGCTTCATCGCGTGCATCTCAACGGGCCGGAGGCTTCGATGGCAGGGATCGACGGCGCCTACGCCGACCGAGCCGCCCTGATGTCCGTCGGTGCCGAGGCCGAGCCGTGGGTCGGGAGCTACTTGGCTGCCGGCGTCGGGCGCGATTGGACCGGGTACCCAGACATCGTTGTGCGCATGTACCAATTCGGAACCACTCCTTCGGAGCTTGCACCTGGCGATCTGATTATCGTCTCGCCATATGGGGAACCTGCCACACGGCTTGAGCGAGCGCTGAAGGTCGAGCCGGTGTCGACCTGGACCGTGGGGGAGGTGCAGGCTCGCGTGGACCGCGTGGTAGGGAAGACTCCGGGTCGCTGGGTTCCGGCGGCCGCCCCACAGCGCTGACTACCCCTACGGACCCTCCCCTGGAAAAGGCCCCGACCCGAGGGGCGGGTTCTGGACTCCGCCCGCCCCCCCCCCGCCACCTCGCTCGGCATCAGCCGAACGGCAGAGCAGACACCCGTGCCTCCTTGCCGCCCGCGTCGACGAGCAGTCCGGGCGTCCAAGCGGCTTTGCGCAACAGCACCAACGAGCGCGTGAAGCCCTCCTCCTGAACGCCGCTCAGCACGGTGCCCACCACATCGTCCCCAAGGCGAACCTCACCCCCCGGCTCAAGCAAACTATCGGCGACCAGGCCCCACACCTTCTTGGTGACTTGCCCCATCACGTCGATGCGGTTGATGACCTCCTGGCCGATGTAGCAGCCCTTCTCGAAATTGCACATCCTCGGCACCACGTTGATCTCGTGCGGAAGCGCCCGTTCGCCCATGTCCACTGGCCAGCGCACCAGCCCAGCCTCGACGCGCAGCCGCTCCAGTGACGCTGGGTCACCGCAGGGGCCAAGTGAGTCCCAGGGCCCTGACACGCCGACCGGGACGCACAGATCCACGCCGCCGGCCACCGAGCGCGCGCGCCGGGTGACCGTCGCGCCAGTGAGATCACCTCCGATCGCGAGCACCTCGCCCTCGGTCATCGGCACCGGCAGGCCGGCGACGAGGAGGCGGGCTGCGGTGCCGGGCCCCTGCAGGGTCAGGATCCGCCAGCCATCGGAGACATCGGTGAGCTCGACGTCGTCGAAGATGATGTACTTTTCGTACCGGGCCTGAAACTGCTCCACGGTGACACCTTCGAGGGTGACGCGGAAGTGCCCGCCCGCACCGGGCTGGTCGGCAAGGCACGCGACATCGTGTAGCCCCTGAACGCGCGCCTTGTCGTCGACCATCGCGTTTTGATTGGCCCGGCCCACCGGCAGATTTCGGATGTTGTTGGTGAACATCCCGTTGCAGAAGCGGCGTGCGTCGGGCCCGATGAACGTGAGCACGCCGTCCGCGCAGGCGTAAAGGCCAGCGTCGCGCCGGGCTGCTGCGGTATCAACGAGCGCTGCGAGGGTTCGAGGGTCGGACAATGGAGTCTCCGGCACGGAGCCCACTACCCTGCCAGCGAGCTTCTGGTGCGACTCGCACCTTGGCACCCGAGCTTGATACCAGCATGAACACCACTGGAGTCCCCGTGAGACGCTTCATGCCCGCCCTGCTCACGCTGCCCGCCCAGCTCATGCTGCCCGCCCTGTTGGCGCTGCCCACCCTGTTGGCGCAGCCCGCGTGCTCGGGCGACGCGGATGTCGACAGCGGCGGGAAGGGCGATGCTGACGCCGATACTGACACTGACACTGACGCCGACACTGACACTGACGCCGACACCGACACCGACACCGACGCCGACACCGACACCGACACCGACACCGACACCGACGCCGACCTCGTCGACATCCGGGGCGAGATGGTGACTACGTCCGAGGGCTGCGAGACGCTCGGGTCCACCCTCGTGGACGGCGCCCACGAATATTTCTGGGGTGAGTACCACAAGTCGGGCTCGACCTGGACCGGCCAGGAGGCGATCTACTACTTCGCGAACTCCACCTGGAAGAGCCACGGCGGGGCGGACTGCGTCGAGGTCTGGGATACGACGGCCACGGAGATCGCCACCGGGGCGTGCTCAGGCTGCGATCTCGGGTTGGCGGTAACCGCGACCCTGAACACCGCGCTGACCACCTGCCCAGACCAGATGACCAGCGGGGATGAGACGTTTACTGCCGAGTACGATGTCGAGCTCGCCGACGGCGGGGCAGCGAGCTGGTACTTCGCCGGATCGGGGACGGAGTTCGGCGTCGGGAACTGGATCACCGGCGGGGCAAACTACCTCTCCGACTCGTGCGCGTGGTTCTGAGTGGGGCTGCGCCAGCGCATCTTCGGTCCCGGGCCGGGCAGCGTGACGGCGACCGCGGCGGCAGCTGATCTGGGCGATCGAGCACCGGCTCCCCAGTACGACCGCCGGCCGGAGCCGCCCAAGGGGGCCTCCAACTACGTCATCCTGATCCTCGACTCTTGCCGCTTTGACAGCTGGGTCCGCGCGAAGCCGAAGGTCATGTCGAAGCTCGGCGAGGTCGAGAAGCGCTACTCGTACGCCACGTGGACCGCGCCCAGCCACTACAACCTGCTGATCGGACTGCTCCCACACTCCAGCCCGCCGCATGTCTACGCGAGCGAGTACTACAAAGACGACTTCTTGAAGTTCAAGGAGCGGTTTCGGCTGCCCGACATGACCTTCGGCAGCATGGTGCCCAGCCTTTGGCTCCCCCGCTACCTTCAGGGGATCGGGTATCGCACGAACATGTACGTCAGCATGCCGGTCCTGAACCCTGAGACCCCGATCAACGTCGGCTTCGATCGGTTTGAGCTCCTGGACCGGCACAACGACGTGTCGCAAGCGTTCGAGAAAATGCGCTTCTATGCGGACCGCCCTTCGTTCTTCGTGATCAACACCGGCGAGACGCACTACCCGTACGCGACGCCCGACGAGCCCGAGAACCACTGGCCGCGGATCTCCGGGGTGAACGGAGTGTTCAAGCATCTTGACGACCACGTCCGACGGGCCGGTGGCCACGCCGACCCGGGTGCCAGCGCCGAGGCCGCGCTGCGCGCCGGCGCAATCGTGCAGTCGTCTCCCTTCTTCGACGACGCGAAGCTCGATCTGCTGCACCGTCGTCAGGTCCGCGCCGTGGAGTGGGTCGATCGTCAGGTGGAGATGTTGTTCGACCTATGTCCTGACAACACCTACATCACCATCACCGCCGACCACGGTGAACTGTTCGGCGAAGCAGGATATTTCGGACACGGGCCTATCCAGCACGAAAAGTGCGTCGAGGTGCCGTTCGTGGAGGGGCGCCTGCGCTGAAGCCCGGTCGTCGTGGCCGGCGGCTCAGCCGTTAAGGACGCCCTTCCTGACGTTCTCGGTCATGGTGCGGAATCCCTGTTCGAGCCGCACGCGCATGCCGAGCTGCTCGGCCACCAGCCCCATCGGGCCGCCCGCGTCGATGTCCGCGTGCAGGGTGACGAGGGTGTTGGTCGACGGCTTCTGGGTCCGGAGACTCCAATGCAGCTTGCCATTGGTGCGCTTTCCGCCGAGGGCGACGTGCACGCGGCGGCCGCCGTGGTCTTCGTCCACATGCTCGAAGGTGTAGGTCATAGGCCGGGTCCGCAGCTGGGTCGGCACCGTCACCTCCCAGGATCCAGTCCCCGTCGACTTCAGCGAGCCCCATGCCCCGGCGAGGATCAGCTCGTGGTGGGCGGGGTCGGCGAGCCACGTCAGCACGTCATCGCGTCGGACGCCTTCGATCAGCACATCGGTGGTGTAGACGGACAAGGGGCACTCCTCGGGGCAGATTTAGCGGGCCGTTGGGCTCGCGGGGGACGTTTCAAGGGCATCGCGAAGGGCCGTCAGCAGCGTCTTCCACAGCGCGTCCAGCGGGGCCGAGACGGCGTCGTCATCCAGCGCGCCGCCCCCGTGCAGGACGTGGACAGCCGACTGGTTGGCATCTCGAGCGACAGAGATGGTGAGCGTCGTGCCCCCCCAGGGCGCAGCGGACCGCTTGTCGAACAGCACCTCTGCCTTGGCGGTGGGCCGCCATGCATTGATGATGCCGGTGACTTCGTCCCCCGAGGCGAGGGTACAGGTGAACCGGCCACCCTCGCGCGGGTCCACGCGCCCAGCGCTGCCCAGCCAGCGGGTGATCCCTTCGGTAGACAACAGGGTGTTCCAGACGAGCCGCGTTGGGGCGGCGATCTGAATGGGGCGACGGATGGTGCTCAAGCTTCTCCCGGCAAGACGGCTGCATCGTGGGCGGCACCGCGGACGGCGTCGTGGGCGGCGTATAGCACGCGGCGACCCTATCGGAACGCTCAAAGATAGCCGTGTTCGCGGAACCAGCCCAGCGCCGTGGAGATCGTGGTTTCCATGGGCGTAACGGGCAGGCCGAGATCGTCCCTGGCGCGCTGTCCGGATCGGTACCGGCCCTCTTGCATCGCCAGAAGCAACACCGGGTCAAGCCCCGCGAAGCGGTGGGCGTCGACGCGTTGCAGAGCGCGTCCCACGGTTCCCGCGACCCGAAGGGCGAGGTTCGGGATCGGCAGGGTGGGAGGGCGCCGCCCGACCGCTTGGGCGGCGAGGGAGAGGAACTCCCTGTAGGAGAGGTTGTGGTTGCCAAGCAGGTAGCGCTGGCCGGGCGCACCCCGCTCGATGGCCAGAAGGTGGCCGAGCGCGCAGTCCTGTGCGTCGATGAAGCACTTGCCGCCGCGAGGAGACGCAGGGATCGGGTGACGAGCCATGGCGAGGAGCAGTTGACCGCTGGTTGGCTTGATGTCCCACGCCCCGAGGACGAAGTCCGGGTTGACGATGACCCCGCCCGCAGCCCGAGTGAGCCGCTCTCCGGCGAGCTTGGTCTCGTAGTACGCTCGGAGCGGCCCGCGCGTCCCGTAGACCCGGTCGGGCTCGAGAGGGGTGGACTCGTCCCCAGGAGACCCGCGTGGGCCGTAGCCGACGGTCACGCTCGAGGAGCAATAGAGGAAGGGCACGTCCGCCTTGCGCGCTGCGGTGATCAGCGCTGCGGCAGCGTCAACGTGGATCTCGCGCATTCGGTCGTCACCCCCCGGCCCGGGGTCGAAGGTGCCCGCGACGTGCAGCACCCCATCCGTGCCTGCGGCGGCCGCGGATAGCCCGGCGCTGTCCCCCATGGCGACGTGCATGAGCTCTACGTCCACGCCTTCGACGCATCGGTTGGACTTGCGGACGAGGCAGCGCACCCGGTCACCCCGAGCGAGCATCGCCCGTGCGACGTTGGCCCCGATGAACCCCGTGGCGCCGGTGAGCAGCCAGCTCTTCATCCGTCGTTGCCCTCGCCACCGCCCTTCTTTCGTGTCCGGCCCCCGCCCTTGGCCCCGTTGCCCCCCCCTCCGCCCTTGCTGCCTCCCCCGCTGCCCCACATCTGCCACGCCCACCCGGCCGCGCCGAGGCCGAGCACCCCCAGCGTATTTCCCTCGAGCCCGACTGAGCCCGCGATCAGGAACGCGCCGAACATCGCTGTCACCACCTTGATCACCGGCTGGTGCACGAAGCCCGACAGGGCCGACGCCAGCAGCGCAGCGACCCCGGTGACGAGCGGGGTCGCCTCCTGCCCCCCGTTCAGCAGCGGCCAGACCACCCCCGCGAACGCGAGCGCCACACCGCCTCCGAGGATCGCCACCGCGACTCGCTCGACCAGGTAGAAGATGATCGCCAGCCCCACCGCGAGCACCAGCGCCGCGATCGCGCCCACTCGCGCGTCATGCAGGGTAGAGCCGAGCATCGCTCCGGTACCCACGCCGATCACCAGTCCGGATGCGATTCGGACCCAGCGCCAAACGCTCGCCCCCCAGCCCAGGGCGGCGACCCCAAGCACCAGCGTGGCGCCGGGGAGCAGGGGCCGCACTTGCCCGGCGTAGGGTCCAAAAAGCGCGGCGACTTGGGCTACCGGGTCGAACATGCCGGGCGGAGTATCAAGGAACGGGTTTCCGGTTACACCAGCGGCGGAGATCGCATGAGCTCAATCTTGACGTTCACGCCCTGGGTGGGAGGGGCGTGTTGTTGTCTCGCGTTCTTCATCCTGCTCATGGTCATCGCGAACTTCCTGTTCCGCAGCAAGCGCCCCCGGCCTGACGACATCGAGGGGCTTCCGGCGGCGCCCGCGTCGGGACAGCAGACGCGCGCCAGCCTGACCAGGCTTGAGCACGACAGCGACTGAGGAGCGATCTCAGGCTACATCGCACCGATGCACCTGCCTGCGCCGCTCAGTCTGGCCTTTCCGCTGCTCTTGCTGGCCGGCCCGCTTGGGATCGGGTCCGCCTACGCGGATGACTTGTCCTACGGGTACACTCCCGCGCCTGGATCGGGCGAAAATCCGGCGATCCTCATCACGCCGAACCGAACCGTGCAGAGCCTGTTCATCTCGATTCAGGCCGGCAGCAAGAAGATCGAGATGACCAAGGCCAACCTCGTGGAGGGAAAGCAAATCCGCGTCGAGTGGCCACGGGACTCCAAGGTCACCCACGCCGACGTCTTCCTCCGCGCCAGCTTTTCGGACGGGAGTGTGTCCGAGAGCAGCGTTCCTATCGACTATTCCTTTCAGGGCTCACTCTCTGTCGACCTGTCCCGCGCCAGCGCCGACCTCGCCCAAAAGACCGTCACCGTCAACGTCTCCGCCCCCGTTACCTCAGCCGACATCATCGCCTACGGCGCGCACAAGGCCGAGCTCGACCGCTCGACCGTGCCCCTGTCGGGCGGTCCTGGCCCGATCTCCGTCCCCTTTGTCGGCGACCCCGGTGAGGTGGTCCTGCTCGACGTCACCATGAGGAGCGCGAACGCCTACGCCGGGTTCACGTACTCCCCCTGGTTTCTGGACATTCCCCACGAAGATGTGCTGTTCGCCAGTGACTCCGCCGCGATCACCCCCGATCAGGTCTACAAGTTGCAGGCCACGCTCGAGCAGCTCAACGACGTAGTGGACCGCTACGGCTCCGTCGTGCCCGTAAAGCTCTACGTCGCCGGATGTACAGACACCGTCGGCGACGCGGGCCACAACAGCGATCTCTCGTTCAGGCGGGCGGACGCGATTGCCCGATGGCTCCGCAGCAGCGGCTTCAACTACCCTACGTTCACCTATGGTTTTGGGGAGTCACTCCTCGCGGTGCAGACCGGGGATGGCGAGGACAATGCCTCCAACAGGCGCGCTTTGTACATGGTCGGGGCGAACCCTCCGCCGGCGGGGTCGGGCGTGCCCGGCGTCGGCTGGCGCGCTTTGAAGTAGCGGACATGCGCATGTCACTGGCTGCGCCGGTCATCCTGTTCGGGATGGCCGGATGTCTCGAGAAGACCACGGGGGAGTTCGTCCCCCTTGACGAGGCCTATACGGCCGGCCACACCGACGATCAGTCCGACCCCAACAAGGGGGGGACGGGCGACGGAGTGTGGACCGGGCTCAAGGATCCGAAGCTCCACATCACCGGCGAGATCCGATCCGCCGACAACAGCCCGGTCCAGATCGACGTCAACATCGATGACCCGACCGGCGACAACGGGCAGTCCCGAGTAGGCGCGCTGCACCTCGATAATGGGCCCGGCGCGTTTGAATTCTATGCGCCAGTCGATGTCACGCTCATCCACCTGCAAGCGTTCCAGGATCCCGCCGTGGACGGCCCCAGCGAGGGCGACCCGTTCGCCCGTGCGGACATCCGGTTGAGCGGCAAGGATCCCGAACCGCTCATCTTGACGCTCGATCCCGGGAATCGCGGCCAGCCAGACGGGGGAGGGGGCGCGCCCCGCGCCCAGCCGGGCGGGGGGGGGAGCGGGCAGGGGCCCCAGCCTACCGGCCCGGGCAGCGGCGCGCCGATGGGGCCGAACGCGTTTCCAGGTGTGAACGAGTTCGTTGCGCTCTCGGGCACCGTCACCGGGCCATCGGCCTCCATTGTCGTGGACTTCTTCAAGGTTGATCCGGCAGGGCAGGGGGGCAGGACCCACCTGATGAAGGTCGAGACCAGCAGCGGGGTCTGGGTGGCGAAGTTCCCGGTGGACTACGGCAAGATCCTCATCGAGGCGTTCGTAGACCCCCAGCACGACGGGCCGACGCAGGGGGACCCGATGATCGTCTACCCGGGGAACCCCGTCGTGGTGGGGCCGGACGACATCGAGGGCTTGTCGCTGGTGATCCCCCTATGATAGGGGCGGTCGCATGTCCCACGCGATGACCTTCGGCGAACAAGCCTCCTCGGATGACAAGATGTGGGCGATGTTCGCTCATCTGTCCTCGTTCGTCCTCCCGTTCTTCGGGAGCCTGCTCCTGTACGCGATGCACAAGGACAAGCCCTACATCTCCTACCATGCAGCGCAGAGCCTGGGTTTTCAGGTGCTTCTCTGGGTCGCTGGCGCGGTGATCTCAGTCGTCACAGTCGTGACCTGCGGCGTAGGCTCCGTGCTCTACTTCGCGCTGGTGCCCGCCTATTTCCTGCCGATCTGGAGCGCGTACGTCGCGTACTCCGGCGAGTGGAAGGGGTACCCGATGATCTCCCAGCTCGGGAAGTAGCGCCGGGAACAATCCGCCGGGTCCGGGTGCTCCATGTCGGTCGGCCAGACAGTTTGACGCCCGCGTGCTATGAGGCGGCGGATTTTAGCCCCCGGAGATTCGATGAACCGCTCCCATGCCCTGCTCGCTACGCCGATCCTGGCCCTGTTGGTGTCGTCCACCGCCTTCGCCGGGGCCCGGCAGTCCGCCTTCAAGGTGGATTCCAACAAGGGCAAGAACTACTACAGCGCCACAGCCGCGATCGACGGCAAGGTGGAGACCGCCTGGCTGGTCCCCGGCGAGAGCGAGAACAAGGGCGAATGGATGGAGATCGGGCTCCCCCGTGGAAACGTCGACAAGATCGCGGTCGTCGGCGGCAACGCGGCGAGCGAGAAGGCCTGGACAGACTACCCCCGGCTGAAGCAAGTCCGCATCGACATCTACTCGATGGACGACGAGGAGGCGGAGAAGCAGGTCGGCTCCACCACCCTCGAACTGGCAGACAAGCCGGGTTGGCAGACCCTCGACCTGCCCGATGTCAAGCTCGGCGACACCATGTTCGGCGGCCGGCTCCGGATGACAGTGCTGGAGCTGTACCCGGGCGAAGATTTCCCCAACCTCGCGGTGGCGGAGTTCAAGGCGATCCTCAAGGAGTTCGACATCCCGGTGAAGATCACCGAGGCTGGCGCCGCCCTTGAGGGGCACGACACCCCGTTGATGCTCGACGCAAATCCCAAGACCTTCTACGCGACCGCGGCAGAGGGTGCGACGTTCTCCCTAGAGAACAGCGGTCTCGCTCAGGTGGGGTTCATCTCCGCCGGCAAGGACTACGCGCGACCCAAGAAGGTCGAGATCAAGTGCGGCACGGTGACCGCCACCACAGAGCTGGCCGACGATCTCAAGGGTGGCGTGGTTTGGGCCGAAGTGCCGGCGTTCAACGGCTACACCGGCGGGGGGTTCGGCACCCCGACGGTGACCATCCTTGAGGTCTACCCGGGCACCAACCCGCAGCTTGGCATCGCTGAGATGAAGGCGCTCGCCACCAACGCCGACATCCTGTAGGCGCACCTGCGCTACTGCTCGGGGTGCTTGACGCAGGAGATGACGGTCGCGCCATTGAGCGTGATGTCCACGACGGTTCCGACCTTAGTCAGCGTTGGGTCGATCTTCACCGTGCCTAGGTTGAAGACCTTGTCCTTTTGGCCCACGGTGATCGTGAGCAGGTGCTTCTCACCGACGAAGGTCTTGACGGCGCCGGTCTCGACGACGGTGCCCGTGGGTGGCGCGCTGGTGGGCGGCGTACCCGTGGGGCTGGCGCCGGGTTGACCGCCGGCGTGCGCGGTCCCGGCTGCAGGGACCGAGAGCATAGCGACGAGGGCCAGAGCGGCAGCGATAGGGGTGGTGCGGATGGACATGAGCGGTCTCCAGAGGGGGGTGGCGAGTGATTTCGAGACGCAGACCGCAGGACTCTCCGGCGGCTGCTCAGCGCACATACGCCGAACCAGCCCGCCACGCGAACGCCGTCCCGACACATCCGACGACCGCGCAGCCTACGAAGACCGCCGCAGTTCCGAGCTCTCCGCGGACCGGTCCGGCCAGCGCCGCTCCCGCCAGCGCCCCGACCCCGTAGGTCGCAGCCGCCCACACGCTCTGCGCAGAGGCGCTGATGTCCACGCCTCCTTGGGAGGAGGCCACTCCCTTGCTCCTGCGGGCCACCTCCTCCACCCCGGCAATCCAGAACAGCGCGAAGCTCAGCCCGTGGAGCACCTGAGTGAGCACCAGCCAAACTGGGCTCACGAACCAGGCGGTCAGCAGCCACCGGGGAATGCCGGACACCGCGGCGAGCAGCAGGGCCCGCCGTCCTCCCAGACGGCTGAGGATCCAGCGCCCGTTCATCATCACCCATACCTCTACGCCAACCCCGGTGAAAACCGCGTAGCTGGTCACCGTTGCCGGGAGTCCGAGCGCGCGCACGTGGACGGAGAAGAAGGTGTCATACACGTTGACGGTCAGGGCCTGGCACGCGCCGAAGGACAGCAGCGCGACAAATCCTGGCTGGCGAAAGAGCGCGCGCAGCACAGGCCCTACGGGCGCTGGCCCGATTGGCGCAGGCCCGATTGGCGCAGGCTTCGACGGCCACTGGCCGGCGCGGGCAGGGAAGCAGAACGTGAGCCCAAGGCAAGCCGCCGAAAGCACGACAGCGACGATCAGCGGGTCGAACTGCCGCGTCGCCAGTTCCCCTGCCACGAGCGCGGCGAGCAGGAACCCGACGGAACCCCAAGCTCGAATCCCGCCGTATCGCTCGCTGGACTCATGCAGTGCGTCGACGACGAAGGCATCCACCAGCGGCCCAAGCGGCGTTCGTCCGACCGCCACCAGCAACAATCCTACTCCGGCCTCCGTTAAGCTGACCGCACGGCACACGATGATCACCCCCACGAGCGAGAGCAGGGCGCCCACGCGCAGCAGCGTCCCGGCCAACCGGTAGCGGTCTGCCAGCCAGCCCCAGACCGGCGCGGACAACAGCCGGCCGGCGGGAAGCAAGGCGAGCAGCACCCCAAGCTCTGCCCCCGTCAGGCCCAGCGATTCCAGCCGTCCGCCGAGCTGCGGTACGAATCCCCCCAGCGCGCCGAGCGAAACTGCGAAGAAGAGCTTGAGGAACTGGCTCAGAATTGACCGACTACCGCGACCTCAGCCCCCTCGATCCCCGACGGGCCAGCCACGGGAACCACTACCGGTGCAAGTCCCCGATTGCAGGCCACCGCGGTGACCCACCAGACAGCGACGCCGACGCCCGCGATCTCCCACGGATGCTCCGACTGGGTGCCGATGAGCCACACGGCGCCCGCGGTCACCGGGACGGTGATCGCAAGCGCGCGGATACCCCGCGCGGTCTGGCCAGCGCGCAGGGCCGGCAACCCTGGGATGGGCGACATCGAGAGCTTCGTTGTTGGTCCCGCGCCGGCCTCGGCGACCTTCGCAACCGGCTCTGGCTTGGCGACCGGCACCGGCACCGGCTTCGCCACCGGCTCAGGCTTCACCACCGGCTCAGGCTTCACCACCGGCTTCGGCTTCACCACCGGCTTCGCCACCGGCTCCGGCTTCGCCAACGGCTCAGGCTTCACCACCGCTGCAGAAGGCCTACCGGACGCTCGGGGTCGCTTGACCACGGAGGTCTCTGCCGCGACGGGTGTGGCTTCTGGCGGCGCGAGCCGCAGGAGCTCGTAGCTGACCTTGAGCAGATTCCCGTCGACGGGTTGCCCTCCGTTGGCGTCGGGAGATCCAGGAAATACTCCGCGAAGCCAGCGTTGCCCGGCCACCGTGGTGGCCATCAAGATGACGTCGACGTCCAGCCCTGTAGCAGCATTGGCGACACAAACTGCGTCCTCGCCGCACGCCAACAGGGCGGGCATCAGGTTTGCCGACTGGCCGCTGACGTTCGACCGATGCTGAACCCGCGTGGCCGGGATCGCAGTGAGGATGGCGTGCAACTCGGAGTCAAAACCCGCGTCTGCTTCAGCGGCACCGTCGGCGTTCGCGGTCGTCGACGGCAACTGCAAGATGCGCATCGGCGGCTGCTGCTCGAACAGCAGCGCCTCG
>SHYV01000130.1 GCA_009692605.1 Myxococcales bacterium
CCGCCCGATGACCCGGACGAATACCCGCGGCCAGAGTCCTCGTTCAACCGTCACCTGCTTGAAGAGCTGCACCGCCCAGCAGCGCCCAACTGGGACAACGCCGTGGGGGTCAGCGGGAACAGCGACCGGGCCCACGAGAAGGGGCCGGGCAAGTGGACGGAGTCCGGCCGGGACGCCGCGGAGCTCGCAAGTCACCTTCCGCAGGGGCCCAGCCGCCCGCTGCGGCTCGACGAGGAGCTGCCAAGGATCGGCATGGGCTGGATCATCGCCGGCATCGTAGGCCTGCTCTTCATCGCCGTGCTCGTCGCTTTCTGGCCAGCCTGACCCGTGCGCGTGGAGCGAGCCGGCGTGGTCTGGACGTTCATCCTCGATCGCCCTGCGCAGCGCAACGCCGTCGACCGCGATACATCAAATGCGTTGTATGCAGCGTTTATTGAGTTTAATCGCAATGATACTGCATGTGTTGCTGTGCTCTGGGGAGAGGGGCCGGACTTCTGCGCAGGCGCCGATCTGAAGGCGATCGCCCGAGGGGAGCCCAACGACGTCCTGCCCATCCAGCCCGGCAACCCGGCGCCGCTCGGCCCGACAAGGCTAACCCTGGACAAGCCGGTGATCGCGGCGATCGAGGGCCATGCTGTGGCTGGAGGGCTGGAGCTGGCGATTTGGGCGGACCTCCGGGTCGCAGCGGACGACGCCATCTTCGGCGTCACCTGTAGACGCTACGGTGTACCCCTGATCGACGGAGGCACCGTACGCCTCCCCCGGCTGATCGGGCTGTCGCGGGCGATGGACCTCATCCTCACCGGGCGGACGGTGACCGCGAAGGAGGCCTTGGACATCGGCCTGGTGAACCGGCTGGTGCCGGCTGGAACGGCGTTGACGGCAGCCACCGCGCTGGCCCACCAGCTGGCCGCGCTCCCGCAGGCGTGCATGCGCGGCGACCGGCGCAGCACGCTGGCTTCGGGCGGGCTCGATCTCGCCGCAGGGCTCGAGGTCGAGTATCGGGAGGGACTGGAGTCACTGACGGCATACGCAGTCGAAGGAGCGCGCCGGTTCGGGCAGGGCGAACGGTAGGGGTGGGCGACAACTGGCCAGATTATGCGCCGCCGATGCCCTCCCCCCTCGCGCTCGGCGAGCTCTGCGCCCTTCTGGCTCCGCTGACCTGGTCGGTGGCGGTCATCCTGTTCAAGCGCTCGGACGGCCCGCCCGCCGTGTCGCTCAACCTGTTCAAAAACGTAGTGGGGGTCGCGCTGCTGGGGCTGACCCTGCTGGTGATGGGCGTGGGCATTCCGATGGACCGGCCAGCCGCCGATTGGGTGCGCCTCGGGGTGAGCGGCGTGCTGGGGCTGGCGATCGCTGACACGTTGCTGTTCGAAGGGCTCCGCCGGATTGGCGCAGCCCGGCTGGCGGTCGTCGACACCGTCTATGCGCCGGTGGTGGTGCTGCTGTCGTGGCTCGTGCTCGGCGAGACCATCACCGTCGCCTTCGGGATCGGCGCGGGCGCGGTGATCGCGGGGGTGACCCTCGCCACGGTGCAGCGCGGCGCCTCCGACGGCCTCGCTGGCCGGGAGCGGCTCATTGGCACCTTGTACTGCCTCGGCGCGATCGTGGGAACGGCGGTGGGCGTCGTGATCGCCAAGCCGGCGCTCGCCGCCTCGAACCTTGTGGAGTTGACCTTCACCCGCCTGCTCTTCGGGGTGGCGGCGCAGGTCGTCTGGATCACGCTTCGGCAACAGTGGGCCAACGCGAGCGTCGCGTTCAAGCCCGGGCCGCTGTGGCGCAACCTCGTCCCGGCAGCGATCATGGGGCCCTATGTGTCGCTGCTGTTGTGGCTGGGCGGGTTCAAGTGGGCCCCAGCGTCGCTCGCGGCGGTGCTGAACCAGATGGCCACGGTGTACATCCTCGTGCTGGCCAGAGTGGTGCTCAACGAGAGGCTGACCGCGCGCCAGTCGGCCGGGGGTGCGCTCGCGGCGGGTGGCGCCGTCTGGATCGTCTGGTCCAGGGGCCAGACCGGTTAGCCCCGCCACACCATGCGCATCGAGATCGTCGGCGGCGGCCCTGCGGGGCTCTACTTCGGAATCCTGCTCAAGCTCCGCGACCCGACCCACGTCGTCCGGGTCCACGAGCGAAACGCCGTCGGCGAGACCTTCGGCTGGGGCGTGGTCTTCTCCGCCCAGACGCTCGGGCACTTCGACGAGGCTGATCCGGTCTCGGCTGCCGAGATCCGCGCCCGCTTTGCGTGGTGGGACGACATCGACATCTTCGTACGAAACGAGAGCGTCCGCTCGACCGGCCACGGCTTCTGCGGTCTCGCCCGGGTCCACCTCCTTGAGGTCCTGGAGCGCCGGGCGACACAGCTGGGATGTGTCATCGAGCACGGGGTCGACGTCGACGATGCCCTCATAGACCAGCTCAGGGCCAACTCTGATCTGGTGCTCGCCGCGGACGGGGTGAACAGCCGCATCCGGACCCGATACTCGGACACCTTCCGCCCGACCGTGGACAACCGGAGGTGTCGGTTCGCGTGGCTCGGCACCGATGTCCGCCTCCCGGCCTTCACGTTCTACTTCGACGAGAGCCCCCACGGCCTGTTTCAGGTGCACGCCTACCCGTTCGTCCCCGACGGGGCCGAGCCGGTGAACGGGGCGCGCAGCACGTTCATCGTCGAGTGCCACGAAGACGTCTGGCGGCGGGCGGGCCTCGACACCGCGACCGAGGCCGAGTCACTCGCGTACCTGCAGGGCGTGTTTGCGCACCGGCTCGGAGCGGCCCGTCTGCTCGCCAACCACACGGTCTGGCGGGCCTTCCCCAACATCCGCTGCGAGCGGTGGGCGGTCGGCAACGTCGCGCTGGTCGGCGATGCCGTCCACACCGCGCACTTCTCGATCGGGTCCGGCACGAAGCTCGCGATGGAGGACGTGATCGCGCTCGCGAACGCCCTTCACCCCGTTCCCGACGAGTCCCCGGGGCCGCGCGAGCCCGACGAGCAGACAGCAGCGCAGCGCGTATCCACCGCGCTGGCGTCGTGGGAGTCGGCCCGGCGCCCCGACGTCGAGCGCCTACAGACCAGCGCGCAGACCAGCTTAGAGTGGTTCGAGCACTCCGCCCGCTCGATGAGACACAGCATCCACCGGCTGGCGTTCGGGCTGTTGACGCGCTCGAAGCGGATCACCTGGGATGAGCTGGAGAAGCGTGACCCGAGCTTTGTCGAGGCGGTCCGCGCCGAATGGTGTAGGGACCACGCCGTCACCCCACGCAACCCCATCCATACGCCGCTCACCCTCCGCGGTGTCACCCTGCCCAACCGCATCGTTGTATCACCGATGTGTCAGTACTCGGCGGTTGACGGCATGCCCGACGACTGGCACCTCGTCCACCTTGGCAGCCGTGTGGTGGGCGGAGCCGGGCTCGTGATCGCCGAGGCCACGGCGGTGAGCGCGGGAGGTCGCATCACCCCCGGCTGCACCGGGATCTGGAACGACGAGCAGGGCCGCGCGTGGGCCCGGATCGTGCGGTTCGTCCACCAGCACGGCTGGGCGGACGGCGAGGATGGCCGCACCCGGCCGGCGATCGGCCTGCAGATTGGTCACGCTGGGCGGAAGTCGTCCTGCTGCGTCCCCTGGGTCCGGGGAGGCGCTGCGTTGACCCCAGCTGAGGGTGCCTGGCCGGTGTTCGGCCCGATGGCCGAGCCCTACGACGAGCAGTCCCCTACGCCGCTATCAATGACTCCCGCCGACATGGACGCCGTGCGAGATGACTTCGTCGCCGCGACAATTCGTGCACGAGAGGCAGGTTTCGACTTGCTTGAGCTGCACCTCGCCCACGGCTACCTGCTCTCCACCTTCCTCTCCGCGCTCACCAATCGCCGAACCGATACATTTGGCGGCTCACTCGAGAACCGCCTGCGCTTTCCGCTCGCTGTGGTCCGTGCTGTACGCGCCGAATGGCCCACAGACCGCCCGTTGTCCGCCCGGATCTCTGCGACTGAGTGGACGCCCGACGCGATGACCGACGCCGACCGGACATCCATCGCTCAGGCCCTCTCCCTCGCCGGGGTCGATCTCGTAGACTGCTCGGCCGGGGGCGTGGTCCCCGAAGGCCGCCCGGTCTACGGGCGGATGTTTCAGGTGCCATTCGCGGATCAAGTGCGCAACGAAGCCGGCGTCGCCACCATCACCGTGGGCAACATCCAGACCGCCGATCAGGCCAACACCATCCTCGCGGCAGGCCGCGCCGACCTCATCGCGCTCGCCCGTGGCCACCTCGCCGACCCCTACTTCACGCTGCACGCAGCGGGCGTCAGCGATTTTGGCGCCGCGTGGCCCGTGCAGTACCTCGCTGCCGCTCCCCGACGTCGAAAGGGCTGACCGTTGGAGCGCGACCCGGCCAACCCGGGCCCTGTCTTCGTCCGCGTAGCCGTGCCGCTGCCGGTGCACACGCTGTACACCTACGCCGCCGACAGGGACCTCGCTCCGGGCACGGCGGTCGTGGTGCCGTACCGTACCCGGGAGCTCGTCGGTTGGGTCATCGACCGGTGTGGGCCGCCTCCTGTGACCGCCAAATCGATCCTCCGATTGCTGGACGACGAGCCGGCCTTCGGACCGGAGCAGCTGGCGCTCTATCGGTTCATCGCTGACTATTACCTTGCCCCGCTCGGCGAGGTGATCGCCGCGGCGACCCCGTCCGATACACGAAGCCGCACGCGGCACGTGTATCAAGCCACCGACGCCGGGATCGAGGCGATCGCCGGGATCCCCCCCATCGGCGGGCTAGGGCAGATCCTGCGCGAGGTCGTGGCGCGACCCCAGATCACCCGCTCCGCGCTGCAACGGAAGCTCACCGCCGAGGTGGACGACGTGCCGAAGGGCATCGCCGCCCTGATGACAGCGGGCCTCATCCGGTCAGAGGACGTGGTGGTCGCACCGATGAGGGACCTCGAGACCTGGGTGCACGCGCGCGCGGGAGCGACGGACCTCGTGCTCGGAGCGCGCTCCGTCCGGGCGCGGGAAGCTCTGGCGATCCTGCTGGAGCGCGGGCCCTGCCGGCTCTCAGAGCTGCCGGCCGAAGGCGTAAAGAAGCTCCTCTCCCTGGGCGCGGCCGATCGCGAAGACCGCCCCAAGGGGCAGCGACCGAAGGGCCTCGCCCCGACCCTGCCGCCCAGGCTGAACGACGAGCAGGCCGCGGCGGTCGCTGAGATCATGCCGGCAGACGGGCCCGCGCCGCTCAAGCCGAACCTTCTCCATGGGGTCACGGGGGCAGGGAAGACCGAGGTCTACCTGGCTCTGGCGGCCCGAGTGGTGGCCGGAGGCGGTCAGGTGCTGCTGCTGGTCCCAGAGATCGCCCTCACCCCCCAGCTGACCGCGCGGTTTGACGAGCGTTTTCCGGGTGAGGTCGCCGTGCTGCACTCGGCGCTCACCGGGGCAGAGAGGCTTCGGGAGTGGCGCCGGATCCGGGCGGGCGAGGTCAAGGTCGCCGTCGGAGCGCGCAGCGCCATTTTTGCCCCGTTCGGAGCGCTCGGGCTCATCGTGGTGGACGAGGAGCACGATGACTCCTACAAGCAGGAGGACGGCGTTCGTTACCATGCGAGGGACGTCGCCATCGTCCGGGCAAAGCAGGCGGGGTGCCCCGTCGTGCTCGGATCTGCGACGCCGAGCCTTGAGAGCTGGGCGAACGCCCGCTGGGGCCGGTACACCCTGCTCTCCTTGCGAAAGCGCGCCACGGCCCGCCCAGTCCCGCAGCCCACCGTAGTGGACATGCGCCTTGAGCGCGGCCCCGACAAGCGCACGCCGCTGTTGGCCACGGTGGTGAAGGATGCCATCGGCAGCGCCCTCGCGCTGGGTGGGAAGGCGATCCTGCTCTACAACCGACGCGGGTACGCGACCTTCGTCCAGTGCCCCGGCTGCGGGCAAGCCTACGAGTGTCCGAGCTGCGGCGTGTCGATGGTGTATCACCATGGCTCACGCCGACTCGATTGCCATTACTGCGGCTTTCATCGGCAATTCAAGCCCGACTGCCCGAACTGCGGGGACCCGGTGCAGGTGCTCGGTCAGGGTACGGAGCGCGTCGAAGAGGTCTTAGCGGAGACCTTTCCCGGTGTGCCCATCGCCCGCATGGACGCCGACACCTGCGCCGAGCGAGGCAGCCACGCCCGGATCCTCGAGCGGTTTCGGAGCGGCGACGCCCGGTTGCTGGTCGGCACGCAGATCGTCGCCAAGGGTCATGACTTTCCGGACGTGCACGTCGCCGCAGTGCTCGGCTGCGACCACATCCTCGGCATGCCCGACTTTCGCTCCGCAGAGCGTTGTTTTTCTCTGGTGACGCAGCTCTGCGGGCGCGCCGGGCGCGGCGACGTAGCCGGGCAGGTCTACTTGCAGACGAGTCACCCCGAGCACCCCGTGTTCGCCTGCATCGGGGACATGGCGGCGTTCGCCGAGCACGAGGAGCGCATCCGCCGCATGCTCCGCTACCCACCCATGACGCGCCTCGTGCTGCTGCGCTGCGAGGGGACGGAGCGGGAACAAACGCTTCAGGCGGGGAAGGATCTGGCGGCGCTGCTGAGGACCCAGGCCGCCGGCCACGCCGGGGTCGACGTGCTCGGACCCGCCTATGCCGCGCTCCCCAAGCTGGTCGGTCGTTACCGGGTGCAGGTGGTGCTGCGCGGGCGGGAGTTGGGACCCCTCCGGAAGTTGCTGTCCACCTACCATCAGAGCTGGACCCCGCCGCACGGGGTGCGGCTGGTGGTGGACGTGGACCCGCGCGGGGTGGGGTGACCTGCTGCCCGGGCCCAGCGCGCAGCGCCTACCCGCTCACCACCACGTCCTTGCCACCAAAAGCGATCCCAAGTTTGTAGATGGGGCTCGCTCCCGCAGCCTCCAAATCCATGGTGTAGGCGCGGTCGTCGATCTGCTCCAGCGCCTCCAACGCGGTGAGCGCCAGACCCTTGGTCCCCTGCCTGCGCTTGAATTCCATCACCACCACCCGGGAGCCCGGGTCGCTTCGGGATGAGCTGCACGTCGGCCCGGCCGTCGCCGACCTCCCGGTTGGAGCGCACCGCGTGTGTCTTCTCGAGGGTCACGAACAATCCAAGCACGAAGGCGCGGTAGAAGACCTCGTCCTGATCGGCCGCAACGTCATGATGGGACACGTGCAGGCGCAGCATGCGTGCGAGGATTCGGTCGACGGAGGACGCGTCGCCCCCGAGGACCGCGGCGTGCAGGGGTTCGAGCGCGCCGCACCGGATTTCCATCCAGCGCAGAAAAGGATCCCGCCAGATCAGGCTGACCTCCAGGTTTGGGACGCTGATTCGCCCGTAGGTCATACCCTGCTCAACGCGTACTGCTTCCGCTTGAGGTACCATCGACGCACCTCGTCGGCCTCGCCCGCCCGGCCGTAGTCGGCCAGCAGGCCCAATACATCCGGGTCGGTGAACCCAAAAAACTCATCGCGGTCGCGGTCAATGAATGAATAGCCCTTTACGTTGTTCAGGTCCGAGAGCATCGACTCGCGCGATATCGGCAGGATGCCCGTCAACACGCCCTTGTACAGGAAGGGATTGTCCTTGAGTCCCGAAGACAGCAGGCTCCGGAAAAGGCCACCGCGTCGTCGGTATACCCGTGCTCCCAGGCGTTGAGGACGCTGGCGTCATACTCGTCGATGAGCAAGACGACCTTGGCTCCGTGGTGAGTTGAGAGCGTCTGGGAGAGGTCGAGCAACGTTCGGCCCGGGTCCCCACCGCCCTTCCGAATCGCATCGGGTGAGGCGCGAACGTCCGGCGAGACTCGCGGATCCGAGATAACTGCCTCGTGGCGCCCGACCTCGGCGGCGAGCAGCCCCCTGATCGCGCGCTCGGCTCCACGTTCGCTGCTTGACATCCTTGAACGTGAGCTTGATGACCGGATGCCGCTGGAAATGCTCGAGGGCGGCAGGGTCGCTCCAGATCGCGAGATCCGCGAACAGGGGCGCCCGGTCGGGGCCGATCTCAAAAACCGTGGAGCATCGAGAGGTTGAGCGTCTTGCCGAATCGACGGGGACGCGGGTAGAGCAGCACCTCCGCCGCGAACAGCGTCTTGTCGACGTAGAGCTTCCCCTCCTCCCGAAGGGAGACGAAGTCGGACTCGCCGAGCAGGATGGGAGCGGGCATACGGGGAGCTAACTGACTGACCTTACACGCGGGATAACAGCTGCTCCATGCAGCTCGCCCTGACCCGCCTCTCGTGCCCGTCCTGCGCCGCCCCGCTGCAGGTCGGTCGCGGCACGACCACCGTCGCGTGCCCGTTCTGCGGCGGGGTCACGAGCCTGGGTGGCCAAACTCTGGTGGACGCGTCGGTCGACGCGCGACACATCGCAGCGCGCACCGTCGATCCGGACGTGTTCCAACGCACGCTGCTGCGCTGGCTCTCCGACGGCGACTATACGCCCGACGACATCCTCCAGCGCGCGCTGGTGCACCGACACAGCTCGGTCCTGGTGCCGCTCTGGCACGTCAAGGGCACCTTCCAGTGTCGCTTCTCGGCAGAGGCCGGGTTTGATCACACGGTCGAGCGCGTCGTGGAGCGCGAGCGTAAGGACGGTCGGGTGGAGCGCCGGGTCGAGCACGACACGAGGACCGACTGGCGCAATTTCTCGGGCGAGGCGTCTGGGCGGTTCGACGTGTGGGCCTGCGCGACCCCGACCATCCCGGAGCCGTTGGTGGCCTTCGTCGAGGAGATCGGCGCCGCGTGCAACGCGTGGCTGCCGGTAGAGCCCGCGCTGCTGGAGGAGCAGCTCGTGGAGGGCTTCGCGCGCAGCCCGACCGAAGCGATGTCGGCGCCTGGGCCCGCCGGGCGGCTCTCGGCGGTGGCCGAAGCGGCCGCGGTGGCTGGCGTCCCTGGAGACCGCCACCGGTCGCTGCGGGTCGACACCTCGACGCGGGACGAAGACGCGCTGGCCTGCCTTCACCCTTTCTGGATCGCCACGTTCACCTATGGCGGAGGGCAGTTCCCTGTCGGGGTGTCGGGGCGGGACGATGCGAGGGTGGCCGGGGTGCGGCCGGAAGATCTGGGGCGGAAGGAGGCCGTGGCGCGCCTGCGCCGTCCGTGGAAGATCGCGCTCGCGACGACGATCGTGCTGGGGGTGGCGGGGATCTGCCTCGGCGTCATCCCGGGGGTCGCGGTCGGGATCGTCGGGGCCATCGTCACCGCCTTTCTGGGCTGGCGGGGCCATACGCAGGTGGAGGCGCTGCTGGAGCGATCGCGCGCGGTTCGACGCGAGGTGCTCGGGCGCATGGAGGGGGGGATGGGCGGGTGACGGGGCCGTTCGACAGAGCCATCGTCAGCCGCCCCCGCCACCGACGGAATCCAACCCCGCCGTCCGGGGATAGAGTAGCGCGATGCTCTCCCCGCCTGACGTGCTCCGAACCGCCTTCGCAGGCGCCAGCAGCGTGCTCCTGCACGTCTCCGTGCTGCTCGTGGCGTGGTGGCACCCCTGGCCCGAGGTGCGACCTCCCGAGCCCCCCCCCGATGGGGCGCCAGTCAGCCTCGCCACCTTCGACTACGACGACGCGCCGCCCCTCTCCTCCTCCCCCACCCCGGTCGCCACCCCGACCCCACCGGACGAAGCGCCACCGGCGCCGGTCCACGTCACTGCGACCATCGAGCCCATCGCGGACCCCGATGGAGTCGCCGCGATCGAACCCACCCCCAGCCCGGCGGCGACCGAGACCGGTGACGGCGAGAAGGCGGCTGCTGAGTCCAAGAAGGGCGACAGCACCTCGCATGGCGCCAAGGCGAAGAACCCCCGGAAGGTGCCGAAGCCCTGCCCCGAGCCGGTCGCGGACATCGAACAGCTTGGCCCCGCCGAGTGGTTCGTGCAGCGCGCGCTGATCGAATACTACGCGGACCACATCCCCGAGATCGACAAGCTCGGCTCCGTCTGGGTCCACCGGGGGGCCGACGGAAAGCCCGATGGGTTCCGCATCGGCCTGCCTCGATGCACGGTGCTCCGGCAGGGCGGGATCAAGAGCGGGGACATCGTGCATGACATCAACGGCATCAAGATCAACAACGTGCTCCAGGCCGTCTCGGCCTACATCCGGCTGCGGAAAGAGCCCCTGCTCCACCTGCGCGTCACCCGGAAGAAAGAGTCGATGATGCTGAACTACCATCTCGAGCAGCCGCCCAAGCGGGCGCCAAAGCCCAAGAAGACAAAAAAATGACGTTCGCCCGTGAACCCATCGCGCTTTGGCTGCTCGCGGCCTGTCCGGTCGAGCCGGCGACCGGTGTACCAGACCACCCGCTCCCCGTGGAGGAGGTCGAGGACTCAGGCGTGCCGCCGGTCGCTAGCCCGGACCCGCTCGCGGTGCGGATCAACGAGGTGATGACACAGAACGACTCAAGCTGGCAGGCCGCAGATGGCTCACTTCCAGGCTGGGTTGAGCTCAAAAATGTTTCAGATGTATCCATTCTGAGGGCAGACCTGGCGTGGGACGACGGCCCGATCAGCTGGGTAGAGGATGGTGCCGATGCGGCCACCCTCGAACCGGGCGCGGTCGCGCTCGCCGTTCTGGCCGACAACGGCAAGCTCACCCTCACCTGGCATGGCCTCATCACCGACGCCATCGACCCGGGCACCCCGGGGGAGGACGTGGCCTGGGCGCGGTTTCCAGACGGAGGGGGGGGGACCGCCTTCGCGCTGACCGGCCAGCCGACCCCGGGCTACGACAATGGGAGCGCCCCGCCAGCGGGATCTCCCTCAGACCTCTACTTCGCCGACTACGCACGGATCGACCTTCAGATCCCGGAGTCCTCGTGGGCCAGCATCAACCTCGACCCCTACGGCCCGGTGGAGGCGACGCTCGGCTATGAGCGCGTCTGGCTGCCCGTCACCCTCCACCTGAAGGGCGTCTACGGCTCACTCCGGACGCTCCAGCAGAAGTGCTCGTTCTCCATCGACCTGAACGACGCCCGGCCCGGGGGCACGCTGCGCGGCCTGCAGAAGCTCAAGCTCAACAACATGGTGCAGGACCCCTCGGGCGTACACGACACCCTGACGTACACGCTGTACCGGGCGGCCGGGCTGGCCGCGCCACGCACAGGCTACGTTCAGGTCTACGTCAATGGGGAATACTACGGGGTATACGCCAATATCGAGGCCGAGGACGACACCTTTCTCACCCGCAACTTCGGGGAGACCGGCGACCTCTACGAAGGCGCTTACGGAGTGGACTTCTACGACGGGCACGAGACGCTGTTCGAGTGCGACGAATGTGCGAACCCCGACGACCGCTCCGACATTACCGCGGTGATCACCGTGCTCAACGGGGATGCGACCGACGCCGGCATCGCGGCGCTGGACGAGGTAATCGACCTCGACCAGTTCCTGACCAACATGGCGATCGAGGCCTACACCCTGCACTGGGACGGCTACACGACGGCCAACAACTACCGGATCTTCCTCGACCCCAGCGAGGACCGGTTCGTCATCCTGCCTTGGGGCGTCGACCAGACATGGATCGACGAGTACTACGATCCATGGAGCGGGCTCGGACGGGTGCTGACCTTCTGCAACGCCAATCCGGGATGCGCCGCCAACTACAACGACCGCCTGCTCGAGATCGCCGACCTCGCCGAGAGCCTGCACCTCGACGTGACGCTCGCCGACCTGCTCCGCACCTACAACGACGACTTCGTGGCGGACCCCAGAGTGGAATGGGATCTGGCGGCACACAACCGATACGTCTCATCCACCCGCACCCACATCCTGAGTGGCCCGCAGCGGGTGCGGGACGCGGTCGCCGGCCGTTAGACCACCGGCCGCCCGCTCACCGACCCGTCGCCCAGCCGGCCGGCGCTAGAAACACCCGGTCCCGGTGCAGGTGAACGTCGCGTTGTTGCCTGCCGAGTACGTCGAGCCACCGGTGAGCGTGATGTCGTCGGGGCTGTTTTCGCTACCGCCGTTGCCGAGGTCGCACACCGTCACGGTGAGCGCCGCCGCGTCCGCCCCCATGAAGACGCCGCCCCCCGCGGTGGTCGCGGCGTTGAAGAAGATCCCGTAGTCCGACGATGAGGAGCCAGAGCAGCTCAGGCTGCCGATGAGGTAGACCCCCCCACCCTGCACCGCCGTGCTCTGGGTGATGACCGAGTTGGTGAGAATGCCGCTCGCGCCTGCGTCGATGTAGAGCCCGCCGCCCTTCTGGGTGGAGGTCGTGCCGTTGCCGGTCAGCGTAGCCGCCGACAGCGTGGTCGTGCCGGCCCCAACGAAGATGCCGGCGCCGTTGTCCGCGGTATTTCCGCTGACCACCCCGCCGAGGCTCGCCGTGTCCCCGAACCAGGCAGCCCCGCCATCGGTCGCGTCATTGAAGCTCATGGCGGCGCCGGTCAGCGTGAACGAGCCCCCGCTCTGGTAGATGCCGCCGCCGAAACCCAACGCCGCGTTGCTGCTGATGATCGGGTTGGTCGCGACGATCGTGCCGGCGTCCTGGTAGATGCCGCCACCGTCAGAGTCCGCGTCGCAAAGCCCGACCGTGGAGTTCGTCAAGGTGACCGCTCCGTCCCGGAGGTACAGCCCGCCTCCGTACTCCGCCGCCCCGTAGGTGAGGCTCGAGGACGTGAGCCCGACTGTGCCGTCGTCGACGTACATGTTGCCACCGTCACCGCCCGCAGTTCCGAGCGTCATCGTCGTGCCGACGCTGGACGACGTGGTGAACGTCGCGCTCGCGGTGGTGTCGATGTAGACATTGCCGCCGTTGCCGAGCGCCGTGTTGTCCGTCATCGTGCCTCCACCCACGTTGAGCGTGCCGCTGCCGCGCAGGTAGATGCCGCCCCCGTCGCCCGACAACGCGTCGTTCGAGGTGAACGTCGGCGTGGTCAACGAGACCGTACCGTTGGTGATGCCGAAGCCGCCGCCACCATCGGTGTCGTCGCTCGTATTTGTCACGAACGCCGTCGAGGTCAGGGTCACCGTCCCGCCCTTGGAGGCGAGCCCGCCGCCGATCCCGCCCGCCACGTTGTCGGAGATCGTCAGTCCTGAGACGCTGGTGAACGACCCGGCGCCGACGTAGCCGCCGCCGCCGTCGTCGCCCGCGGTGTTGGCGTCCATCAGCGAAGTATTGGTGAAGGTGACCGTAGCGCCGGAGTTGTACAGCCCACCGCCGTCGCCGCTGGTCGCCACGTTGCCGCTGTAGCTGTTGTAGATCGAGCTCCAGATGCCCCCGGACGTGTAGAGCCCGCCGCCGTTGGTCGAAGACGCCGTGTTGCTGGTGAAGGTGATGGGAGAGCCGGATGTGCCGGTCAGCGTCGCTGTCCCGCCGGCCTGATAGGCCCCGCCGCCGCTGGTGCCCGCGGTGTTGGTCGAGAACGTGGTCGGACCGCATACCAGCGTGCCGCCTGACATGTAGAGCCCGCCCCCGAAGGTGCCGGCGGTGTTGGCGCTGATCGTTGAGCTCGTCGCCGTCTCCAGGCGCGCGTTGGTGTCCATCCAGATCCCGCCGCCCTGCTGAGAGGCCGTGCCGCCGGTGACCGTGCTGCTGGTGAGCTTCACGCTCGCGAAATCGTCCACGGCGATGTTGCCGCCAAACTTCGCGCTGCCCGACTGGATGGTGTCCGCCGACAGGTTCACAGTGTACGTGCCCGCGCTCGGAGCGGTGGCCGCGACGGCGTAGATCGTGCCGCCGTAGTCACCCGTGCCGCTGCCGCCCGCGAGCGTAAGGTTCGAGACCGTGACTGCGCCCCCGCTCACCGAGAGAGTGCTGCCGGACGACGTGCCGCCGTTCAGCGTAGGTGCGCCGTTCTGGGCGGTGACCGTGGCCGTCACGCTGCTGGCGGTGATCCGCCCGTACATCGTGGTCGTGCCGCAGAGGTACAGCGTGTCGCTGCTGGCGAGCGCGACGGTGCCGGCGGTGCCGGCGCTGCTGGTGAGCGACGTGCTCTTGTCGGTCCAGGTCGTGCCGTTCTGGATCGACGACTTGCCGGACTCGCTCGCGGTGGTCCACGAGCCGCTGCCCGTGCAGTTGTTGTACTGGCCGTCGCAGAGCTCGGGCGCGCCGGTGTAGACGTACTTGTCCGTGTCGTCGCAGTCCGTGGAGCTGGTGACGGCGGTGGTGATCGAGCAGTCGCCGGTGCCGGTGCCGTTCCCGTCCAGATCGCTGTCGGTGTAGAAGAGCGTCAGACCGTCGTCGGCCGACCCATCACAGTCGTCGTCGACGTCGTTGCAGGTCTCGGTGCCCGCGGGGCTGACGGATGAGCTCGCGTCGTTGCAGTCGGTCGTGAGGTCGGTGTTCGTGCCCTCGTTCGCGTCGGCGCAGTCGGTGTCAGTGGACGCGCGGGCATCGCTGGTGGTGTCGAGGTAGCCGTCATTGTCGTCGTCGTCGTAGCAGGTCTCCGTCCCGTCGCAGCTCTGGTCAATGCTGTCGCCGACCGTCTCCGTGGCGCCCGGGTAGATCGTGGCCGACGCGTCGTTGCAGTCGGTCGTGAGGTCGGTGCTCGTCCCTTCGTTGGCGTCGGTGCAGTCGGTGTCGGTGGACACGCGGGTGTCGGCGGTGGCGTCGAGGAACCCGTCGTTGTCATCGTCGTCGTAGCAGGTCTCCGTCCCGTCGCAGCTCTGGTCAATGCTGTCGCCGACCGTCTCCGTGGCGCCCGGGTAGATCGTGGCCGACGCGTCGTTGCAGTCGGTCGTGAGGTCGGTGCTCGTCCCTTCGTTGGCGT